>NZ_JBBDGM010000017.1:0-73836 GCF_037204185.1 Microbacterium bandirmense | reverse complement strand
TCACGTACTCCAGTTGCGTGAGGACGCGTACTCATCGATGCAGTCGAGCATCCGCCCGACGAATGGACTGTTGCCGAGCTGCGCTCGCACCGCGTCCGCCGCGGACGCGTAGGCGCCTACGACGCCGCCCGTGATCTCACGCGCACGCGCTTCAGCCCAATCCCGATCGATTCCGAGCCGCCTCGCTGTCGCGACCAGTGCATCCAGTCCGATGCGCCCGACGCTGTATTCCTCGTCGATCGACATCGCGAGCTTTGGGACCGCACTGCCGGCGGAAAGGTACGGAGCGTAGCTGGCGAGGTCATAGAGCGGGGCGAGCGTGGCACGATCCCGCCGCAGCAGAAGCGAGTAGTTCTTCGCGTGCGCATCGGTGCCGAGCGACGCCACCGAGAACACAAGAGCCTCGTAGAACCGTCTCGCGTTGCCTCGACGATCTTCGGCATCAGGCAAGGAGCTGATGAGCCGGGCGATCGCTGCGACACCCGGTCCGCCATCTGACTGATATTTCATGTCCGGTGGCACGCTCAGCGCCTGACATAGGTCTTCCTGGTGCAGACGATGCCAGCGTCCCTCTTCGACCCGTCGGTCGTAGCGTGTGGAAACGAACACCGCGTCGCCACGTTCGGTGGTAACCAAGAAGTCGTCAGCGACGCGAAGCCGCAATGCGCGCGCCGCGGCCATCGTCATGAACTCATTGATGTGATGGTCCGGATACGGCGCGACCGCGGGCTTGAGGATGTGCGTGGTCGGCGTGGAGTCCTGCGGCACCGCCCACCGCCCATCGTGGGTGCGGAACAGAGCGACTTTGGGCTGCGCGCCGGGAAGACTCCAGCGTGCGTCACTCGTGCGCCTCCCCCACGTGTCGCCATTGCGCACAACATCTGCCACGAGCTCCGCGAAGTCAGTGTCGGAGAGTTCTCTCACCGCGCCTTGACGTTCGGCCGCATCAGCGCTCGCCTCGCCAGGTGGAAGCAGTTGCACCGCACCCGCCGCATCACGACCTGAGTATGAAAGCAGAGCGAAAGGATTGTTGGCACTGACGCGATGCTCACGCGCAAGTTCGGTGAGCCGTCCCGGACTGTCAGGAAGCAACCCCTGCAGGAAGGCGCGGACCGGCTTGTTCTTGTGCCCGGCACGCACAAGAGGCATGGAAAGTGAAAGCGGGGTCGCGTCGCGCCGGCGTCTAAAGTCGTCATCATAGGTGAAAGACAGTGCACCGCCTGCCGACTGCTCGACGACGCCGACCGCTTGGCCGTCGAGGTACGCGAACAGTTCACTCGCCATCGTCGACCTCGCTGACGTCCACGACGAGATTGAGCTCCCGAAGGACCCGCATGAGCCGAAAGAGCGTGACGGCGGTGGAGCCGTTCTCTAGTCGCACGACCCACTCGCGTGTGACGCCGGCACGGCGCGCGAGCTCAGCCTGGGACAGATTCAGAACCTCGCGGCGCTCAGCGACGAGCGCACCGAAGTCGGATGCAGCGCGTACTTCCATGTCGACCTCACTAGTGACTTATAACGCACAAGTTATAATGTGACTTATAACGCACACAAGCGCCAAGTGACGTATAACGCACACTCGGCGGAAGCAAGGTCACGGCCTCGTGGACGGGACGCCGGGTCAGCTGTCGACGGCGACGCGGGTGCGAGGCAGTGCCTCGGGGTGCTCCTGCTGCAGCCAGGCCATCATCTTCTCGCGCACCTCGCAGCGCAGCACCCACTGATCGTCGGAGTCCTCCGACGACATCACGAAGCGCACCGTCACATGACCGCCCTGCGAGTCCGTGACGTACACGCTCGAGCTGCGGCGATCCCAGGCATCCGACGCCTCGATGATCTCCTGGAACTTCGCGCGCACCTCATCCATCGGCACCCGCCAGTCGAGGTCCATGTAGACCGTACCCAGGATGGCATCCGACTTTCGCGTCCAGGTCTCGATGGGGTTGGTCGTGAAGTAACTGCACGGGATCACCAGGCGTCGCTCGTCCCAGATGTAGACGACCACGTACGACAGGTTGATCTCGCCGATGTGACCCCATTCGCCCTCGATGACGACGACGTCGCCGACGCGGATCGCGTCGGTGAACGCGATCTGCACGCCGGCGATGAGGTTGCCGAAGATCGACTGCGCCGCGAGGCCCGCGATGACGCTGACGATTCCGGCGGATGCCAGCAGGCTCGTTCCGACGATGCGCAGCGCGGGGAACGAGAACAGCGCCGCGCCGACGGCGACCACGCCGATCAGCACCAGGGTGAGGCGCTGGATGACGAGGATCTGCGTACGACGGCGACGCAGGTTCGCGCCCGTGAACGTCACCTTCTCGCGGTTGAGCAGCCCCTCGAATCCGAATGCGACCAGCGCGGCGAGCAGCCACGCCGCCGTGAGGATCGCGGCGATCAACAGGGCGTGCGACACGACCGGCCACCAGGGTTCGCGGCCCGGTGCCGTCACGGCGCCCGCGATCCACACCGCCATCACGATGCAGAACGCCGACCACGCGCGCCGCACCCGCCGATCGAGGTCACGCATCCATGACACGCGGCGACTCAGCAGCCGTGCGATCAGCCGCAGGGCCAGCACGGCCGCCAGCGCGACGGCGACCGCGATCCCGATGGCGACGATGGTTCCGATCCACGAAGTCCAATCGATCATCCATCCACCCTAGGTGCGGGCCTGCGGTGACGTCTGGTCATGACCTGACCGTGCCCCGCGGGTGGGTGCTCGCCGGATCCTGCACACAACTCCGAAGAATCTGACACCGCACACGAGGAACCGGCCGATACCTGACGGAATCGGCCGGTTCCTCCGGAGTTCTGTGCGTCAGGCGGCGAGCACCTCGCGCTCGAGCCGCTTGTACGACTCCTCCATGCCGTCGGCCATGCCGGTGCCGAGGATCATGTCGCGGGTGTCCTTGTCGGGGAACTCCATCAGCACCGTGATCAGCGTCGCGCCGTCCTCCTCATAGAAGTTGACGTCGTTGAGCACGTCGGGGCCGTCGGTGCCCTGCATCCGCTCATTCGACACGGCACGGCGCGGCGGCTCGACCAGCAGCATCTCGCCCTCGAAGCCGAACGCCTCGCCCTCGGTGTCGCCGACGGGGGCCCACGAGTTGCGGTAGCGGTCACCCGTCTTGAGACCGACCTCGCACTCGGTCATCTCCCATCCGTCGGGTCCGAGCATCCACTTCTTGATCAGCTCGGGCTCGGTGTAGGCGCGCCACACCAGATCGAGCGGCCCATCGACCAGCCGGGTGATGCGCACGTGCGTGTCGTCGAGCTCCTCGACGCGAGTGCCCTTGCCCTGGGCGTACTCGCGCAGGTCGCGCAGCACGGCGTCGATCTGCGCCATGGCCATGCGGGTGCCCTCGATGACGCCCATGTCGATCACCTGCTGCAGAGCCTCGAGCGAGTCGAATCGACTGGAGGTGACCATGCGGGTGCCCTCGCCGGCGGACTCGAACGTGAAGTCCATGCGCATGGCGGGCAGGTCGGCGGTGGGGTTTCCGTCGTCGTCGCGGAATCCGTCGAGCACTGAGAAGCCGCGGGGCTCGTTGATCTCGAGGAACTCCCAGTACGCGCGTGAGGTCTCGCCGCGCGGGCCGCTCATCGAGTAGTCGGCGCGACCGCCGATGGTGTGGTTCCAGGTCTCGAACCGCGCCGGCCAGCCGGGAGGACCCCAGAACCGCTCGAGCTGGCGCGGATCGCTGTACGCGTGCCAGACCCGCTCGATCGGGGCCGCGAACTCGGCGGTGACGGTCATCGTCAGGTTCTCGGTGTCGGTGTTGATGTCGATGACAGGCATTTCATTCTCCTTGAGCAGGTGGTTCTTGCGTGGACTTCGTGGATTCTTCGGAACGCGTCTCGGCGGCGAACAGGTCGTCGAGACGCGCAACGCGTGCGCGCCAGAGCTCTTCGTAGCGGGCGAGCAGTGCCCGCGCCTTGGCGATCATCTCGGGGTTCGCGCGGACGAGCCGCTCGCGTCCCTCGGCGCGCTTGATGATGAGGCCGGCGTCTTCGAGGACGGTGACGTGCTTCTGCACGGCCGCGAACGACATGTCGTAGTCGGCCGCGAGGGCGGAGACGGACTGCTCGCGCTCGATCGTCCGGCGCACGATGTCGCGCCGGGTCGCCGTCGCCAGTGCGTGGAACACACGGTCGACCTCCGCTTCGCTGAGTTCAGATTGTTGTGCAACCATTTGGTTGTACGTTAGAGCGATCGGATGCCCGTGTCAATAGGTTTTTGTCATTTGCATCTTTAGATCGGAGTAACCGCTTTACATCGGATTACCCACGATGAAATCGGAGTAATTCCGATGTAAAGCGGAGTGTCGCGCCAGTGACGAGGATTGGCAGCGCAACCCTGTCAGCAGGCGACAACGATGTGCCTACTTGGGCACTTCGCCTCCGTTTGGAGTGGTGATGAAGCCAGTTGAGATCGCACGGTTGATCGCTCGACGACGGTTCTCGAAGGACTCAGAACTGCATTGGGTGCCGCGGGACCACAGTTCCCCGACTGGTTACGCCGATGGCACCACGTTCGCTCTGGTCGATCGGAGCGTCGGTCGCTTGGATTGGTCCGTCATCGATCCCATGAAGGTTCGCGTCTCCAAGGGAGCGAGCCACTTCTTCACGGGGAGCGAATACTTCTGGAGCCGCACCCGCACCCATGTGTGGTGTGAGTCCCAGTTCGAGCGCGACGAACTCATGTGGCTGGATTTTGGCGGTCAGGTGCAGAAGGTGTGGTCGCAGCCCTTCGGCGTAGTGTTCGGCATGCGGTCCCCGCTGGCGGGGCATTGGCACGTGCCCGACTTCTTGCTGCAGTTGTCTGACGGCTCTTATGCCCTCCGGGACGTCAAACCTCTGGATCGCATCGATGACTACGCCCAACTGCAGTTCGATGAGACGGCCCGGGTATCCGCGGCGCTTGGTTGGCCATACGAGGTGCTTTCCGGGCACAGCGTTCACGCGACTCGCATCGTCGAGTGGTTGTCGGCATCACGTCACGACCGGTGCAGGCCTCCCGCTGACATCGAGAACAGGATTCTCGATGCGGCACGGCATGGCAAGACTCGACTAGAACTATGCGAGCTGGCATCACCAGAATTCCCACCCGTTGCGTGCGCCTGGGTGGACAACCTGGCGTGGCGCCGACTACTCGCACTCGACCTATCGATGGTCTTCAACAGCAACGCCATACTGACTACTGCCCGACACACGATAGCGGGGGCGATCCGTGGCTGACGAGCGCAAACTCAAGCTCGGCGACTCCTTCGAGATCGACGGTGAGCTCTGGATCTGGGTCCACATCATCCCTGGGTTGGAGGTGAAGCTCCGGTCCGCGACCGCACCGGATCGACACCTACTGATGTCCGTAGAAGAGTTCCTGCGCCACGCGGGCACGGCTCGACGCGACAGCGCTGTGTCTCTGCGACCAGATGGAGATGCATGGCCCTCCGACGTGTGCGATATGGAAGCGCATCTCCTTGAGGCCTTCACCGGCGCGCCGATGGGCCCGCTCGCGACTACCTCTCGGGCTCAGTACGACCCAGCACTGACGACCCAGACGCAACGAGTAGACGCGAAGCTTCTTGAACTGAAAGGTACCTCCCTCGGGCGCGCGCAAAGCACCTTCTACCTCCTATGGAAGGTCTACCAGCGAGACGGCGCAGCCGGCCTCAACGCCCGAATGCACCGGAAGGGTGCGCAACGACTCGCGATCAGTCGAGCAGACCCGCGGCTGGTCGCGATCATCGATCGCTTCCTCGATCGACAGACAGACAAGTCGACGAGCAGCAAACGCCGTTGCGCTGTCTTAGTGCGACGAGCACTCGAGGACACATACCCCGATGATCCTCTGTGCGATATCAAAGAACGTACGCTGCAGGGGTATATCAATGAGCGCGCAGCCGGTCGCCACAGCTTCGGCAAGGCGACCACCCGACGCAACACCGACAACAGCCCCAAGCGTCAGTACTACTCGGGCGCCGCATACCAACTCGGCGAACGATGTGAGATCGACTCAACGGACCTGGACGTTCTCGTTTGGGACGAGAACAGTACGTTCCGCCCGAAGCTCACCGTGCTTCTCGACGTCGCCAGTCGTGTCCCGCTTGCCTGGGCAATCCACGCGGACTCCCCAGGCGGCTTCGACCACGCGCTCCTGCTCGCTCGGGCTGTAATCGGACGCAAGGCCGTCCCCGGCTCAGGGGCAGCGGCGTTGTCCGGTTCAACCACGTTGCCCGTCGCACTGATGAAACAGGTGAACTCCTACCTCACCGACGATTCCCTCGCTCTTCCCTGGATCTTCCCCAGATCGATAACCATCGATGGTGGGGCTGACTTCCGGTCCCGCACGTTTAAGGATGCATGCCGGGCCTACGGAATCCACATCGACCTTGCCTCTCGCGGAACTCCGACCGTGAAGCCACACGTTGAACGCAACTTCGGCACGCTCTCGTCAGACTTCGCTGCATGGCTGGCTGGCTTTGTGGGCAACTCGGTGGTTAATCGCGCCCGCCACGACGACCCCACTCTCACATTGGATTCGCTTCGCCTCATCCTCGACAGTTGGATCTCGAACATCTACTTGAACAGGCCGCACCGCGGTTTGAAATCGAAGGACTCCCCAAGTCGCACATTCACCCCGAACCAGATGTACGCCGAGCTGTTCGCCGTGGGCCCCGGAGTACCAATCCCGTTCGGAGTCGAAGAGTATCTCGCTCTGCTGCCCACCGAGCGCCGGATGATCGGTCGAGCGGGGATCGAACTTCACAACCGCCGGTACGACTCACCCCACTTGGAGGACCTCCGTAATCGCTCTCTGACTGGCGCGGAACCCGGATCCGCGAAAGCGCGAAAGTTCTCGGTGAGTTTCGACCCTTACAACGCGAACACCGTATGGGTACGTCACCCGGAGACAGACGTGTGGATCGAGTGCTGGGACACCGCTCTGCGGGAGAAGACCGCACCGATGGTCGCCGAGATCGACATGAAGCTTCTTGCCCGCTACCCCGACGCCGCGATCGACGATCCCGACCGGCGTCGAGAGTGGATCGATCACGTCGAGAGCCGCGAGCGAGGAGACAAACGCAAGCGCACCAAGCACAAGAAGGAGCAGCAGCGACTCAAGGTCGAAGCACAAAGCGAGCCAGGACCCACGACAACGACACCGATCCCTCTACGTCAATGGGCCACGCCCATCGACATCAGCACCATCGATTGGACATCCCCCGACATCGATCTCGCACAAGCAGAGGAGCTCGACCAATGAAGATCAGCCCGCTCGTTCTCCACCATGACCGCAAGACCACCCTGGCGGGACTTCGAGAAGCATTCGACGCCGAACCCGCATGCCCACCAAAGATCTCCTTCCGGCAGTACTCCAACCTGAGTGACGAAGATCGAGAGCTGTACGACCAAGCGCGCGAAGACTTTCTTCGGCTGACATTGCGAGTGAAGACACGCGAGCAAACAGTCTGCGCTCGCATCCTCGAGGACCTCATCCGGATCAACCCTCGGCTGAAGAACTCGCGGCGCGGACTGATGATCTCCGCGCCGATGTTTTCCGGCAAGACCGAACTCGCTCTCCTGCTGGCTCGGTCTGTCGAGCGAAAACACGCGGCCCTCCATCCCGACTATCTCCGGGACGGTGACGTTCCAGTCGTCTGGGTAGAGATGACGGAACACTCGACAGGGAAAGCACTCCTCGCCCAGATCGTCGAGTTCCTCGCGCCCACCATCGTCCTCCCCAAACAGATCGCCACCGACCGGCTGCGGAAGCTGGCCGTCGAGGCCCTCCAGCGCCACCGCACCAAACTGCTAGTCATAGACGAAGCACACAAGCTCGGCGGGACCGAACCCTCCAGCGTGATCAAAGCTCTCCAAAACGAGTCTTGCGCGAGCGTCGTCCTGGTCGGAATCAACCTCGATCAAGCCTTCAACGCAGGCGACGGCCTACAAGTCAGCGCACGCTGCGAGTTCGTCACACTCGACAAGATTGACCCGATCGTGAAAGACGATCTCGATCAATGGATCAAGTGGGTTGCCACCTTCGATAACTTCCTGCCACTGTGCGGGCACTCCTATGGCCTTCTCACGCGGAACGCCGGCACGCTCCTTCATGCTGCCAATGGACAACTCGCCGTCCTGGCGATGATCGTGGATCGGCTCGTCGCCTCAATCCTAAGAGACGAATCGCGCACCTCCGAGATCGTGACTCGTGAGCGTCTCTTCGGCGTTCTCGACTCACTCCGGCGCACCACCCTCAACAAGCACAGCGTCACGCTTGACGACTTGGTGGACGCGGCATGACCAGCGTGCAGGCGTGGGCGAAACGTCCGAAATGGCACCACTTCGAAACACCCCGCTCCTACGCGCGGCGGCAATGCATCGCAGCAGGAATCCCGTTCGATTTCGCCGAGAGCGCTGACCACCAGAGCCCAACCCAACATCCACCGAGTCTGGATAGACGAACAGGCTGCCGCCCAAACGATCGAAGCAACAGCGGGACGCCCAGCCGGCCACTACGACCGCATGAAGCGCCACGCGCAACCTCACCCCACCCGGGGATACCCGAAACGCTTCCTCTGCCGCCTGTGCAGTGCCGGTGAGACGATCGAACAGATCCCCCACGACCGAGAGAACGTCTGCCTGAGACACCCGGGTCAGATGGTGTGGATCGGCCCCGGAACCGAACCAGACACCCAGATCATCCTCCCTTTCGATCCGGGCCTTCGGAAAGCCGAGCAATCCTTCCGTCGGCTCGTCACCGCCGGTCTGGTCACCACACAACTCCACGGATGCGTGTGGGCCATGGTGCGCGACAACGACCGCCTCTCCACGGCACACGATGACACCGAACAGAACCAGGAGTCGAGGGGCGCGACGATCGAGATCCACCGTCGCGCGCGCCTATACCGCTCGACCGTGCGGGTCCTGGAGATCCTGTCCAACCCCGCGAACTGCGCCCGATGGGCGACTCAGACAGCGGCAGCCCTGCGCCCCGACATACATGCGACGCTGGGTGTCGCCGACAGCGACATCCTCGTCGAACGCATCGTTCTCTGGCTACGGCCCCTGCGCCGTCGCACCATCCACACGAAGTTCCAACCCCTGGAGGTCGCTCTCGATACCATCGACGTTCCCCGCATCCTGGACGCCTCCGCCGACTACCCACTGTGGATCCTCCGACACCCGAAAGCGATCTCCGAGTGGGATTGGAGTCGCAACTCGCCCAATCGCGACCCCTGGTCCGGAGTCGATGTCTCCCAGAAAGCCTGGTGGCTATGCGAGGAGGGGCACTCCTGGGAAGCAAGCCCCCATGTGCGTGGTTTTGCCCAGACGAACTGCTCGTACTGCATCGGCATGGATTTCTGGCCGGGGCATACCGACCTTGGCACCTTGCGGCCGGACATCGCCGCGGAATGGGACACCACCCCGGGAGCCAACCGTGGGGACCCCCATCACGTCAGCGTCACCTCCGCCCGGAAAATCAACTGGCGGTGCACGGCTCGGGGGCACACCTGGCCAGCCCAGGTGCGCTCGCGCACCACATTAGATAGCGGCTGCCCCTATTGCGCCCGCGGCCGGGCGATACCGGGCGAAACAGACTTAGCCACACTTCACCCGAGCCTTGCATCCGAGTGGGACCACCAACGCAACGACGGCTCCATCACCCCGGAGACAGTCACCCCCGGATCCGAACGCGTCGTCTGGTGGCGCGGCCCCTGCAACCATAGCTGGGACGCGGCTATCCGCGCCCGTAGCTCGGGACAAGGGTGCCCGTACTGCTCCAATCGACGCACCCTCGCCGGTTTCAACGACCTCGCCACCACCCACCCTCAACTCGCCGAACAATGGGACCCCGCGAACTCCAAGACTCCGTGCGAGGTCACCGCGGGCTCGAATTACCCCGCAGTATGGCGCTGCGCGCTGGGTCACACATGGGAACTTCCCGTCTGGGGCCGCACGAAGGACCAGACGGGATGCCCCGTGTGTGCAAATCGCGTCGTCCTCGCGGGATTCAATGACTTGGGAACTATCGACCCCCGAGTGGCTTCAGAGTGGGACCACACCCCAGGAGCGAACGACCGGACACCGTCCGAAGTGACCGTCAGCAGCTCCTATGAGGCCCAATGGCGGTGCGCAGAAAACCACACCTGGCCAGCGACCGTCGCCAACCGACACGCAGGCTCAGGATGCCCCTCCTGCTCCGGCCGTGCTGCCATCCCGGGCGCAACCGACCTCGCGACACTCCGACCGGATATCGCCGCACAATGGGACCCCAGCAACGACTGCTCCCCCAATCAGGTCACGGTCTCCTCCCACGTGAAAGTGTCGTGGATCTGCCACCGCAATCACTCGTGGCCCGCGACAGTCAAAAACCGGACGTCCGGCTGCGGCTGCCCTTACTGCGCAGGAAAGCTACCCATCCCAGGGGAGACTGACCTTGCAACCCTGCGACCCGATCTCGCAGCGCAGTGGGATGCCTCTAACGCCCTCTCGCCCACCGAGGTCACCGTCGGATCGGGGAGAAAAGTCACCTGGCACTGTGCCTGCGGGTATACGTGGCCATCGAGAGTTCAGACCAGAACCCGCAGGCCTCACGCCCGCTGCCCCGAATGCCGGACATAGCGACACTCTAGGTGCCAACGCCATCGAGCTCGCAGTTGGCGACGCTGAACCCTTCGAGCACGAAGGGCAAAGGCTCACGTGTTCGCTGCTCGCCCAAACGCGAGCGAGTCGAGAAGCGATGAAGGCCTGACCAAGATCGCACTGCCGACTCGCCACCTCACGTCAGCGTCGCGGATTGTCGAGCCGTGGACTTCTCAGAGGAGCTCGCTCACCAGCTGTTCGATGCGACCACGGATATCGTCGCGGATGGGCCGGACGGCGTCGATCCCCTGCCCAGCGGGGTCGTCGAGCTTCCAGTCTTCGTAGCGCTTTCCGGGGAAGAACGGGCAGGCGTCGCCACACCCCATGGTGATCACGACGTCAGAGGCCTGCACCGCCTCGGTGGTGAGGACCTTGGGCTGCTCGGCGGTGATGTCGATACCAAGTTCCTGCATCGCGTCGACGGCGGTGGGGTTGATCTGATCCGCAGGCATGGACCCGGCCGAGCGCACTTCGATACGGTCGCCGGCGATCTCGCGGAGGAACCCGGCCGCCATCTGCGACCGTCCGGCGTTGTGAACGCAGACGAAGAGGACGGACGGCTTAACGGTGGTGTCAGTCATGTTTGCTCCTGAATGGGCGGTAGAGGGGTTAGCGGAGGAGGTCGTCGACGAGAACATGGACGCGTGCGGCGATATCGTCACGGATCGCTTCGACGCCTTCGCGAGACGCGAGAGCGGGGTCACCCACTGCCCAGTCGTCGTACCGGACGCCGGGGATGATCGGGCAGACGTCCCCACAGCCCATCGTGACGACCACATCTGCCGCGCGCACCGCGTCGTCGGTGAGCGGTTTGGGATACCGGTCCGCGGCAATGTCACCTTCGATGTCCGTGAGCAGTGATCGGACGTGGGGGTGGATGACGTCCGCCGGATTTGACCCTGCGGAACGTGCAACGACCTTGCCGCCGCTGATCTGATTCACGAGTGCTGCGGCGAGCTGGGAGCGTCCGGCGTTCGCGACGCACACGAACAGCACCTGCGGGACGGAGGCGTCGCGGTCTCTGGTGAGGTCAGCGAGGCGCTGCCGGGCGAACCTCTCGGTCAAGGGGATCAATGCAGAGGTGACGCGAGCAGTGCGGGCAAGGGACGTGTACGACTCGCGGACGATGGTGAGCACCACGTCGGCGTCAACCTCCGGAATCTCGGCGGCGAGCTCATCGGCAAGATGAGTCACGCGCGCGTCGAAGTCGGGTCGAGTGCTCGCATCCGTGCGCTCAACGCTCCACGGCTCACTCACGGTCGCAGGTGCGAACGAGTCCAGGAGAGCGGTGACCGCGCCTCGGCGGTTCGGGTTGATGCGGTACCAGACCCAGGTGCCACGCCGCTCGGAGACGAGGACATCCACGTCTTTGAGGACTTTCAGGTGGTGCGACACGGTGGGCTGGGAGACGTCGGCCAGTTCGGCCAGGTCGCACACGCACGATTCTCCGCGGGGATCGGAGGCGATGGCCGACAGCATGCGCAGCCTGAGCGGGTCGGACAGCGCTTTCAGCGTCGCGGCGACCGAGGTGGCAGCGTCGATGCCGATCGCGTGGGTGGCGACGGGACTGCAGGTGTCGCCGGTGGTCGTCAGTGTGACGTTCATGGCTACATCCTTTCAGCGGTGTACGGGTTGGTGTGGAACCAGCGTCGGGCCGCCCACAGGGAGACGTAAACGAGTCCGACGAGCACGGGGACCTCGATCAGTGGGCCGACGACGCCGGCGAGGGCCTGGCCGGAGGTGGCCCCGAACGTGCCGATGGCGACGGCGATGGCGAGTTCGAAGTTGTTGCCCGCGGCCGTGAACGCCAGCGTGGAGGATCGGGCGTATCCGAGCCCGAGCGCCTTCCCGGTGAACAGTCCGATGAACCACATCACGGCGAAGTACGCCAACAGCGGGAGGGCGATACGGGCCACATCCCACGGCCGGTTGGTGACCTGCTCGCCCTGCAGGGCGAACAGCAGCACGATCGTGAACAGCAGGCCGTACAGCGCCCACGGTCCGATCTTGGGAAGGAACTTCTCCTCGTACCAGTCGCGGCCCTTCGCACGCTCCCCGATCAGGCGGGAGGCGAAGCCGGCGATCAGGGGGATGCCGAGGAAGACAAGGACATTGAGGGCGATCTGCCAGATCGAGATCTCCAGTCCCTGCGAGTCCAGTCCGAGCCATCCGGGGAGCACGGTGAGGTAGAACCAACCGAGCAGGGAGAAGGCGATGACCTGGAACACGGAGTTGATGGCGACAAGGACGGCGGCGGCTTCCCGATCGCCGCAGGCGAGATCGTTCCAGATGACGACCATCGCGATGCACCGGGCCAGGCCCACGATGATGAGGCCGGTGCGGTACTCGGGGAGATCGGGAAGGAACGCCCAGGCGAGGGCGAACATCAGTGCCGGTCCGACGACCCAGTTCAGAGCGAGTGAGGAGATGAGGAGCTTCTTGTCGCCGGTGACAGCGGCGACTTTGTCGTAGCGGACCTTCGCGAGGACCGGGTACATCATCACCAGCAGGCCGAGCGCGATCGGCACAGAGATGCCGCCAACCTCAATGTGTGCGAGGAGGTCGGAGACGCCAGGGATGAAGCGGCCGACGAGGATTCCGGCGACCATGGCCAGTCCGATCCACAGCGGCAACCATCGGTCAAGGGTCGACAGGCGGCGGGTGGTCGTTGTGGGGGTGGGTGCGGTTGCGGTGCTCATGCGAGGAGCGCCTCCATCTTCTCTGCGATTACGGGCTTGGCGTGGGCGCCGATGAGCATGTCAACGCGCGCACCCTGGTTGTAGAAGACCAGCGTGGGGATCGAGGTGACGCCGATGGCGGTCACCGTGGCCGGGTTCTGGTCGGCGTCGAGCTTCACGATCTTGACCCGCCCGTCGTACTCGATGGCGAGCTGGTCCAGAAGCGGGGCGATCTGCTTACACGGACCACACCAGGTGGCCCAGATGTCCACGATGACGGGGATCTCGGAGTCGGTGACGTCGTTCTGGAATGTGGCGTCGGTGACCACGATCGGGACACTCATGCGAGGACCTCCTGGGCGTCGAATGCGGGCGCGGTGTCCGTGAGGGCCGCGAGGTAGTGCTGGGCGTCTTGGGCGGCCGCGCAGCCCGTACCGGCTGCGGTGATGGCCTGCCGGTAGGTGTGGTCGACCAGGTCGCCGGCGGCGAAGACGCCGTCGAGGGTGGTGCGGGTGGACGGGTGGGCGACCCGCACATACCCGTCGGCGTCGGTGTCGACGGAGCCCGCGACGAGCTCGGAGCGCGGGTCGTGCCCGATGGCGACGAAGACCCCAGTGACGGAGAGTTCGCGCTCCGCCCCGGAGACCGTGTCGCGCAGCGTGACCGCCTCGACCTTGTCCGTGCCGAGGATGCCGGCCACTTCGCTGTTCCAGGCGACGTCGATCTTCGGGTGCTCGAGCACCCGCTGCGCCATGATCTGGGAGGCGCGGAACGTGTCGCGGCGGTGCACCACGGTGACCTTCGACGCGAACCGGGTGAGGAACAGTGCTTCCTCCATCGCCGAATCGCCGCCGCCGACCACGACGATCTCCTGGTCGCGGAAGAAGAAGCCGTCGCAGGTCGCACACCAGGAGACCCCGTGGCCGGTGAGACGCTCTTCATCGGCCAGTCCGATCTTGCGGTACGCGGACCCCATGGCGAGGATCACCGCACGCGCCAGGTACGTGTCACCCGATCCGGTGCGCACCGTCTTCACCGGCCCTGCCAGGTCGACCGAGACAGCGTCGTCGAGAAGGATGCGGGCACCGAAGCGCTCAGCCTGCGCGCGCATCGACTCCATCAACTCCGGACCCTGGACACCGTCGACGAAACCGGGGAAGTTCTCCACCTCGGTGGTTGTCATGAGCGCGCCACCGGCGGTGACGGAACCGGCAAGCACGACAGGGGCAAGGCCCGCCCGCGCCGCATACACCGCAGCCGTATACCCGGCGGGCCCGGATCCGATGATGACTAGCTCAACCTCTTGAATCGACATGCGTCTATATTGACACTTATCAATGCAACGTGCAAGCTTGGTGTCATACCAACGATCCGGCGAGTGTCTCGCCGGAGAAGAGAAGGATGACGTGACAGACCCTCAGACCGTGCTGTTCATCTGTACGCACAATGCGGGACGCTCGCAGCTGGGCGCGCACCTGCTGGCCCGGCATGCTGGCGATCGACTGATCGCAGACAGCGCCGGAGTGCACCCTGCTGCCGCGATCAACCCCGCGGTCGCCGCGACCCTCGACGACCTCGGCATCGACACATCAGCCGCAGTACCGCGCGCCGTCACCCCAGGCGACCTCGCGAGCGCCGATGTGGTGGTACTGATGAAGCCGGGCTTGGAACTACCCGGGCCCGTCTCCGGTGAGCTCGTGCAGTGGGAGTTCCCAGACCCGGCCGACTGGTCCGTGGACAGCGACGCGGTTCGCGACCTGCGCGATTCGGTCGATCTCAAGGTGCGGGCACTGGCGACCCGGCTGTTGGAGTAGCCAGGCCCCTCAGGGAAGATCCTGGCAGCGCAGGCACGCTCAACCTTCATCACCACTCCCGCCTGGGAGTACACGTCAGATCATTCCAGGCTTGCACCGACCTCAGTACCTCTGGCCGTCGCGGCCGTCGCCTTCGGCGAGTTCAGACCATACCTAGACGCGTCGACAGCTCGCGCGCAGCTCGCGAGACGAGCGCGCCAAGCGCCTCAAGGCGGTGCCCGATTCGCGCCTTCGGGGCGCTTACGTTCACGGCTGCGACGATGCGTCCCGTGAAGTCGATGATCGGCGCCGAGGCTGCCACCACCCCGAACTCGAGCTCCTCGTCCGATAGCGCGTAGCCCTGCTCGCGGATACGGCCGAGTTCGGTGTGCAGGCTCGCGAGATCCGTCACCGGAGAGTTGCCCGGCGGGGGAGAGTCCAGAACCGGGAATCCCGCGGGGTCAGCCTGGTCGAAACGGCCGACGAGGGGCTGATCCTGCCCGTGGTCGTCATACCAGCGTGCGAGAGACTCCTCGTCCCAGTCGCTCAGCAGCGCACGACCCGAGGGGGTGCGCCACGCGGCCGTGGTGGTGCCCGCCCAGCCGGTCGTGCGCACGTCGTGCGGGCTCAGCTCGCTCAGCAGCGTAAGCACGTTGCCGCCGCGCAGCACGCACAGGTGACTCGTCTCGCGCGTGGACTGCACGAGGCGACGCAGAATGCTACGCGAGGCGTGCACGAGCGTCGACGTGGCCGTGTGCGCCGCCAGGGCGTACAGCCGCGGCCCGAGCAGGTAGCGCAGCGACTCCTCATCACGTTCGACGAGTCCGGTCTCGGCGAGCGTCGCGAGTGTGCGTGACACGACCGCCTTGTCCCGCCCGGTGAGCTGCGCCACCTGCGAGACGCCGAGTCCGCCGGAGCGCAGCGCCTCGTCGCCGCCGAGCAGCTCGAGGATCTCGATGTCGCGTCCGAGGCCGGAGGAATTGCGGCGAGGGCCGCCGGAGGGGGTGGTCACAGTGAGAGTGTAGCGTCAGCGGTTGCCATATACACAACACTCTTTGACGAAATGGCCACAGAGGCTACCGTGAGTCTCATCCCCGGTACCGGCCTCAACGACGAGACAGGAGCCCTCTTGACCGGATTCAACTGGGAAGACCTCATAGCCTTCCTCACACGTCGCGCGGACGACATTCTCGAGCTCACCCGCGATCACCTCGTCGTCGTCGTCGTCTCAGTCGTCCTCGCGGCGGTCATCGGCATCGGCCTCGGCATCCTGGTCCGCAACCGCCGCATCGCCCGCACCACCGTGCTCACCGCCGCCGCCGTGGCGATCACGATCCCGTCGCTGGCCCTTCTCGCGCTGCTCAGCCCCGTCCTCGGTCTCGGCTGGCTGCCGACCGTGGTCGCCCTCGTCTTCTACTCGCTGCTCCCGGTCGTTAGGAACACCGTCGTCGGCCTCCGCGAGGTGCCCGTCTCGGTGCTCGAATCCGCACGCGGTATGGGACTCGGCCCCACGCGCATCCTGTTCACCGTGCAGCTCCCGATCGCGTGGCCGGTCATCATGACCGGTATCCGCGTGGCGGCTCAACTCACCGTCGGCATCGCGGCGATCGCCGCCTACGTCGCCGGCCCCGGGCTCGGCGAGTACATCTTCAAAGGGCTGAGCTCACTCGGCTCGAAGAACGCGCTCAACTACGCGCTCACTGGCACCGTCGCCGTGATCATCCTCGCGCTCGTCCTCGACGGCATCCTCGTGCTCGTCTCCCGCCTCACCACTTCAAGGGGTCTCCGTGCCTGACATCACCACGAACACCGGCGTTCTCACCTCCCTCGCAGCGCAGCAGGGCGGCGTCGACATCGTCCTCGACCACATCACGAAGCAGTACCCGGGTCAGCAGACGCCCGCAGTCGAGGACTTCTCAATGCGCGTCGAGCCCGGCGAGCTCATCATGTTCGTCGGCCCCAGCGGCTGCGGCAAGACCACGACGATGAAGATGATCAACCGCATCATCGAGCCGACGTCCGGGTCCATCCGCATCAACGGCGACGACGTGCTGTCGCTCGACGGCAACGAGCTGCGCCGCCACATCGGCTACGTCATCCAGCAGATCGGCCTGTTCCCGCACTTCACGATCGCCGAGAACATCGCGGTCGTCCCCAAGCTGCTCGGCTGGTCGAAGTCCCGTATCGCGGAGCGCGTCGACGAGCTCCTCCGCACCGTGCAGCTCGATCCTGGCACGTTCGCGCAGCGCTACCCGCGCCAGCTCTCCGGCGGACAGCAGCAGCGTGTCGGCGTCGCCCGGGCACTGGCTGCCGACCCGCCCGTGATGCTCATGGATGAGCCCTTCGGCGCGACCGATCCGATCACCCGCGAGAAGCTGCAGGCCGAGTTCCTGCGCCTGCAGGCCGACATCGGCAAGACCATCATTTTCGTCACACACGACTTCGAAGAGGCGATCCGCATGGGCGACCGCATCGCCGTGCTCAGCGACCGCAGCCAGATCGAGCAGTTCGACACCCCGGCCCGCATCCTCGCCGACCCGGCGAACGACTACGTGCGCTCGTTCATCGGGGAGGGCGCAGCGCTCAAGCGGCTCGCGCTCATCCCCGTGACGGACGCCCGCATCGGATCCGCGGATGCTGCCGCCCCGACCGCCACGGTCGACGAGCACGCCTCGCTGCGCGAAGCCCTCGACACCCTCGTGCTGACCGGCGCCCCGCGCGTCAACGTCACGCGGGCCGGGGCGGTCGTCGGCTCGATCGACCAGGCGGCCATCTCGGCGGCGCTGGGCTCCGAAGGCCCCGCGCGTCGCGCCGAGGAGGCGTGACCGTGACCGGCCCCCAGGTCGTGCCGTCGGCGACCACGATGCTGCGCACGCAGTCCGCGCCCCGACGCGGCATGCCCGTGCTGCTGCGCCGCCTGATGCCGCTCATCGTCGTCGCGGTCGTGCTGGTGCTCACCTACGTGTGGGTGTCGAGCCTCGACCTCGACTCGATCGAGCAGCGCACGCTCAACGCCGACTACATCACGGCCCGCATCGGCGAGCACCTTGTGCTGTCGATCATCGCCTCCGTCCTCGTGGCCGTGCTGGCGATCCCCGCCGGCATCGCGGTGAGCCGCTCCCGGTCGAAGGTGTTCCGCGGGATCGTGATCGGCATCGCGAACATCGGTCAGGCAACGCCGGCGATCGGCGTCGTGATCCTGCTCGCAATCGTCTGGCAGACGGGATTCACGACGGCACTGCTCGCACTCGTCATCTACTCCTTCCTCCCCGTGCTGCAGAACACGATCGCGGGCCTCGCCCAGGTCGATCCCAGCATCCGCGAGTCGGCCCGGGGCATGGGCATGACCCCGTCCCAGGTTCTGCGCCGAGTGGAGCTCCCGCTCGCCTCGCCCGTGATCCTCGCGGGACTCCGCACCGCGCTCGTCTTCGCGGTCGGTGTGGCCACGGTCGCGACCTTCATCAACGCCGGCGGTCTCGGCGACATGATCATCAACGGCCTGAAGCTGCAGCGCTATCCCGTTCTCGTCGTCGGAGCGATCCTCGTCGCCTCGATCGCCGTGCTCATCGACTGGGCCGCCGGCGTCGTGGAGGACATCGTTCGACCCAAGGGCCTCTGAGCACCACCACTCCACCACTAATTCACATGCACAGCACACTCCCTTCCCGAAAGGAACTTGCAATGAACACACGCACCATCGCCACCGCCTCGTTCGCCGCCATCGCCGCCGGCGCCCTGCTCCTCACCGGCTGCTCGTCCGGTGCCGGCGGAGGCTCGGGAGCCCAAGGCGACGAGCTGGAAGGTCTCACTGGCGAGATCGGCTCGAAGGACTTTTCGGAGCAGTACATCCTCGCCTACATGACGGCCGAACTGCTCAATGCGCACGGTGCCGACGTCGAGGCGAACACGAAGCTCGTCGGCTCGGCCAACGTGCGACAGGCGCTCGAGAACGACCAGTTCCTCGGCTACTGGGAGTACACCGGCACGTCGTGGATCACCTACAACGGCAACACGACGCCGGTGAAGGGCGCCGAGGCGCAGTTCGACGCCGTCAAGGAAGCGGACGCCGAGAACGGCATCGCGTGGCTCGACCCCGCGCCGTTCAACAACACCTACGCCTTCGCGATCCGTAAGAAGGAGGCTGACGAGCTGGGCGTGAAGACGCTGAGTGATGTCGCAGCCCTGCCGAGCGCCGATCAGACGTTCTGCATCGAGAGCGAGTTCTCGACGCGCGACGATGGCTGGCCGGGTCTCAAGGCCGCCTACGGCTTCGATGCCCCGGACTCGAACGTCACCATGCTCGACACCGGCGTCATCTACACGGCGACCCAGAAGGGCGACGACTGCAACTTCGGCGAGGTCTTCCAGACCGACGGCCGCATCCCCGCGCTCGACCTCGTGGTGATGGAAGACGACAAGGAGTTCTTCCCCAGCTACCAGGGCGGATTCACGCTCAAGCAGAGCACTCTCGACGAGTACCCGGCGATCGCCGACGTGCTGGCCGAGCTCAGCCCGCTCCTGACCACCGAGGTCATGCAGGAGCTCAACGCGAAGGCCGACGTCGACGGCGAGGACCCCGAGGACATCGCGATCGACTGGCTCGAGGAGCAGGGACTCATCTGATGACCTCGACCCTCCAGATCGGCGAGAGCTTCGTCGGCGACGGCGTCAACGCGGCGCACATCAATACCGTGCTCGGCCATCGCGAGGGCCCGGCGGGGACGGCGTGGGCCACTGCCCTCGCCAGCCCCAGCCAGGGGCACGTGCCCTTCGTGGCGGTGCTCCGCCCCTCCCTCCCGGTGAAGCCCATGACGCTGTTCGTCACGAAGGCCGCACCGGCGGGTGACGAGCACGGCCTCCTCATCTGGGGCCCGGCGCAGGCCGGAGTCGCGGCGGGCGTCGCCGACGCCGTCGCCGACGGTGTGATCCCGCGCGAGGCTGCCGACACGCACGCCCTCGTCGCCGCAGTGTGGGTCAATCCGGCGGCCGACGACGCCGACACGGTCTACCGCAACAACCGCGAGGCGACACGCACCGCGCTCGCGAACGGCGCGGCGGGCCTGCCCAAGCTCGACGCCGTGCTGGAAGCCCGGCACGCGCCGACCAATCCGTTCTACACCCCTTCCACCGCATCCGCCTGATCCACGAAGGACACGCATCACCCATGAGCTCTCCCACCCCCGTCCTCGACCCCACGCCGGTCGGGACCCGACCCACCGTCGGGTTCATCGGACTCGGCAACATGGGGTCAGGAATGACCCGCAACCTGCAGGCCGCGGGCTTCCCGCTGGTCGTGACCGATCTGCGCCGCGAGTCGGCTTCCGACCTGATCGAGGGCGGTGCCCGGTGGGCTGAGACCCCTCGCGAGGTCGCCGCCGCCAGTGACCTCATCATCACGATGCTGCCGACGCCCAAGCACGTCGAGGCCGTCGCCTCGGGGCCTGACGGCCTCGTGGTGGGGCTGCCGGACGGCGGCACCTGGATCGACATGTCGACCTCCGTGCCGGACGTGCTCGACGGTGTGCGCGCCGCGACCGCCGGCCGCGGCCTGCACCTGCTCGACGCCCCCGTGAGCGGGATGTCGGTCGGTGCCGCGAACGGGATGCTGCAGATCTTCGTCGGCGGCGACGCCGATGATGTCGAGCGGCTGCGTCCCGTGTTCGAGGCGATGGGGGACCCGGAGCGGATCCTCCACGTCGGCGGGCCCGGCGCAGGCTACGCCGTGAAGCTCATGATCAACCAGCTGTGGTTCTCCCACCTCGTCGCGACCGCCGAGGTGCTGTCGGTCGGCGTCGCCGCGGGCGTCGACCTTGGGGTGCTGCGGGACGCGCTTATCGCGAGCCCCGCGAACAGCACCTTCGTCTCACGCGACGTGTTGTCGATCCTCGACCACGGCGACTACGACGAGGGCTTCGCGATCGCCCTCGCCTGCAAGGACCTCGGCCTCTCCGTCGATCTCGCCCGTTCGGTCGGGATGCCGGTCGAGCTGTCCTCCCTCGTCGAGCAGATCTTCCGTCGCGCCCGCGCGCGCTACGGCGACCGCGCCGGGGAGATGACGCCCGTGCGACTGTACGAGGAACTACTCGGCCGCGACCTCCGTCGGGAGGTGCCCGCATGACCGCTGCACGCGAAGCCGAGGTCATCGCCGCCATCCCCACCGGCCTGCTGATCGACGGTCAGTGGCGGGAGGCGAGCTCCGGCCACACCTTCGAGGTGCACGACCCGTCGACCGGCGAGGTGCTCGCCCGGGTCGCGGACGCGACGCCCGAGGACGGCATGGCCGCACTCGACGCCGCTGCTGCGGCGCAGACCGCCTGGGCCGCCACCGCTCCGCGTCAGCGAGGCGAGATCCTGCGCCGGGCCTTCGAGCTCGTCACGGCCCGCGCCGAGGACTTCGCCCTCGTCATGACGCTCGAGATGGGCAAGCCGCTCGCCGAATCGCGCGCCGAGGTCGCCTACGGCGCCGAGTTCCTGCGCTGGTTCTCGGAAGAAGCACCCCGCATCTCCGGGCGCTACGCGACCGCCCCCGACGGCCGCAACCGACTGCTCGTCGCGAAGCGACCGGTCGGTCCGAGCCTGCTCATCACCCCGTGGAACTTCCCGCTCGCGATGGCCACGCGCAAGATCGCGCCGGCACTCGCGGCCGGCTGCACCTCGGTGCTCAAGCCCGCCGCGCTCACGCCGCTCACCGCACTCCTGTTCGCCGAGGTGCTCCGCGAGGCCGGAGTGCCGGACGGCGTCGTGAACGTCATCCCCACGACCCGCGCCGGCGCGGTCACGGGCCCGCTCATCTCCGACCCGCGACTGCGCAAACTCTCGTTCACCGGATCAACCGAAGTGGGGCGCCGTCTCATCGCGGACGCCGCGCACCAGGTGCTCCGCGTCTCGATGGAACTCGGAGGCAACGCCCCCTTCCTCGTGTTCGAGGATGCAGATGTCGATGCCGCGGTCGAGGGGGCCCTGCTCGCGAAGCTGCGCAACGGCGGTGAGGCGTGCGTCGCGGCGAACCGGTTCCTCGTGCACGAGAGCGTGGCGGAGGAATTCACCTCGCGCCTCGTTGAACGCATGACAGGGTACGTCAACGCCCGCGGGACCGACCCGGAGTCGACGCTCGGGCCGCTCGTCGACGAGTCGACCAGGAACAAGGTCGCCGAACTCGTCGCCGGAGCGCTCGAGGACGGCGCGAGCATCGCACTCGGCGGCAGCATTCCCCAGGGGCGCGGCTACTTCTACCCCGCGACCGTGCTCGTGGACGTGCCACAGGACGCCCGCATCCTCCAGGAGGAGATCTTCGGACCCGTCGCGCCCATCACCGTGTTCCGCGACGAGGACGAGGCCGTGCGCCTCGCCAACGCGAGCGAGTACGGGCTGGTGTGCTTCGCGTACACCCGCGACCTGAACCGGGCGCTACGTCTCGCCGAGCGTCTGGAGACCGGCATGTTCGGCCTCAACACCGGACTCGTGTCGAACCCGGCTGCACCGTTCGGTGGCGTCAAGCAGTCCGGCATCGGTCGCGAGGGCGGGTTCGAGGGGATCGACGAGTACCTCGAGACGACCTACATCGGCATCGCCGACCCCTTCGTCGGCACCCACTCCTGAAGGATCATCCGTGCACATCACCGACTTCTCCCTCGACCACTTCTCCCTCCGGGGAAAGCGGGCGATCGTCACCGGCGGCAACACCGGCCTCGGACAGGCGTTCACCCTCGCCCTCGCCAAAGCGGGTGCCGACATGTTCGTGCCGACGCTGTTCGACGACGGCGGCGAGACCGCAGCTCTCCTCGCCGAGGCGAGTGTCGGCTACCGGGAACTCCGCGTCGACATCACGGCGGAGGGCGCACCCGCGCGCGTGATCGACGCATGCGTCGAGGCGTTCGGGGGCGTGGACGTCCTGGTCAACTCGGCCGGGATCAGCCGCATCGCCGACGTCACCGAGTTCGGGCGCGCGCAGTGGGACCCCATGGTCGCGGTGAACCTCACCGCCGCGTTCGAGATGTCCCACGAGGCCGCGAAGCGGATGATCCCGCAGGGCTCCGGCAAGATCATCAACATCGCCTCGCTGTTCTCGTTCCTCGGCGGACTCGGATCTCCCGCGTACGCCGCGACCAAGCACGGCATCGCCGGGCTCACGAAGGCGTACGCCGACGAGCTCGGCGGGCACGGCATCCAGGTCAACGCGATCGCCCCCGGGTACTTCGCCACCCCGATCACCTCCGAGACGCGCGCCGACGCGGAGGCGAACCAGCGCATCATCGACCACACGCCGGCGGGGAGATGGGGGGACGTCGCCGACCTCATGGGCGCGACCGTCTTCCTCGCAAGCCCCGCCTCCGACTTCGTCAACGGGCACGTGCTGTCCGTCGACGGCGGCTACCTGGTGCGCTGACCGCGGCGCCCCCACACCCTCAACGAACAGGACACCTTCCCCATGGTCACTTCACGATCCGCTCTCTCACGCGAGGAGATCGTCACCCGACTGCAGGAGATCCTCGGCACCGACCAGGTCGAGACCGAGGAGCAGGCGCTGCGCGAGGCGAGCGTCGACCGCTTCAAGAAGTACACATCTGTGCACGGCATCTTCGACGGTCCGATCCCCGCCGCGATCGCCTACGCGCGCTCCACCGCCGACGTGTCGGCGATCCTCGCGTTCGCAGACGAGAACCTCGTCAACGTCGTGCCCCGCACCGGCCGCACCGCGACCGAGGGCGGCCTCGAGACGATCGTCGAGGATTCGATCGTGCTCGACGGGTCACGCATGGACGCGATCCTCGACATCGACCCCGTCGACATGATGGTCACGGCCCAGTGCGGCGTGCCGCTGCAGGTACTCGAAGACACCCTTCGGACGCAGGGCCTCACGACGGGACACTCACCCCAGTCGAAGCCGCTCGCGCAGATGGGCGGACTCGTCGCGACCCGGTCTATCGGCCAATTCTCCACGCTGTACGGCGGGATCGAGGACATGGTGATCGGGCTCGAAGCCGTGCTGCCCGACGGCGAGGTCGTACGCATCAAGAACGTGCCGCGCCGCGCCGCCGGACCCGACATCCGCCACATCGTGATCGGCAACGAGGGCGCACTTGCCGTCATCACCGAGGTCACCGTCAAGGTGTTCACCTACCAGCCGGAGAACAATCGTTTCCTCGGGTACCTCGTCGACTCGCTCCCCGCGGGAGTTGCCGGGCTCCGCGAGATCATCGTCGCCGGCTACCGTCCCTCGGTCGCCCGTGCGTACTCCGAGGAGGACGCCGCGCAGCACTTCTCCCACTTCGCCGACGGCAAGGCCGTGGTCGTGGTCGTCGCCGAAGGACCGAAGGGCGTGGCCGACGCCACCGCCGCCGGCGTCGAGGAAATCTTCGCCAGCATCCCGCACGATAAAGTCGACCCCGCACTGATCGAGAACTGGTTCGACAACCTCAACTGGGGGCAGGACAAGATCGACGCCGAGAAGCGCGAGATGCTCGAGAAGGCGCGCCTCGGCTACACGACCGAGGTATCGATCGACTGGTCAGGCGTCGAGGAACTGTTCGAGTCCGTCATGCGCCGGGCACGCACGGAGTTCCCGCGCGCGGCGGACCTGCGGATGCTCGGAGCGCACTCCTCGCACAGCTACCAGACCGGCACCAACCTGTACTTCGTCTACGACTACGACATCGCCTGCGAGCCACGCGAGGAGATCACCGAGTACCACGAACCCCTCAACGCGATCGTCGTGGAGGAGGCACTGCGCCTCGGCGGCTCGATGGTGCACCACCACGGCATCGGCAAGTACCGCACGCCGTGGACGCATGAGGAGCACGGCAGCGCCTACCGGCTGCTGCGCACCCTCAAGGACGGGCTCGACCCGCGCGGGATCATGAACCGCGGGACCATCTATCCGCTGGACGACGTCGCCACGCCCGAGGCCGAGACGGCGACGCGGGCGTGAGCGCGTCGGCGGCGGGGTACGTCGTCGCGATCGACAACGGCTCGCAGAGCACGAAGGTCCTGATCGTCGACGGCGACGGGACCGTGCACGCGAGCGCCCGCGTCGCGCTGCGGCCGTACTCGTCGCCCGCGCCCGGTCGATGGGAGCATCCGGACGACGACCTGTGGGACTCGATCGTCGCCGCGACGCGCGCCGCGGTCGCCGACTTCGCGGGTGATCCGGCCGAGATCCGCGGCATCGGCCTGTGCACGATCCGCTTCTGCCGGGCCGTGCTGCGCGCTGACGGATCGCTCGCCCAGCCGGTCATGAGCTGGATGGACGAGCGGCTGCCGCGCGCGTACGAGCGTGAAACCGACGAGGCGGTGTACGTCACAACTTCGTCGGGGTACATCGCTCACAAGCTCACTGGAGAGCGCCAGGACGCCGCGGGCAACGTACAGAGCAGCTGGCCTATCGACACTGAGCGCTGGGCCTGGAGCATGGATGCCGCCGAGTACGACCGTGCGGGTCTGGGACGGGAGATGTTGTTCGACCTGGTCGCTCCAGGCGAGGCACTCGGCACTCTTGCCTCCGAGGTAGCACTGCTGCTCGGTCTGCCCGCGGGAATCCCCGTGATCGCGACGTCGAACGACAAGGCCGTCGAAGCGTTGGGTGCGGGGCTCCAGGACGAGGGGGACGCGTTGTTGTCCCTGGGCACGTACGTCGCGACCATGACGCCCGGAGATCGTCCGCTGCCGCCGCATCGAGACGTGTGGACGAACTTCTCGTCACAGCCCGGCGGATACCTCTACGAAAGCGCCGGAGTGCGGCGCGGCATGTGGACGGTCAGCTGGTTCCGCGACGTCGTATCCGGGTCCATCGGGGCAACGTCGGAAGACGACCTCAACCGCGGTGCCGACAACGTCCCTGCTGGCGCGGGCGGCCTCGTCGCTGCTCTGGACTGGCTCGCGCCCGCGGATGAGCCGTGGCGGCGCGGGGCGCTGGTCGGCTTCGACGGCACGCAGGGACGGTTCCACATCTACCGGGCGATCCTTGAGGCGCTCGCGATCGAGACCGAGAGCGCTGACGACCGCGCGCGCCGTGCGCTCGGGCGAGACCGTCGTTCCCTCATCGTCACCGGCGGTGGAAGCGAATCGGATCTCATGCTGCGCATCCTGGCTGCCGTGTATGGGGTACCCGTGCGCACACCCCGTGTACGTGACGCAGCTGGTATGGGGGCAGCGATCTGCGCGGCCGTCGGGACGGGGCTGCACCCCACCTGGGCTGACGCCATCACTGCCATGGTGGGGACAGGACAAGAAATTCAGCCCGACCTCGAACTCGTCAGCGCGTACGGGGAAGTCCGTCAGACGTACAGACGAGTGATCCCCCGTGTGCGGACGCTGTTTTCCCCATAAGCCACTCGCGGCGGATGTCCCGCGATACATGCAGAAGGGGAGCTCGCCCGAGGTGGAAGAGCTCCCCTTCGCGGGGCCGAGGTTCGACGTCCAGGTCTACTTGGAGCCGTATCCGACCGGGTTGCCCAGGGAGGGCGTGCGCGGCGTGCATGCACAGTCGGACCAGGTGACCTCTTCACCCGGCACGGCCACCAGATCGCTGTCACCGGAAGCGTTGTGCCGCTCGGCGCCGCTCTTGAGGTACTTCCACTCGTCCGAATGCGCGTGCTCGTGGTCGTCGATCCAGTCGTCGGCCGAGCGGATGTCCATCGTCACGTCGTGCTCGCTGGCCGAGAAGAAGTCCACGTCGGTGTTCTCGGCGACGTACGCGTAGGCGTCCTCGGGCAGCTCAACCCCGTCACTGATCGAGGTGTGCGAGTGGAACTCCCCCGTGTAATGGGTCTTGCCGAGGAACGTCGGATGTGCGGTGGCACCATCGATCGCAGGTTCGTCGGCATGCGCCGCCGGCGCGGACAGCAGCGTCGCCACCAGACCGAGCGCGACTGCACCGGCGATCATCGCCCCCGTACGCCGACCGGTACCGGGCATGGGTGGTCGGGCGAAGGCACGACCACGAGAGCTGGGGGCAGAGGCAGGGATCAGTACGCGCACTCGTGTGAACGTAGGGAGCGCACCGTAACCGATTGCATCCGCCGGGCGAACAGCAGGTGAACCTCTTGCTCACGGGCCTGGCGGCAACCGAAAGAGCTGCGCGATCAACTGAGTTGATCGCCCACCTCGACGACGACCTTGCCGAGCGCCCGCCCTTCGCCGACGCGTGCGAGCGCTTCAGGGGTGTCCGCGAGCGAGTAGGTGCGGTCGATGCGGATGTCGATATCACCCGCGACGCATCGATCGGCCAGTGGCACGAAACGCGACGGGCCGGTGCGGACCAGCAGCATCCCGACCCTCCTGCCGCGCAAGCGCGCGGCGATGGTGCCGACGCTGACTATCCCCAGCAGCGACCGCATGCTGCCGCCGACGGCGCGGTAGCGACCGCCGGGCGCCAGCACACGGACATAGTCGAGGGGTGACCGCTTGGCCACCAGGTCGAGCACCCGGTCGTAGGGGCCGGTTCGAGTGAAGTCCTCGACGTGGTAGTCGATGACCGCGTCGGCCCCGAGGCTGCGCATGAAGTCGAGCTTGCCCGCATTGTCGACGGCGGTGACGTGAGCCCCCGCCCGCTTCGCGAGCTGGATCCCGAACATTCCCGACCCGCCCCCGCCACCGTTGATCAGCAGGCGGGTGCCGGATGCCACGTGCTCGGTGCCGTGCACCGCGATGGCACCCGCCTGCGGCAGGGCCGAGGCCTGCGTGAACGTCAGCCCGGCCGGCTTGTGCGCCAGCATCGACGCGTCCGCCACGGTGTACTCGGCGAACCCGCCCTTCAGCATCAGATTGTCGCCGTACACCTCGTCCCCAACGACGAACTGCGTGACGCCACGGCCGACCGCGACGACCCGGCCCGCGATGTCGGAGCCGAGGATGCGGTTCCGCGGCGACCGGATCCGCAACTCCTTCGCGTACAGCGGTGAGCCGACCAGGCATTCCCAGTCGCTGAGGTTCAGCGACGTGGCGACCACCTCGACGAGCACCCGACCCGGCCCTGGGACAGGTACCGGGACATCCTCGAGCCGCAGCACGTCGGGCGGACCGAATCGGTCGAATACGACAGCACGCATGGTATTGGGCATGGGCTCCTCCTTCGTCCAGATAGTCTCGACCGTCGCGAGCGGTGCAATTGGCAGTCCTAGCGCCGCCCGAACACCGCGTGCAGCAGCGGCACCGCCGACGCGCACATGAGCGTCACCCCCAGCCACGGCACGGTACCGAGCAGAACAGCCCCGCCGATCAGCATCCCACCGAACAGCACGGCCGACACCGCGCGGAACGCGACGCGGATGATCCGGTCGAGACGATTCTCCAGCCGGGAGATGTCGAAGGTCAGCGAGCCCGCCTCGAAGCGATCGATGAGGGTGTCGACGCGCGTCGGCATCCGCCACAGCGCCCCGGCGTTCGCCGCCGACTGCTTCGCGAAGTCGGTCACGAGGTGCCCGCTCTGGTCGCGCAGCAGCTTGGTGGCGTACGGCTCCACCGGCTCCCAGATGTTGAAGGCCGGATCGAGCGAACTGCACATGCCCGAGGTCAGCGAGACGGCGCGCATGAGCAGCAGCAGCTTCTCGGGGAACTGCACCGGAAGGCTGCGCATCGTGTCGCCGAACTCGACCGCGAAGTCCTGCATCTCGCGCGGATCGACATCGCGCAGCTCGCTGAAGCCCATCCCGCCGAAGCGGGCGAACAGCACCGTGAGGGCGCGCTCGAGCTGCACCGTGTCGGCAGACGGCAGCAGCACGCCGATCTGCTGCGCGGCCTTCACCAGCCCGCGGCTGTCGCGCGACGCGACGGCGATCACCAGGGTGCGCAGGCCGCCGCGCAGCTCGTCGGGCACCTCGGCCATCATCCCGAAGTCGATGAACGTCAGGCGCCAGCCCCGCCCGCCCGAAGGAGCCGCGGAAGCGCCCACCGGCGTCACGAAGATGTTGCCGGGATGGGGGTCGGCGTGCACGAACGAGTGCGTGAACACCTGATCCAGCATCACGTCAGCGAACACCTTGGCGACCTCACCGGGGTCGATGCCCGCGGCACGCAGCGCGGCGGTGTCGTTGATCTTGATGGCGGTGACGTCTTCGAGGGTGAGCACACGGCGGGTCGACCGCTCCCATACGATCCCCGGTGAGCCGACCCGGTCATCGTCGGCGAAGTCGTCGGCGAAGCGCTCGGCGCTGGCCGCCTCGTGCAGGTAGTCGATCTCCTCGTGACAGGTCTGCGCGAACTCCTCCACGAGCGCGGGCGCGTCGACGCGGTTCGCGACCATGCGCACGCGCTGCGCCCAGCGCGCGACGCGGCGCAGCGCCGCCAGATCGATATCGACGATCGCGTCGATCCCCGGCCGCTGCACCTTGACGACGACGGCGTCGAGTCCAGTCTCAGCGGCGTCGTGCGGCGACAACGTTGCGCGGTGCGCTTGACCGAGGGATGCTGCCGCCACGGGCATCCGATCGAACGAGGCGAACGCGCGCTCGAGCGACATGCCGAGCTCGGCCTCGGCGACCACGCGGATCTCGTCGAACGGCACGGCCGGGACCTCGTCCTGCAGGGCGGAGAGTTCGGCGGTGATCTCGGGCGGCAGCACGTCGAGCCGCGACGACATGAACTGCCCGACCTTGATCATCAGCCCGCCGAGGTCGACGGCGAGCGCGCGGAAGCGGCGGGCGAGCGTCAGCATCCGACCATCGCGCGTGCGCTCGGCGACGCGCGCGAGTCCGAGCCTCGGCAGCACGAGTTCGAACCACCAGATCTGCACGAACGCGCGGGCGGCGAAGCGCATGATGCGCCGGTAGCGGGACCCATCCGCTCGCGTCATCGGGGCCCCCTCGTGCGACGTCACCCTTCGGCGAGAATCGCGTACAGCTTACGACGTGCGTCCTCCAGAATGGCGACCGCTTCGTCGACCTGATCCGGGGTGCCGGTGCGGGCGAGCTGCGCGGTGGCGCTGGCGAGCTCCATGCCGGCCTTGGGGAGCGCGGCGAGGTGCCCCGGTCCGCGTCCGCCGACGTTCTCCCACGGGGCGGGCTTGGCGGCGGCATCCTCCGACTCGGCGATGCCGGCGTCAGTGAGCGAGTAGGTCTTGCGGCCGTTCTGCTCTTCGGCGGTGATCAGGCCCTCGTCGGCGAGCAGCTGCAGAGTCGGGTAGACCGATCCGGCGCTGGGCTTCCAGGCGCCACCGGAGCGCTCGCCGATCTCGCTGATGATCTGATAGCCGTGCATGGGCTTCTCGGCGAGCAGCGAGATGACGGCCGCACGGACGTCGCCGCGGGCCATCCGCGAGCCGCCGGTGCGCTGCTCGAAGCTGTTGCGCAGCTGGTCCATGGCCTCCCAGACGCCGGCGAGCGGGTTGCCCGCACCGTTGCTGGCTCCGAAGCCGAAGGGACCGGTGGGGAATGCGTTGTTCATGATGCCTCCTCGATATCCGAACGATGGTTAACGATATGTCGTTGAGTGTCGTTCGGCAAGGGGTCGATCACCACTCCCGCCCACCCACCAGCGCCTCCCGCGCGACCGCGCGCGTCGCCGCGCTGATCACTCCGTACTCCCCTGCTGGCGACAAGGCGGCTAGACCATCGATGAGCTCCTGCACACGCGCCATGACGCCCGTATTGGCATCCGACTCGTGCCACATCGGCTCGCTCAGCCACTCGTCGTATCCGTCCCAGCGTCGCGCTTGGACCACGGGCCGCCCGATGCGCAGCGCCTCGGCGACGTCCGCGAAGCGGGCGATGCTGCCGTCCGCGATCCCCAGCAGCACCAGAGAGGCGTCTGCCGAGTCCCGCTGACCAGCCTCCCACGCCCGGTACTGCGTCGAGGGTGCCGTGACCGCGTCGGCGATCCTGCCGAGCGAACGCGAACCGGGTTCGCTGAACGTCCACGCGGCGTTGGTCGGCACGACACACCCCTTGAATCGACGGATGAACCGCGCCCGGCGCGCGAAGGAGATCAGCACTTCAGAGGGCGCGGCGAGAGCATCCGACGACTGCCATCCCAGCGACTCGGCGAGATCCTCACCGAAGCCACCGGGAAGCCAACCCGTCTCGTGGTCCTGCGCGACGCCGTCGCGTCCCACCCGCTCGAGCAGCCTGCGCATCGGCAGGATCGCCGACTCGATGATGCGCAGATCGCGGGTCGCATCTCCGGGGATTCCGGTAGTGTCGAGATGGGTCAGCAGCGCGAGTCGGCGATGCGGGGTGAGCGAGTCGAGCAGCGTCGCGATGCGCGAGCCGGCAGGGATGCCACGATGCGGGTCCACGGCCGCTACATCGCAGGCCACGGGAAGCACCACACTGAACCGATGCAGCAGCTCATGGTTGACGTCGGTGAGGGCTGCAGACGGGGCGCTGGTCTGCCACGGCCCAGCCTGCGGAACCTGTCGAGCTTGCTCGCTCTCCCCGATCACCGAGAACCGCGCGTCGCCGACGCGCTGCGGCTGCGCATTGCTGAACGTGTACTCGACCTCGTGCGGGAATCTCGGAACGATCAGCTGCTGCTTCAGGACAGGAAGCGCAGCCCTGCCCCAGAACGCGTCGTCAACGGGGCTGATGACGGGGTCGTCGATCGCGCGACGTCCGAAATCGTGATCGTCGTACGCCAGGTCGTCCAGGGTTGCGCGGTCGACCTCGAAGCCGATGCTGAGCAGGTAGGCCTCAGCGGCCAACCGGTGAGAAGTGCCGCGGGGCATTCGGATGACGCGACGGAGCTCCGGATGATCGGTGACGGTCAGCTCGACGTCGATGGCGGAAGGGAGACGTGTGGTGGGCGTAGGGTTCATGCGCTCGACGCTACGAAGCGGCGCCGACGTCATGGACGGCTCGGCCCGGGAGTTGTGGAGAAGCGGCGCCGCCGGCAGACCGGTGCAGGAGGAGTCACCGGCGCTGACCGCGCTCGGATCGTGCCGCGCAGGAGCGCAGTGAGGCTCTCACCTCGCTTTCGAGATGGCTCCGCTGAGAACCCGCCAGGCGTAAGGCCAGGCAATGCGCTCCTGCTCAAGACGCACGTCGCCGCGCTCACGCAGCAGATCGACGACGGCGCGCTCATCGGCAGTGAGTCGTGACAGGTCGCCCCGGAAAGGCGTGGGCTCGTCGACACACAGGTCGCGGAACTCATCCAGGGTCACACGATCCATCAGCACGCTTCGCGCGTCGATCCCGGCCGCACGAACGCGATTGAGGATCGCGAATCCGTGCGAGTCCAGATCACCCCAGTACAGGACGGGACGGGTCTGCACCCAAGGCAGCGGCGCGACGAGATGCCCGATATACCCGCTGCCGTGGATCGCCACCACTCCGTCGACATCCGGCAGCGCCAACAGCGTCTCGAGGTTCTCCACGATCACCACGACGCGCAGACGGTCGTCGAAGGGGAGCGCCGCGAGCTCAGTGATCGGGGCGGCCAGATCCCGCACGCCGGACGCACGCAGAGCAGCGTCCAGGATGCTGATCCGCAGCCGATCCGCCGCAGATATCAGCCCCAGACCATCGGAGTCGAGAGCCGCACCCACCAGAGCCTCGACGACGGCGCGGTGACGCTCCAGCCATTTGCCGTGGATGCCGCGCACCGGCACCTGCCGCACGCGCAATCCCGATACCGGATGCTGGATGAGCCAGACCACCACGTCCTGCAGGATGCGCGCGTCGGCGGCGCTGAGGCGGGCGATGCCGCGTGAATGCGTGCGCAGCGCAGCATCCACCCTCACGCGCGCCGCAGCAGGCTCGACGGCCGCTGCAGCCGAGATCGCGTTTCGCAGCTCGGCGATCCGGCGACCCCAGGCCTTCCACTCGCGACCGCAACCGGCGACCATGGCAATCGCCGCGGGGCCGTCCACCCGCGCCCGCACGGGGACACTCTGCCGGCCGACTCGCGACCAGCTGCGGTCCTGCCATTCCACCTGAATCGGCAGGTCGGCCTCGGCCCGACGCCACGACTGCACCCAGCTGCGGGCGGCGTCGAGGTCGGCGAGCGCGTCGCGCTCGGTGGGCGGATGCAGGGGCGCATCGAGGAGGACATCGGTGTCAGCATCCACCACCCACGTCCGCGCTGAGCGCTCGTACATCCGACGTGCGCGGGCGGCGATATCAGCCGGCGTGATCGTCATCAGGCGCGCTCGATGACCACGTTGGCCAGAATCGACTGGTCTCTCGTGGGGTTCGAGACGCTGGTGACGGCGCCGACGTACGGTTCGAGTGTCTGCAGCAGCTTCTGCGGCGTCGCCAGGATCATGTGGAACCCGAACTCCCGGAAGATGTCCATCGCCATGCGCGTGTACTGTGCATCGGCCTTGTCGAACGCCTCGTCGAGCACGACCGTGCCATACGAAGGAACAAGATCGTCAGGATCGGCGAGCTGGAACCGCAGCGCAGCCGCGAGGCAGAAGATCACCAGCTTCTGCCTCTGACCACCGGAGAGTCCGGCACTGGAGTCATGCACGGCCACGACGCGACCGGCGGCATCCTTCTCCTGCGCCAGGAACGACACATGCTCACGGGTGTCGAGGACACGCGCACGCCAAGCCCGATCTGCGTTGTCGCTGGATTCGAGCCGGTGCATCACCTTCGACAGCACGGCGAATCGCTGTTCCGCACCAGCCAGGTCCTCTTCGGCCCAATTGCCCTCGACGATGCGCTTGAGGTCGCCGAGGAACTCATCGACTTCTCCGCTGCGCCTCGTCTTGACCATGATCTCGAGATAGCGCCCGCGGTCATAGGGCGAGCGTCCGAGTGACTCGTTGACCGGGTCGATCCGCTCGGCCACGCGTCGCGGAGCGGACATCAGCTCGTCCCGCAGATGGATGACCATGTCACGCGAACGATCGCGCAGCAGCGCGAGGAATCGCGCCTCGTACTCGGGCAGGCCGCGGGCCAGGATGCCCTCGCGAAGGGCCCTGAACCCCGCGCGGTCTTCGATGGTCGGTGTCAGCTCGGCGCTCGCAGCTTCCCACCTGTCGACGAAATGCGTCGCCCGCCCCACGAAGTCCGCCTGCGCCTGACGTGCACGCGCGTCAGCCTCCTGCACCTGTGACCCGAGCGACCGCACCACCTGTGCGCTGACCGCGTCGATGTTGCTGAGCACGATCGAGCGGCGCACCTCACGGAAGCGCCGTTCGAGATCTGCGGCGTCCGCGTCGTCGACCGGGGTCGTCTGCTCGCTGCGCAGCTCATCGATCAGTCCCGCGATCCGCCGCTGCTCGCCTTCGGCCAGCTGAGCTGCGACCTCGAGCTCGTTCCTCTCGTTACGCAGCCGATCAGCATCCTGCCGCGCTTGCTGCTCGGCCTTGACCGCTTCGGCCATCTCGCTGTCGGGGGCGGTGAGTATGCGCAGCTGCTCTTCGAGGGCAGCGCTTCGCCTGCCCGCTGCTTTGACGTCGATCTCCGGCCATGTGACGCGGGTGATGTCGGCGAACACCTCGCGGCGCTTGATCAGGACGTCGCGCGCGCTCTGCGCATGGTCGAAGCGGGCCCGAGCTGTTTGCTCAGCGCGCTTGGCCGCACTCAACTCCGTGATCAGATGGTCGACCTTGTCGCCGTTGTCGGTGCCGAGCACCCACCGCCTGCGGTCGTCGACGCGGAAGCGGTCGTTCTTCTCGTACCGGCGCCGCGATCGCTTGAGCAGGCCCGTGATCGTGACACCGCGATCGACCCCGTCAAGCTCATCGGGATCGTCGACGCACGCATAGTCGAACTCGTCACTCAGGCGCCGGTGCAGATATGCGGCGAACGGGCCGTCCGCCACGTGGACGCGGTGGATGACGCTGCGGTCATCGCGCACCGCTGCTGGCGCGTCGACATGCAACGCGACGGCGTCCAGCACGAGTCTCGCCTCAAGGTGAATGCCATCCACCACGCGCCGAACACGCGCCAGCAGATCGTCACGCACCAGCAGCGCAGTCGAGAGCGGTGAGAGAACACGTTCGATCGCACCGCTCCACTCCGCAAACTCACCACGCACATCGATCAGCTCACCGGCGAACGGCAGCGCTCTCTCGGGCAGATCGAGGCTCCTCGCGACTTTGCGTCGTGCCGCGATGAGGTCAGCCGGCACATTGGTGCGGTTGCCTCGCAGCGCTTGAATTTCGGCCTCGAGTCTGCGGACCTCCGCCTGAGCCTGCGAAAGCGCGTCATTCACAGTGAAGTCGATGGCCTCGGGGGTCTGCTTCGAGGCCTCGGCCAGGGCGAGTGCCACGAGTTCATCGAGTTCTCCGGCCGACGAGGGCATCGGCACGCCTACGCGCTCAAGACGGTCGCCGAGCAGGGTCCGCGCGGCTGTGACCTCGCGAACTCGCGCTCTGGCGTCGTCGATGCGTGCGCGCAGATGACTCAGTTCGATTCCTCCGCGCTTGTCGAGGCGCTGCTTCGCAGAGTCGTGCAGCGCCTCAGCCTCTTCGCTTGCGAGGCGCGCGGCCTCGGCGGCGCGCTGGGCTCTAGTCTGCTCCTGCTTGGCCGCGTGCAGCTCGGTCTCGGCGAGCCGCAGCTTCCACTGTGCGGTGAAGGGCAGCGCGCGATCGCTCAGCCGACGACCGGCGAGCATGTCGACCTCCGCCGCGTCGAACTGCACCGCCGACTCGTCGATGACGCCGAGCGCTTCGGCCTGGTCGCGCAGGTCGACGACGTGACTGTGCGATTCGCTGAGCTCTCGGAACTGATCGACCGCGTTCTCCACCCGTTTGAATGTGCCCGGAGTGTCGAGCATGAAGGTGCGAAACAGCGCATCGAGGCTGCCGAGGTTCTTCGCAGCCTGCGTCTTGTGCAGCAGATTGAGCGCGTTGTCGCTGGCAATGCCGAGAAGACTGCGCATGCGCATGTAGAACGGTCCGTGCCCGCTTGATGTCGCGACGACCGGATCGAGGTCGGCCTTGAGCCGCCGGACGTCGAGACCCCGCGCTGCGTAGGACGCGAAATCGGGCAGCGCGATATCGCGACGGAGGATCACACACGCGTCCTTCAGATCGGCTGGGTCGGTGGTCGTGCCCTTGAGGTGGAACAGTCGCACCAGCACGACCGGGTCATTGCGATCGTCGTCGAAGCGCAGCAGGATGCCGCTCCAGGTGGCGGCCTTGCGCAGGTACGTGCTGACTGCCCGATCGTAGGCGGCATCGGCCTCTTTGCTCCACGCACCACGGACGTAGCTGACCTTGTTGCGATCACCGGTTCTACTTGACCCGTCAAGAGCTGCCGCATTGAACTTCACCCACTTGTCCGGTGTGAGCACGACGGCTATCGCATCCAGCAGCGATGATTTGCCTGAGCCGGACGCACCCGTGATCAGGTGCCCCTCACGTGCAATCGGGACGGCATGATGGCCGTCGAAGGTCCCCCAGTTGAGCAGTTCGACGCGACTGAGCCGCCACTGGCCGGGATGCCCCGGAACGGTCCTGAGGTCGTCGGCGAACCCGTCGAGCATGTTCATCGGGTCACCTCGTCGTACTGTGGCACCGAGCCTGGGGCATCCGATTCCGTCTCCGTCTTGCCGGCGTCGGCGGCGAGTGAGTCATACACGGTCTGCAGGGCGTCGACCTGATCGGCGTCGACCAGCATTCGCACCACCGGGGAGATCTCGGCGCGATCGTCTCCAACGGGATGCAGCACGCGGAGTTTGTTGACCATCTTCGACCAGGAGGCATTCAGGCGTTTGCGGAAGTCGGTGAGGTCGCGATCGGCGGTGCGGTATACATCGAGCGATTCGTACAGCTCGTCCTGCCCGACGATGACGCGACCGTGCGCGTCTTCATTGAGCAGCGCGTGCCGCAGCGCGAGAAGCATGGCCGTGTCGATGAAGGTCAGCGACTCCGAGCGCACCGCACGCGGCACCTGGATCTCGGTGGATTCCGCGTTGCGAACGAACGCGAATTCACTGTCGCGGTCGAGCACCAGCTCCAGGAACAGATCGTTGAGACGCGAACGGATGCTGCTCTCATCGGCCAGCAGCGATGACCAGTTCTGCGACGAGCGTGCCCGCGACAGGTACGGTCCGCGCACGAGTTCGAGCAGCGCGCGCCGAGACCGCTCCTGCAAAGTGCCCGTGTCCCCGCGCCACAGTTCGCGCTCTCGGGATTCATCGTCCTCGGTCATGGAATCCTCTCGGTGAAGCGATGCGTCGAGACAAGCGCAGAACTCGGGATGCCGTCGGGTGTGATCCAGGTAAGCTGCTCGACCTCGTCACCGCGTGTTCCGTATTCACTGGCAAGGCTGAGCAGGCCCACCACGCTCGCGACGCCCTGCGTTGCCGGATGAGCGTCGAGGATGTCGCCGACGGAGGGGAGCTCTGACGCAGTGAGCACGTCGTTGACGTTCGCGGTGAGCTCACTGAAGTCGATCTCGGTTTCGCGCGCGAAGGCGCGGAGCATCTCCCAGTCGACGGCTGCGGTCTCGTGAGTGGTGATGTCCGCGGCGGCGTCGTACTCCGACGGGTCGTGCAACCGCAGGGCACCGACGCTGGAGGAGGCGACCGAGGTGAGTTCCAGGTCGATGCCGACCGGCGTGTACGGCTTGGTCGTCTGCGCCGCAGCATGCGCTGTCGCCATCGCCGACAGCAGTTTGGTGCGCAGTACGCGGTCGCGCTGGTAGTCCTGCGATTGCACGTACCGCCGCAGGCCGCGGGCGAACACGGTGATCACATCGTGCACCTCGGCAGTGCGGATCTTCAGCTCGTCGAGAAAGCCGCGCAGCCTGCGGCGCTGGGTGACGGTGAGCTCCCTCGCGAAGTCGCGCTCGAGCACCTGACGGATGTCCTCTTCGAACGCCGAGCCGAGAGCGGGGTCGAGCACGAGGGACGAGAAGGCACTGAAGCTGCGCCCGGCGTCCGAGTCTCCGATGAGGTCGACCCCGCGAAAGACGTCGTCGAGCACCGCCCGCTGCGTTGCATCGGATTCGAGGATCTTGGCGCGCAGTGTGGAACTGAGCTCTTCGAAGACGGCGCGGACGCGAGAGAAATCGTCTGGGACCTCGGATGCCTGTGACAGCAGTTCACGAAGACGCTCGAGCGCACGGGGCCCGGTCAGCGCATCGTCGGCATCGCCGCGCTCGATGGACGCGATCTGTGCGTTGATGCGGTCGCGCTCACTGCGAAGCCGCTCGAGCCGACGGGCCGCCTGTGGATCGGTGTCGATGGCGAGTTGCGTGAGCTGCATCGACAGGCTGGCCAGGCGGGATGCTGTTGCCGCGTGCCGCGGAGACTCGCGCTCGTCGAGAAAGCGGAGTGCCGCGAGGGCATCGACTGTGAGCTCGTAGGTCTCGCCGCGGGCTCCTTCGGACGCACGTCGGGCGATGAGTCCGGCCGTTCGCCAAGCCGTCAGATACCCACGGGCGTTGAGTGGCAGGTCGTGCCCGTAAGAGCGCATCTCGTCGAGGTCTGCGTCGATTGCCTCGGCCAGCTCATCGGCATCTACTCGCCGATCATCCCCGCCGAGGTGTTCGGCGAGAACAGCGACGGCGAACGGAGCGTTGTCGGCGCGCAGCAACCGCCAGGCGTCGTCTTCTTCGGCGCGACGCCATAATCGCAGCGCCTGTGCTGTCGCTGACATCTCTGAACCTCCACCGACATTCTGGCGGATGCCACGGACGTCGGCCTTCGGTGATTTCGGCTACTGAGCGAGGGCACCGATCGGCACGACGTGGATGCCATCCGCCCGCGTGTACGCGTACTGCCCCCCTGTGATGATGATCATCGCAGTCGGCGGCGGCGTGCGCGACGCGTCGAGGTTCGACACGAAGCGGAGGAGGGATTCCGCCGCCGAGTCCTCCCTGGAGGCCGCCAGCTTGATCTCGATCGCCAGCCAAGATCCATCGGGAAGCTCGATGATGGCGTCCACCTCGCGTCCGGCGCTGTCACGATAGTGGCGCACCACCCCGCCCAGCGGCTCCGCGTAAACGCGCAGGTCGCGCACCACGAGCGACTCGAACAGCTGTCCGAAATACCCCAGGTCGGTGAGCAGCCTGTCAGCACCGGCGCCGACTGCAGCCGCGGCCAACGATGGATCGATGAGGTGCCGGCGGGGGGCCTTGCGTACACGATCTCGCGACCTGAGGTGCGGACCCCAACTGGGCTGGTCTTCAATAGCGAAGACTCGCGACAGCGCACCCAGATACGACTGCACGGTAGCATCGGTCATCCGCTCGTCCCCTGCCGATGCGGCTCGCGCCAGCGCCGCGATCGACACCTCAGTGGCGACGCTTCGCCCCAGCGCCCGCACCAGTCGCAGCACAGCGTCGGGATCTCGCCGCGGCTCGTCCTCGAGCCTCGGCAGATCGATGCGTGCTGTGTCATCCAAGTAGGAACGCAAGCGGTTCACGGCCTGTCGCAGCGGGAGCGTCTGCAATCCGGGCCACCCACCTCGCACAAGCACTTCGGCGAGGTCGGGCACCGTTAGATCGGATGCACCTGAAACAGGATCGGCGGGAGTCGCAAGGAGTTCACTGAGTCTCACGTCCCCGGCCGAATGCCCTGACTCGGCCAACGACATGGGTCGCATCTTGAACCGGAGCATACGGCCCGCTCCAGAATGCCGCGTCGCGTCGTCAGCTGGCACCGCGGATCCGGCGAGGATGAACGACGCATCGTCCTCTCGATCGACGGCGGCCCGGACGGAGTTCCAGACTTGAGGTGCCAGCTGCCACTCGTCGATGAAGCGGGGCCGAGCACCCACCAGTAAGCGGGCTGGATCGAGTGCAGCCAGCGTGACCGCGCCGGGATCTGTATCGAGTTGAATGCTGCTTGCTGCGTGATGTCGTCCCGTCGCCGATTTGCCGCAGGCACGCGGACCCTCCAGCAGCACCGCGCCGGGATATTGCAATGCCTCGGCGAGTTCGGTGTCGATCACACGCGAGCGATAGGCGGGCATGGTTGCGAGGCTACACGTTGAAGCAGAAAAGGTCGAGTATCCAGAGGGGAAAAAGTTGAGCATCCAGAGAGGAAAAAGTCGAGGATCCAGAGAGGGAAAAGTGGACACACGTCCGCGAGCCGCGTGCCCTCACCAGTCCCGCAGGAACGCCTCCACCTCGTCAAGCGTCGGCGCCGTCGTCGGGCCGCGGCGTGTGACCTTGATGGCCGCGGCTGCGTTGGCCCGGCGACAGGCATCCGCCCAGCTCAGGCCCTCGACGACGCCCGCGAGCATCGCGCCGGTGTGCGTGTCGCCGGCGCCGTTTGTGTCGAGCGGGGTCTGCGGGAAGCCTGCGATGTACGTCGTCTCGCCTTCGGCATGCACCGCGCATCCCTCGGCTCCGTCCCGGACGATCACGACAGCGTGGTCGCGCATCAGCGGTACGAGTGCGGCTGCCTGCGCCTCGATCTCACGCCGCCCTGCGGCCATGGGCACCTCGCGCGCGGCCAGCAGGTCGGTCGCCTCTTCGGCATTGCCGGTCCAGACGTCGGTGCGGGCGAGCATCGTCTCGCGCACCGCGGATGGCAGCGTCGCGAACGCCGCACCGGGGTCGAGTACGACGATCGCCGCCTCGGGCAGCGTGGCAAGCCATTCCAGCAGCGGCTCGCGGGTCTGCTCGACGGCGAGTGAGTATCCGGTGACGCAGACGAGGTCGCCGTCCTCGACCTCGGCGCTCGCGAGGGAGCCGGCCGTGATGTCGCGCTCGGCGCCGAGGGTGGTGACGAAGGTGCGCTCGGCGGTCGGCTCGACCATCACGACGCACACGCCCGTGTCGTGCGCGGTGATGGCAGGGGCGGATGCTGCGATGCCGTCATCCGCAAGAGCCGCGCGGATCAGATCGCCGTTCGGTCCGGTGCCGACTGCTCCGGCGTGCACGCACTGCGCGCCGAGTCGGGCCGCCGCCAGCAGCACGGTCACCGCCCCGCCCGCGTACTGCGTGCTCGACGACGCCATCACGTTCTGCCCGCGAGCCGGCAGGTCGGGCACCTCGACGATCAGGTCGACCAGCGCCTGGCCGGTGTGGATGACGCGCGACACTCGGCCCTCTTCGACCTCGTCGGCGGGAACAGGGGGCACATGGCCGGCATCCGCTCGCATCCGGTCAGCCTATCGAGCGCCCCGCGGCCATCCGAACGCCGTCGACTCCGACCGTCAGCGCGAACCGAACCCGAAACCCTCCGCCGCCCGCGCCGCAAACGCCTCGGCCTCATCGGCCCGCATGGAGTAGGTGTGCTCGACCGCCGGGTACTCTCCTCCGCGCACCTCTTCGGCGTACCGCGACACGCCCGCGACCATCTCTGTGCGCAGGTCGGCGTAGCGCTTGACGAAGCGCGCGGCGCTGCCGCCGTAGATCCCGAGCAGATCGTGGAAGACGAGCACCTGCCCGTCGGCATCCGCGCCCGCTCCGATCCCGATCACGGGGATCTGCATGTGCGGCATCACGGCCCGCGTGACCTCGGCCGGAACGGCCTCGATGACGAGCATCGAGCATCCGGCATCCTGCAGGGCGAGTGCGTCTTCGATCACGCGCAGCGCACCGTCGGCGGTGCGCCCCTGCGCGCGGTAGCCGCCAAGCGACGTCGCCGTCTGCGGGGTGAGACCGACGTGCCCGACGACGGGGATGCCGGCCGCCACCAGCGCCCGCGCGCGCTCGACGGTGGTGCCGCCGCGCTCGATCTTGACGGCGTCGGCGCCGCTCTCTTTGATGAAGCGCTGTGCGGTCGCGATCGCGAGCTCATCGGATGCCTCATACGAGCCGAACGGCAGATCGGCCACCAGCAGCGGTGCCCAGAGCCCGCGGCGCACGGCCGAGGTGAGCATGATCATCTCGTCGACAGTGACCGGCACGGTGCTGTCGTAGCCGAGCACGGTCATCGCGGCGGAGTCGCCGACCAGCACGGTGTCGACGCCGGCGGCCTCGACGATCTGAGCGCCGGGGAAGTCGCAGGCAGTGACCATGACGATAGGCTCGCCGGCCGCCTTCTTCGCGGCGAGCGCGCCGAGTGTGACGCGCGGTCGCGCGGCGGATGCCGGAGTGGGGTGGGTGCTCATCGTCAGACTCCGCTCAGCAGCTGGTCGACGTCGGTGTCGACCTGGATGATCCCGTTGCCGCGGTCGACGTGCACGACGGTCGGTTCGTAGTCAGCCAGGTCGTCGCGCGAGTAGTCGGCGTACGAGATGACGATGATCGTGTCGCCGGAGTGCACCAGGCGTGCGGCGGCGCCGTTGACCTGCATGACTCCCGATCCGCGCTCACCGGCGATCGTGTACGTCTCGAAGCGCGCACCGTTGTCGACGTCGACGACGTGCACCTGCTCGTGCGGCAGGATGTCGGCGGCGTCGAGCAGGTCTGGGTCGATCGTGATCGACCCGACGTAGTTCAGGTCGCTGCCGGTGATGGTGGCGCGGTGGATCTTCGACTTCAGCATGGTGCGTCGCATCAGGCATCGCCCTTCTGTTCTGTGCCGCGGAGGATGTGGTTGTCGATCAGGCGGGCGCCGCCGACGCGCGCGGCGACCGCCAGCAGCGCCTCGCCGTCGAGCCGGGTCACCGGACTGAGATCGCGCAGGTCGCGCAACTCGACGTACTCGGGGTCGATGTCGGCCTCCGCGAGTGTGCGGCGCACGGCGCCAGTGAGGGTCGCCGCGTCGCGTTCGCCTGCGGCGGCGAGGGCGGATGCTGCATCGAGCCCCCGGCTGATCGCGGTCGCCCGGCGCCGGGCATCCGCATCGAGGTAGACGTTGCGCGAGCTCATCGCGAGCCCGTCCGCCTCGCGGACGGTGGGGCACGCCTCGATGCGCACATCGAGGTTCAGGTCGCGCACGACGAGCACCTGCTGCCCGTCCTTCTGCCCGAAGTAGGCGACGTCGGGCGCGACGATGTTCAGCAGCTTGGTGACGACGGTGGCGACGCCGTCGAAGTGGTGCGCACCGCGGCTCGCCCCGTCGAGCACGTAGGTGAGGCCCGAGATGTGGATGCTGGTGGCGAAGCCGTCCGGGTAGATCTCGACGGCATCCGGGGCGAAGAGGATGTCGACGCCCTCGGCCTCGGCGAGCGCCGCGTCGCGTGCCTCATCGCGCGGGTAGGTGCTGAGGTCCTCGTTCGCGCCGAACTGGGTCGGGTTGACGAACAGCGAGACGATGACGAGGTCGGATGCTGCCCGCGCCTGCCGCATGAGCGAGAGGTGCCCCTCGTGGAAGGCGCCCATGGTCGGCACGAGGCCGATCCGGGCGTTGTCGCGGCGTGCCGCGCGGACGGCGTCGCGCACCTCGGTGATCGTGCGAAGGATCTTCATGCGGACTCACCCCGTGCTGCCAGCGTGCGGGTCCCGTCGCAGAGCGCGTCGAACAGCACGACCAGGTCGGGCCGCTCCTCGGCGATCGCATCCCGCTGCCGGGCGACCGTGCTCTCGTCGCCGCGCACGATCGGACCGGTGAGCGCGGCGCGAGCGCCGGTCGCCTCCCAGTTGGCGACCGTCTGCCGCACGAGCGGCGCGAGCAGCGCCCGGGCGTCGTCGGATCGGATGCCCGCGATCGCCGCGACCTGCTCGGCAGCATCCAACGTCGTCAGCAGCAGATTCGAAGCCATGGATGCCGCCGCGTGATACGCCGCGCGGTGCTCGTCGTCGACACGGAAGGCGCGGGCGCCGAGCGCGGCGACGAGTCCGTCGGCGACGGCGAGCGCGTCGTCGGTGCGTCCCGCGACGGCGCAGCCGATCCCGTGGAAGACCTGGGGCTGCTCGGCGCCGGTGAAGGTCTGCAGCGGATGGATGCTGAAGTCGACGTCGTCAAGGGGCGTGGCGCCCGAGACGTGCCCGACCAGGCGCGCGTGCGGGCGGGCAACTCGGGCTGCGGCAGCGATAGCCGCGTCGGGAACGCACAGCAGCGCGACGTCGACCGCGGGAATCTCATCGTCGCGACGCAGAGGTGCGTGCACCGCGAGTCCGGCGCGACGAAGGGCGGCGGCGAGCACGCCGCCGAGGCGGCCGGCGCCGATGACGGCGACGCTCGCGGAGGCGGGAAGCGATGATGGGTTCATGTCGGGTGAGCCGGGGTCGGATCGTGCAGCCCCGGTTTCGCCATGAGTATCGCGCTGTGACGGCGCGTGCGCCAAACTCGGCAACACTTCGTCAAGCTAAAGGCCGCTCTCATTGGTGCTTCTGTGCTTCAGTTGCCGGTTCAGCTTGCCATAACGATTTCGGCCCTCCGAGTGGCATACTGATCGCCATGTGGATCGGCTGGGTCGAGTTCGACGTGCTGCTGGGCGATGTGCGGTCGCTGAAGGAGAAGCGCAGCGTGATCCGTCCGCTGATCGCCGACCTCTCCCGCCGCACCGAGGCCGCCGTCGCCGAAGTGGGTGAGCACGACCTGCACCGACGCACCACGATCGGCATGTCGGTCGTCGGCGCCGACGCCACGCACGTGCGCGATGTGCTCGATCGGGCCGAGCGGATGCTGGCCGAAGAGCATCCGGAGATCACCCTGCTGTCGGCGCGTCGCGGCCTGCGCTCCAGCGAGGACTGAGCGCACTTCCTTGGGGACGCTGCTCGTCTTCACGCGTAAAGAATCGCCGCGATTCTTTACACGTTCTCGCGACGTGTCATCTCGTTTTGCATGTCTTTCTTCCGCCCCTCCAGCGCCCACGCGCAGAGCACGGCGACGATCCCCGCGATCGGCACCACGAGCAGGCCCGTGCGCAGGCCGGCGCTGTCGGCGACGAGCCCGACGATCGGCGGCGACAGCAGGAAGCCGAGCCGCAGCAGCCACGACACGATCGTGAGGCCCGCGCCGTGCTTGAGACCGGGCAGTTCGTCGGCGACGTGCATCGCGGCGGGGATGAGGGTCGCACAGCCGTACCCGGCGGCGGCGAAGCCGAGGATCGTGCCGGGAATCGACGGGAACGCGAGGGCGATGCCCATGCCGACCGAGGCGATGAGCCCGCCGGCGATGGCGACGGCGCGCTGACCGAACCGGTCGGTGAGGCCGTCGCCGACGATGCGCCCGATGAACTGCGCGCCGACGAGGGCGATGTATCCGGTGGCGGCGAGCGCCGCCGGCGTGTCGAGTGAGGTCACGAGGTAGAGGGTCGCCCACGACATCCCGGCGTCTTCGATCAGTGCTCCGGCGATCGAGATCAGCACGAGCGCGGCGAGGATGATGACGGTCTTCGCGGTGACGCGCTGCAGAGCGCCGCCGATCTCGGGGCCGTCGGCGACGGCATCCTCATCGATCTCCCGATCGCGACCGGGCAGACAGAGGCGCAGGGCGACGAGTGAGACGATGCCGAACAGCACCGCGGAGATGATCAGGTGGATGCCGAGGGGTACACCCAGCGCGATCGCCGTGGCCGCCATCGAGCCGCCGAGCACCGCGCCGATCGACCAGATCGCGTGGAATGAGTTGATGATCGAGCGGCCGTAGCCGCGCTGCACGCGCAGAGCATGGGCGTTCTGGGCGACATCGGTGATGGCATCCGATGCTCCGCCGAGGAAGAGGCCGAGCGCGAAGAACGCGACGTGCGGTGCGAAGCCGGCGGCGAGGATGCCGAGACTAGTGATGATGGTGCCGGCGACGGCGACCTTCGCCGAGCCGAAGCGGCGGATGAACATCGCCGCGGCCAGTCCCGCCACGATCGCGCCGGCGGGGAAGGCGGCGATGGCCAGGCCGTAGGTGGTGGCGTCGAGCCCGAGCGCGCTCTTGATCGAGGGGTAGCGCGGCAGGATGTTGGCGAACAGCGCTCCGTTGGTGAGGAACAGCAGAGCGACGCCGAGGCGCGCGCGGCGCATCGCGGGCGCGACGGTGGTGGAGCGGGGCATATGTACGACCGTATCCAGCCTTTCCTGATCGAACGATTAACGATAGATTCTCTCTGTTATTCGATGAGAGGATGCTGCCATGGGACGGACGACGATCGTGCTGCTGCGTGTGGTGATCGCACTGGCGCTGGCGGGATCACTGGTGGTGCAGACGGTGCTCACCCCGCTGATCTGGGTGGATCTTGACGGCACCCCGACGTGGTTTCGGGTGAGCTTCGTCGTGATCGCGGTGCTGGTAGTTGCGCTCGCGTTCGTCATGGCGCCGACGCACATCGCTCCCGGAATCGTGGCGCTGGTGTGCGGTGCCGCGCTGGTGCTCGGCGGCATGGCGCTGCTGGTCGTGGTGATGAAGGCGCTGCTGCGACAGGCGATCGAGCGTGGGAACGAGGCGCAGACGCTTCGCATTGAGCTGGGTGAGGTGATCTGAATGCCCGTGATCGTCGACATCGACGTGATGCTCGCCCGCCGCAAGATGGCCGTCGGCGAGCTCGCCGAGCGCATCGGCATCACTCCGACGAACCTCGCCGTGCTGAAGAACGGCCGCGCGAAGGCCGTGCGGTTCATGACGCTGGATGCCCTCTGCGAAGTGCTGGAGTGTCAACCCGGGGATCTGCTGCGGTGGGAGCCCGACGGGGAGGAGTGACGGTCTGGTCGTGAGTCGTCGCCGTGGACGGCTGACGTCCTCTTCCTCACCGCACCAGACAGGGCCGCTTCGCGTCGAAGGTCCAGTCCGTCACGAGGTACCGCATGCCAATGGCGTCGTCACGGGCACCCAGTCCGTGCTCGACGTAGAGTTCGTGGGCTTCGGCGAGCCGGTCGCGGTTGAGCGTAACTCCGAGTCCCGGGCGGTCGGGCACCTGCACGGCGCCGTCACGGATCTGCGGCGCATCCACCGTCAGCTGCTGCCCGTCCTGCCAGATCCAGTGCGTGTCGAGAGCCGTGATCTCACCCGGTGCGGCAGCCCCCACCTGGGTGAACATCGCGAGCGAGATGTCGAAGTGGTTGTTCGAGTGCGATCCCCAGGTGAGGTCGAAATCGTTGCACAGTTGGGCCACCCGCACCGATCCGGCCATCGTCCAGAAGTGCGGATCGGCGAGGGGGATGTCGACAGCATCCGATCTGATGGCGTGCGCCATCTCACGCCAGTCGGTGGCGATCATGTTCGTGGCGGTGCGCATCCCCGTGCGGCGGCGGAACTCCGCCATCACCTCCCGGCCCGAGAAGCGGCCCTCGGCGCCGCACGGGTCCTCGGCGTAGGCGAGCACATCGCGCAGTCGCTGACCGATGCGCACGGCGTCGTCCAGCATCCATCCGCCGTTCGGGTCGAGTGTGATCCGCGCATCCGGAAACCGTTCCGCGAGCGCCGTGACGACATCCGCCTCTGCCTCGCCCTCGAGCACACCACCCTTGAGCTTGAAGTCCGAGAACCCGTACTTCTTCTGCGCGGCCTCCGCCAGGCGGATCACCCCTTCCGCCGTCATCGCCTCCTCGCGCCGCACGCTCTCCCAGGTGCCGGCCGGGGCACCGCTCTCCCGCAGGTACGGCAGGTCGGTGCGATCGGGATCGGCGACGAAGAACAGGTACCCGAGCATCGGCACGGAATCGCGCTGCTGGCCGTCACCCAGCAGTTCGGCCACGGGCACGCCCAGCTGCTGCGCATGCAGGTCGAGCAGCGCCGACTCGATGCCGGTGACGGCGTGCACGGTCGTGCGCAGGTCGAAGGTCTGCAGCCCTCGACCGCCGGCGTCGCGGTCGGCGAAGCGCGCCGCCACCGACCGCAGCAGCGAGCGGTACCGACCCACGGGCTCGCCGCTCAGCAACTCTCCGGCCTCGGCGATCGTGGTGCGGATCGGCTCTCCGCCGGGCACCTCGCCCAGCCCCTCGCGCCCATCGGAATCCGTCGCGATGACGATGTTGCGTGTGAAGAACGGGCCGTGTGCGCCGGAGAGGTTCAGCAGCATCGAGTCGTGACCGGCGACCGGCACGACGTCGATCCGCTCGATCGTGGGCACGGTGCTCATGCGCTCTCCTCCGGACCGGAGTGGCGACCGTCGATCAGCCGCGGCACGCGCCACGGGTTGGCGTCGCGCAGCGCCTCGGGCAGCAGCTCGTCCGGGAAGTTCTGATAGGCGACCGGCCGCAGGAAGCGTTCGATCGCGAGTGTGCCGACGCTCGTCGTGCGCGAGTCGCTCGTCGCGGGGAACGGCCCGCCGTGCACCATGGCGTGTCCGACCTCCACCCCGGTCGGCCAGCCGCCTACGAGGATGCGCCCGACCTTGCGCTCGAGCACGGGCAGCAGCTCGGCCGCGAGCTCGTGGTCGGCCGCACTCAACTGCAGCGTGGCGGTCAGCTGTCCCTCCAGACGTTCGGCCGCCGCGGCCAGCTCGGCCGCATCGTCGTATCGCACGACGAGCGAGGCTGCACCGAAGATCTCTTCGTGCAGCACCTGGTTCCTCTCGAAGGCGTCGATGTCCGCCGAGTGGATCACCGGCGCCGGGGCGTGCGGCCCGTCACCCTCCGCACCGCGGGCGAGCACCTCAGCATTGGCATCCCGAGTCGCCACACCCTCACGCCAGGCGGCGGCGATGCTCGGCGACAGCATGGTCTGCCCGAATGCCGCATCCATCGCTGCCGACACGGCCCGCAGGAACGCCTCCCCCGCCTCACTGCGTGGGACGAAGACGATCCCCGGCTGCGTGCACAGCTGACCGCTCGATCCGGTCGCGCTCTGCACGTAACCCGTGGCGAGCGCATCGATGTCACCCTCCAGCGCCCCGGGCAGGACGAACACCGGGTTCACCGAACTCATCTCGGCGTAAACAGGGATCGGCACGGGCCGACCCTGCGCCGTGCGCACCAGCGCGAGACCCCCCTCGCGTGAGCCGGTGAACCCGACGGCATGGATCCTCGGGTCGGAGACGAGCGCCTGCCCGACGCTGCGGCCCGGACCGAAGATGTGCGAGAACACTCCGGGATGCAGCCCGTGCGCGTCGACGGCGCGCGCGATCGCCGCCGCCACCAGCTCGCTGGTTCCCGGATGCGAGCTGTGCGCCTTGAACACGACCGGGCAGCCGGCAGCGAGCGCGGATGCGGTATCGCCGCCCGCGGTCGAGAACGCGAGCGGGAAGTTCGACGCTCCGAACACAGCGACCGGCCCCAGGGGCACCTTGCGCTGGCGGATGTCGAGTCGCGGCATCGGCGAGCGCTCCGGCTGGGCCGGGTCGATCCGCACACCGCGGTGGGCACCGGTGCGCACGACTTCGGCGAACAGCCGCAGCTGCCCGGTCGTGCGCGCCCGCTCGCCGGCCAATCGTGCCTGCGGCAGCCCCGTCTCCTGCATCCCCCGCTCGATCAGCGCATCGCCGATCGCCTCGATCTCGTCGGCGATCGTGTCGAGGAACGCGGCGTGCGCCTCGGGCTCGAGCCTGGAGAACGACTCGAATGCCTGTTCGGCCGCCGCCGTGGCCTCCCGGAGCTGCTCGACGTCGATCTGCGTGTACGGCGGATCGAGCTTCTGGTCGGTGGCCGGAGCCACGGCGTACAGGGGCGAGCCTGCGCCCGGCACGGATCGTCCGGCGATCGATGAATGCCCGGTGAGGACGGCGGCGGTCATTTCACACACTCCTTGCGTTCTGCGCGGATCGGTGGTGGGGGATCAGGCTAGGGCGGGCGCCAGCACTCCCGCGCGCTCGATCAGTGCGGCGAGGTCGGCGTCGTCCTGCTCCGACAGGTCGTGCAGGGGCGGACGCACCGGTCCGACACCACGCCCGGTCACGCGCAGACCCGCCTTGATGATGGACACACCATACCCGCGGCCGCGGTCGCGGATCTCGAGGTACGGCAGCACGAACCGGCCGAGCTTCTCGGTGACGGCCGCGCGATCCTGCGCGCGCACGTCACGGTAGAACTCGAGCGCGAACTCGGGGATGAAGTTGAACATCGCCGACGAGTAGGTGCTCATTCCCATCTGCAGCAGCGGCAGTGCGTAGGTCTCGGCGGTCGGCAGGCCGCCCAGGTAGAAGAGGCGCTCGCCGTTGCGGACGTACACGGAGGCGAGGTGCTCGATGTCTCCGGTCGCATCCTTGAACCCGATGACGTTCTCATGGCGGGCGGCGAGCGTGGCCATGGTCTCGGCCGAGTAGATCGCGTTGCCGCGGTTGTAGACGATGATCGCGAGGCTGGTCGCGGCGGCGATCGCCGAGACGTGCTCGACGAGGCCGGCCTGATCGCACTCGGTGAGGTACGGGGGCAGGACGAGGATGCCCTCGGCGCCGGCCTCTTCGGCGGCGCGGGCGTTCGCGATGGCGTTGCGGGTCCAGCCGCCGGCGGATGCGAGCACCGGCACCTCGGGGCGCGAGGACTGCACTGCCGCGCGGACGACGGCGGCGGATTCGGCGGCGTCGAGGCTGAAGCCCTCGCCGGTTCCGCCTGCGGCGAAGAGCCCTGCGACGCCGTGGCTCGCCTGCCACTCCACGTGCTCGCGGTAGCGCTTCTCGTCGAATTCGAGGTCGGGCGTGAACGCGGTCACGGGGAAGGAGAGAAGACCATCGCGAAGGTGGTCGGCCAGTTCGGTGGGCGTGAATCGTGCCACGGTGCACTCCTGAGGTTTCTCGCCGGTGGTCGGCGTGGATCTGAACACTGGTCACGCTAGGCGCGAATCAATGCGTTGCCAAACTAATTAGTGGATAGATCAATGCACCAGATGCATTAATGGGTGAGTGCTGCCAGCCCGGCGGTCTCGGGGACCGGCGTCGGCAGAGGCTGCCCCGCGAGGTGCGCTCGCAGGTTGGCGAGCGTGAGATCGCGCATGTCCTCGCGAGTCTCGCGCGTGCCGCTGCCGACGTGCGGCAGCAGGGTGACATCGTCGCGGATCAGCCGCGGTGGCACGTGCGGCTCATGCGCGAAGACGTCGAGCCCGGCTCCTGCGATCTCGCCGGCCTCGAGTGCGTCGATGAGGGCATCCTCATCGACGACCGAGCCTCGGGCGATGTTCACGAGGAAGCCGTCCGGTCCCAGTGCGCGCAGCACCTCAGCATCCACCAGTCCGTCCGTCGCCGCTCCACCCGGCACGGCGACGACGAGCACATCCGATCGACGGGCGAGCTCGACGGCGGACGGGATGTGCTCCCAGGTCACCGACTCGACGGGACGCCGCGTCGTGTACAGCACGGTGGCGTCGAACGCCGCCGCGCGTCGTGCGATCGCCTGGCCGATGCGCCCGAGTCCGAGGATGCCGACGGTGCTGCGCGAGAACCGGCGCGTCAGCGGGAATCCGCCCGACTCCCAGCGTCCGTCGCGCAGGAAGCGCTCGGATGCCCCGAATCGGCGGAACACGTCGAGCATCAGCCCGAGCGCCGTATCGGCGACGCAGTCGGTGAGGACGTCGGGGGTGTTGGTCACCTGGATGCCGCGTTCGGCCGCCTGGGCGACATCCGTGGTGTCGTAGCCGACACCGAAGTTGGTCACGATCTCGAGGTTCGGAAGCGCCGCCATGAGCGCGCTCGGAACCCCCACCCGACCGCTGGTGACGACGGCGCGTACCTTCGCAGCATCCGCCGGATCGAGCGCTGCGGCGTCGTCCGGCAGGCGAACGGCGGCGTACTCCTGCTGGATGATGCGCTCCAGCGACGGGAGCAGCGGCCCCGCCTGTGCGACGGTGCCCGGAGCGGGCGAGGACGCGGAAGTGGTTGAGTTGGTCATGGCGTGAGACTACGACTCGTCAACGATGCGCGTCCAAAAGCGAACTTGCATGGATTGATGCGCGTGCAGCATCTATCCGAGGAGAGCGGCGGAATCTCGCGGATCGTGTGTTCGCCCAGGAGGACCCTGGGCCACCGGCATCCGATGAGCGCGGACGATACCGCCGCCGAATCGGTTGACGCTTCTGAAACGCTCTGCGACATTCACAAGGAGCCGACAGCCAACTGGTCGTCAGCCATCCCCTTACCTGGAGGAACCCGATGAAGCTTTCTTCCCCTCACAGCAGAACCGCGCGACTGGCCGGTGCCGCCGCCGGAATCGCCGCGATCACCCTGCTCGCGTCGTGCTCGGTCGCCAACTCCGACTCGGACGGCGACAGCGCGGGCGGCGGCGACGCGGCGACGCTGCGCGTGGTCCTGCCGCAGGAGCCGCCCACGCTGGAGGCGTGTGACGCGAACCTGACCTCGACAGGTGTGGTCGTGCGCAGCACCGTCACCGAGCCGCTCGTCGAGCGCAACCCCACCACCGGTGATCTGGAGCCACTGCTCGCGACCGACTGGGAGCAGACCGGCGACACCGAGTGGACGTTCACGGTCCGTGAGGGTGTGACGTTCCAGGACGGCGCCGCGTTCGACGCCGCCGCAGCCGCATACTCGATCGACCGCGCCGTCAACGGCGACCTCGGATGCAACGTCGAGGGCTACATCTTCGGCGACGACGACCTCGAGGTCGAGGCCACGGATGCCACGACCCTGGTGGTCACCACCCCGAGCCCCGATCCGATCCTTCCGCTCAAGCTCTCGTTCATCGAGATCGTCTCGCCCGACACCTCGAACACCGAGTTCGTCCGCGAGCCGAGCGGCACCGGGCCGTACGCGATCAGCGACTGGCAGGCCGGCACGAAGCTCACCCTCGAGCGCAACGACGAGTACTGGGGCGACGCACCCGAGTTCCAGACGGTCGAGTACCAATGGCGCACCGAGGGCACCGTCCGCGCCGCGATGATCACCAGCGGCGAAGCCGACATCGCGCTCGGCCTCAGCCCTGAAGACGGCATCGGCGACCTCGGAGTGAGCTACCCGAACAACGAGACGATCGCGCTGCGGTTCTCGGGCGAGACCGCCCCGCTCGACGACATCCGCATCCGCCAGGCGATCAACTACGCGATCGACCGTGAAGGCATCGTGTCGTCGCTGTACCCCGACGGCGACAAGGTCGCGGCGCAGCTGATCCCCGAGGGCATCGTCGGCTACAACGCCGATCTCGAGCCGTGGCCCTACGACCTCGAGAAGGCGAAGTCGCTCGTGGCCGAGGCGAAGGCCGATGGCGTTCCCGTCGACACGAAGATCATCATGCCGGTGCGCACAGCGCAGTTCCCGAAGGTCAGCGAACTGGGCGAGGTGCTGCGCGAGCAGGTTGCACAGGCGGGGCTGAACGTCGAGCTGCGCATGGTCGATACCACTCAGCACCTGCAGTACCAGCTGAAGCCGTTCGTCACGAACGAGGGTCCGATCTCGATGCTCGTGCAGCACGGCAACCAGGCGGGTGACGCGCAGTTCACCGTCGAGCAGTACATGCTCACCGGTGCTGCGCAGGCCGAGTTCGGCGATCCGGGTCTGGACGCGCTCATCAATGAGGCCCGCAACCTGACCGGCGACGAGCGCCAGGCCGCCTATGAAGAGGTGTTCGCGTATGAGCGTGAGAACGTCGTCGCCCTGGCGCCGATCGCGCACCAGACCGTGATGCTCGGCCTGGCCGAGGGAGTGAACTACGAGCCCAACTCGTCGACCGGTGACGAGCTGCGGATCAAGGAGGTCTCGATCGCGGGCTGACCGCGACCGAGATGAGAGAGGCGGGCGAACATGTGGACCTACCTGGGCAGACGCATTCTGCAGAGCGCGCTGCCGTTGATCGCAGTCGTGCTGGGTGTCTTCGTGCTCGCCCGTCTCACCGGTGATCCGTCGGCGCTGTACCTGCCGCTGAACGCAACGGATCAGATGCGCGCCGATTTCGCGGCACGGAACGGATTCGACCTCCCCATCTGGGAGCAAATGGGGGACTACTTCCTCGGTGTGCTGCAGCTCGACTTCGGCACCTCGCTGCGCACCGGGGAGCCGGCAGCCGAGATGGTGCTTCGGGCCTTCCCGGCCACGCTGCAGCTCGCCGCCGTGACGATGCTCCTCGCGGTCTCGGTCGCCGTCGTCATCGGCAGCTGGGCCTCGCTGAAGCCCAACGGCGTGGCCGATCGCATCGTGAGCTTCTTCTCGATGACCGCGGCGAGCGTGCCGGACTTCTGGCTGGCGATCCTCGGCATCTGGATCTTCGCCATCACTCTGGGATGGCTCCCGACATCCGGCACGGAGGGCGCCGGTGTCTGGGTGCTGCCGGTCGCCACGCTGATGCTGCGCCCCGTCGGCGTGCTCGCACAGGTGGTGCGGGGGTCGATGGTCACCGTGCTCGGCCAGCCGTACATCAAGGTGGCCCGCAGTCGCGGCGCCGGCGAGATGCACATCGTGGGCAAGCACGCGCTGCGCAACGCGGCCGCCCCCGCGCTCACCGTCGCCGGTGACCTGACCGTCGGCCTGATCAACGGCGCGGTCGTCGTCGAGTCGATCTTCGGGTGGCCGGGCATCGGCAAGCTCATGATCGATTCGATCCTGCAGCGCGACTTCGCCGTGCTGCAGGCGGCGGTGCTGCTGACGGCGCTGGCGATCTTCGCCCTGAACATCATCATCGACCTCGGCTACGCGCTGCTCGATCCGCGCGTGCGGCCGACGTCCAGATCCCGCGCGCGGCGTGGTCCCGGCGTGATCTCCGACACGAAGGCAGAGGAGCTGACCAATGTCTGAGGACTCCACCGTCACGATCCTCACGCACCAGGCGCGCAAGGGCCGTTCGGCGAGTCGCCCCGGTCTGTGGCGGCTGCTGCTGAAGGACAAGGTCGCGGCCACCGCCGCGATCGTACTGACCCTCATCGTGCTCACTGCGATCGTCGGTCCGCCGCTGTTCGACGACCTCGCGCAGCGCCAGGACCTCGCCGCCCGCAACATGCCGCCGTTCAGCCTGCAACTGGGCTGGGAGTACATCCTCGGCAGCGATTCGCTGGGCCGCAGCCTGCTGGCCCGCATCATCGCAGCGGCCGGCACGACGCTGGGCGTGGCGGCTGCGGCTGTCGTGGTCTCGGCGGTGGTCGGCTCAATCTGGGGCATGTGGGCCGGATTCCACCGTGGCTGGCGCGAAGCGGTCTCGATGCGCATCGCCGATGTGATCATGAGCTTCCCGTCTCTGCTGCTGGCCGTCGTCATCCTGTACGTGTTCAACCCCAGCGCCGCGAACATCGTCCTCGTGCTGGCGATCACCCGCATCCCGCTGTATCTGCGCACCGCGCGTGCGGATGCCGCCGAGCTGCGTTCGCGGATGTTCGTCGACGCCGCGACGAACTTCGGCGCCAAGCAGCGGTCGATCGTGTTCCGGCACATCGTGCCGAACGTGCTGCCGACGCTCGTCACGCTGGCGACGCTGGAGTTCTGCTACGTGATGCTCGCCGAGTCGTCGCTGAGCTTCCTCGGCATCGGCATCCAGCCGCCCGACGTCAGCTGGGGTCTGATGGTCGCCCAGGGGCGCCAGTACCTCGCGGAGGCCTGGTGGCAGTCGGTGCTCCCCGGCCTCGCGATCGTGATCACCACGGTGTCGGCGAACGTACTCGCAGCCTGGCTGCGTCTGGCGACCGACCCCGGTCAGCGCTGGCGTCTGCAGACCAAGAAGCGTCGCCGCCTGATCGGCTCCGTCGCCCCGCGTCGGTGACACCCGTCGAGTTCGCGCTGCTGGCGCTGGTCATCCTCGTCGCGGCGTGCCTGCAGGGGTCGATCGGGTTCGGCATGGGGATGCTGGCTGCGCCGTTCATCGCGCTGGTCGATGCCACTCTGCTGCCGGTGCTGGTGATCGTGCTCGCGATGATCGTCACGTTGATCGTGCTGGTGCTGGATCGGGCGTCACTCGATCTGCGCGGGGCGGGCTGGGCCTTGGCCGGCAGGGTGCCGGGCAGCATCGTCGGCGCCGGTCTGGTGGCCGTGATGTCGACGGCCGTGCTGTCGTGGGCCGTCGCGGTGGTCGTGCTGCTGGGCGTCGTCGTGTCGCTGCGCGGCTGGCGACCGCGGGTGACGCGGACGACCCAGGCACTGGCGGGAGCGATGTCGGGGATCATGGGCACGTCGACCTCGGTCGGCGGCGCGCCGATGGCGATCGTGTGGCAGGCGTCGGAGGGGCCGCGCCTGCGCGGCACGATGTCGGCGTTCTTCCTGGTCGGTTCGTCACTGTCGCTCGTCGCGCTGCTGCTGTGGGGCGTGGTGCCGTCGCACGCGCTGCTCACCGCGGCCTGGATGGTGCCGTTCGCGATCGCGGGGGTCGTGCTGTCGCGCTTCGTGAATCGATTCCTCAATCGCACGCGCACACGCTCGCTCGCGCTCGGCGCATCCGCCCTCGGGGCGGTGACGCTGATCATCGCCCGCCTCGTCGGACTTGGCTGAGATCGGATGCCGTCGTGCTCAGTTCACGCGCCGCTCCAACGGCAGGCCGGCGTCGAGCAGGTCGATGTTGCGCACGATGTCGGCGGCGCGGGCGACGAAGACCTCACGGGCGTGGCCGGAGTAGTGCGGGGTGAGCACGACGCGATCGAGTGAGGCGAAGCGGTGCACTGAGGCAGGGGCGTCGGTGCCCTGCGGGGCGTCCCACCACACGTCGATGCCGGCACCGCCGATTCGGTGCTCGGCGAGCGCGGCGTACAGCGCGTCCTCGTCGATGAGCGGCCCGCGGGCGACGTTGATGATGAGGGCATCCGGATGCAGGTGCGTCAGTGCCTCGGCGTCGATCAGCCCCCGCGTGCGCTCGGTGAGCGGTGCGGTGACGACGACGACATCGCTCTCATCGAGCAGGTCGTGCAGCCCGTCCTCGCCGTAGACGCGGTCGGGCAGCTCGCTGTCGCCGCCCGCGGTCTGCGGATGCCGACGCATGGCGATCACGCGCATGCCGAACGCGGCCGCGAGGTGGGCGACCGACCGCCCGATCTCGCCGTAGCCGATGAGTCCGAGGGTGCTGCCGGCGAGTGAGCGGTGATACGGCGTGCCCGGGGCGGTGGCGATGGTGCGCCACTGTCCGCGGCGCATCTCGGTGTCGGCCTGCAGGGCGCGGCGACGCAGCATGAGCGCGGTCATCAGCACGTGCTCGGCGATCGCGGGGCCGTGGTGTCCGGTGTTGCACAGCGGCACTTCCGGAGACACGGCACCGGCATCCACTCGGTCGACGCCTGCACCCGTCACGTGCACGAGACGCACGCGGTCCGCGCCGGCCATGTCGGCGGCGGTGAGCCGCGAGCCGATCACCACGTCGGCGTCGGCGATCGCCATGCGGGCGGCCCGCGGGTCGGCGGGGTCGGTGAACGTCCACTCGTGCGGCCGTGCGGTGCGGCGCAGCTCGTCGGCGAAGGCGGAGATGATCGGATCGGTGACGGCGATCCGCAGCGGTGCGCTCACCAGCGTGGGCTTTCCAGGACGTAGCCCGGGTCGACTCGGCGCATGTAGCCGGTGTCGTCACGCTCGCGGATGCCGCCGTCGAGGTACTGCCGGTGCAGGCGCGCGAGGGCATCCGGGTCGAGCTCGATGCCGAGGCCCGGAGCAGTGGGTACGGCGACCGCGCCGTCCGTGAAGGTCAGCGTCCCCGGGGCGATGACGTCTTCGTCCTCGCGCTTCCACGGCCAGTGGGTGTCGCATGCGTAGTCGACGCCGGGAGTTGCGGCGGCGAGGTGTGTCATCGCGGCCAGGCTGATTCCGAGGTGCGAGTTCGAGTGCATCGACAGCCCCCAGCCGAGGGTCTCGGCGAAGCCGGCGAGCAGGCGGGAGCGCTCGAGCCCACCCCAGAAATGGTGGTCAGACAGCACGATGTCGATCGAGCCGCGTCGTACGGCCTCGGCGATGTGCGAGAACGCGACCACGCACATGTTGGTCGCGAGCGGCAGGTCGGTATGGCGGCGCACCTCGGCCATGCCCTCCAGGCCAGGCGTCGGGTCTTCGAGGTATTCGAGAACATCCTTCAGGGCATCCGCGACGCGCAGCGATGTCTCGACGGTCCAGGCGCCGTTCGGATCGATGCGCAGCGGGTGATCCGGGAACGCCTCGCGCAGCGCGAGCATAGCCGCGATCTCTTCGTCGGGAGGCAGCACACCGGCCTTGAGCTTGAGCGCGGTGAAGCCGTAGCCGTCGACGATGCGTCGGGCCTGCGCGACGATGCCGTCCGGGGTGAGGGCTTCGCCCCATTCGTCGGATGCTGCGTCGGGATGTGCGGCCCACTTGTAGAAGAGGTATCCGCTGAACGGCACGGAATCGCGCACCCGTCCGCCGAGCAGCTCGCTGGCGGGCACGCCGAGCACACGGCCGCGGATGTCGATGGCCGCCACATCGAAGGGCGACAGCACGCGGTCGCCGGTGCTGGTGCCGGTGACCATGCCCGACATGCCATGCCCGCCCTGCACGCCGTCAGCGGCGACGCTGCGTTCCACCCGGGTGCGCATGTCATTGGTGGCGAACACGTCGCATCCGAGCACCGCTTCGGCGGCTTTCGCCAGCCGCTGCAGGTGGGCGGCGTCGCCATAGGTCTCGCCCAGGCCGAGCACACCCGACTCGGTGCGCACCTGCACGATGGCGCGCAGCGCCAGCGGCTCATGCACACCGACGGTGTTGAGCAGGGGCGGGTCCTGGAAGGCGACGGGCGTGATCCGGATGGAGCGGACCGCGTTATCGGCCAGACGCGTGGCGGTGGGCACGGACAGCTGGATCTCTTCGGGCATCACGCCTCCGTCGGTGGGATTCCGGCGTTCGGATTCCGATTCGCCGGATTCCGTGCCGTCGGGTTGCTCCCGACATTAGGGTGGGGACGGATGCGCGGGCAAACCAAAATGCGCACTGACTGATGTCGGGAGTGAATCGATGATCTCGCTGGTGCAACTCGAGTGCTTCATCGCGGTCGCGGAGGAGCTGCACTTCGGCGCGGCCGCGACGCGCCTGAAGATGACGCAGCCCCCGCTGAGCCGTCAGATCCAGCAGCTGGAGCGCGAGCTGTCGACCCGTCTGTTCGACCGCACCAGCAGGCGAGTCACTCTCACCCAGGCAGGACGCGCGCTGCTGCCCAACGCACGACGACTCATCGACCTCGCGGCGAAGGCCGTCGCCGACGTGCGATCTGTCGGTCAGGGCGCGGCGGGAACCATCACGATCGCGTACACGGCGATGGCCGGCCAGTCTGTCGTCCCCGATCTGCTCCGTCGCGCCGCCGCCGAACTGCCGGGTGTCACGCTGCTGCTTCGCGAGCTCGTCTCCCTCGATCAGATGGAAGAGCTCGAGAAGGGCACCGTCGACATCGGACTGATGCGGCCGCTGCTCGCGAGGCCGCAGATCAGTACCCGCCCGGTGTATCGCGAGCGGCTCGCCGTCGCCGTTCCGAGCGATTCCCCCCTGGCTCAGCGGGAGGGGCCGCTCAAGCTCATCGACCTCAAGGACGAGCAGATGCTGATGTACTCGCCGAGCGTGGCGCGGTACTTCCACGATCTGCTGCTGTCGATGTTCGTCGCCAGCGGCGTGCATCCGCACATCGTGCAGTACGCGGGCCAGGTGCCCGCGCTGCTGGCCCTGGTGAGCGCCGGGCTCGGGTTCACGCTCGTGCCGGAATCGGCCGGTCGGATCGCCCCCGAAGCGGTGACGCTGCTGCCAATCAGCGAGACTGACCCGTCATCGCGGGTGAACAGCGTCGAACTCGACATCGCGTGGAACTCCGAATCGCACAATCCTCTCGTCGAGCGGCTGCTGAGCCTGGTGGACGACGCGCACGACGAGGAGTGATCAATGCAGTGCCTGCATTGCCCAATGCTCATGTAGGCCTTGATCAGGATGGATCGACCCGCCTAACGTGAACGAGACACCCGCCCGTACTCGACGAGGAGGACGCATGCTGCAGGACGACGTCGCCGCGACCGTCGATGAGCCGGCTCGGCGACCCGAGACCGCTGAGCCCGCACCCGACCTCAGTGCGCAGGACGAGATCCTGCGCGTCGAGGATCTGCGGGTCGCGTACCACATCGGAGACCGTGAGGTCGATGCCGTACGAGGCGTGAGCCTGAACGTGCGCCGCGGCGAGGTCGTCGCGATCGTCGGCGAATCCGGATCCGGCAAGAGCACCGTGGCGCAGGCGATCATGAACCTCCTCGCGCCGAACGCCGAGGTCACCGGCGGCAGTGTGGAGTTCGACGGGCAGGACCTTCTCCCCCTCAGTGAGCGGCATTGGCGCGGCATCCGAGGGCGGCTGATGGGGCTGGTTCCGCAGGATCCGGCCCTGTCACTCAACCCGGTGCGCAAGGTGGGCGTGCAGGTGGCGGAGCCGCTGCTCGTGCACGGCCTCGCGACGAAGCACGAGGCGGCGGATCGCGCCGTCGAGCTGCTCGAGATGGCGGGGCTGACGTATCCGGCCGAGCGGGCGAAGCAGTATCCGCACCAGTTCTCGGGCGGCATGAAGCAGCGTGCGCTGATCGCCGGCGCGCTGGCCGCGCAGCCGAGCCTGATCATCGCCGACGAGCCGACCAGCGCCCTCGACGTCACGGTGCAGAAGCAGATCCTCGATCACCTCGCACATCTCACGCGGGAACTGGGCACGGCGATCCTGCTGATCACGCACGATCTCGGGATGGCAGCGGAGCGCGCCGACACCGTCGTCGTGATGAAGCAGGGCGAGATCGTGGATGCCGGACCCGCCGCGCAGGTGATGACCGCGCCATCGCACGAGTACACGCGCAAGCTGATCGCCGCAGCTCCCCGTCTGAGCGCGCACGAGCGGCGGTCGGCCGACACGAAGGCACGCATCGAGTTCGGCGGCGAGCCGATCGTGCGCGTATCCGAGCTGACGAAGATCTTCCCGCTGCCGAAGGGCGAGGGCGGGCGCAAGTCGCTGACGGCGGTGGATGCTGTCTCGCTCGACGTTCGTCGCGGCGAGACGCTCGCGGTCGTCGGCGAGTCGGGGTCGGGCAAGAGCACGCTGGCGCGGCTGGTGCTGCGTCTGGACGAGCCGACGTCGGGTGCGATCTCGTTCAACGGTGAGGACATCACGCACGCCAAGGGCGAGAAGCTGCGGCAGCTGCGCCGCCGGTTCCAGATGGTCTATCAGAGCCCGTTCGACTCGCTGAACCCGCGCATGACGATCGAGCAGCTCATCACCGAGCCGCTGCTGTCGTTCGGCGAGGGTGATCGCACGTCGCGCTCGAAGCGGGCCGTGGAGCTCTCCGAGCAGGTCGCCCTTCCCGACGGGATGCTGGATCGATATCCCGACGAGCTGTCGGGCGGCCAGCGACAGCGCGTGGCGATCGCTCGTGCGCTCGCGCTCGATCCGGAGTTCATCGTGCTCGACGAGGCCGTGTCCGCACTGGACGTGTCGGTGCAGGCCCAGATACTGAAGCTGTTGGACGAGCTGCAGCATGAGCGCGAGCTGAGTTATCTGTTCATCACGCACGACCTCGGAGTGGTCGCCGAGACCGCCGACCGGATCGCCGTGCTCAAGCACGGCAGGCTCGTGGAGTTCGGCGATGCCGGGCAGGTGTTCACAAACCCGCAGGAGGAGTACACCCGCACGCTGATCGAGGCTGTGCCGGCGTTCAGCGCCTAGGGAGTGACGTGTCAACTTCTCGGGGTTGTCAACGGGGTGTCGCCAGAACGACGTCGGATGCCAGTGTGGGCCGTTCTAGAGATCGGAGACACGATGTCGGACCCCACACCATTCACCGAAGACCCTCTCGACGCCGAGGGCGTCGACCCGGACCTGAGTCAGGACCGAGACGACAAGCGCACCCAGTCACCCGGGGCGGATGTGGAGAGCCCTGAGGTCGACGGCCCGGATGACCGGGGCCCGACGCACGACGAACGTCTGTAACCGCAAGTAGATCGCGCGCTATTTCTGCTTGATTGATGTAAACGAAACTATATGGCGCTAAAGTTGCGGTCATGAGTGGTGGGACGAAGTGGCCAGCGCACCGTGTCGAGACGCTCCCGTGGCAGCAGCAGTTTCGTGGCGGCACCCGCGAGGATCGGATGCTGCGCTCGGTGGACGCCACCATTCCCCCGATCATCGCCTCGCTCGACTACCTCCCTCCGTTGCCAGTCACGCTCGCCACCGAGAAGGCGCTGCTCGCTGTCGCTCAGGCCGACACCGACGCTGAGGGGCACTCCGCGGCGATGAGCCGGTTCATGGTCCGAAGCGAGTCGGCCGCCTCGTCGAAGATCGAGCGCATCTCAGCCTCGGCCATCGATTACGCCCGAGCGATCGGGGGGAACAAGAGCAACTCGTCGGCAACCAGCATGGTGGCCGCCTCCAGGGCGCTTCACGACCTGATCACCCAAGTGGGCGACCGCGGAAGCTTCCAGCTGAAAGATCTGACCGATGCCCACCATGCACTGATGGTCGATGACCCGCACGAATCCGCCTACGCAGGGCGCTTCCGCGACATGCAGAACTGGATCGGCGGGAGCGATCACTCGCCGCGTGATGCACTCCACGTTCCTCCAGCACCAGGGCGAGTCGTGGATCTGGTCACGGATCTGATCGCATACCTGAACCGCGATGACGTCCCCGTGATGGTGCAGGCCGCAATCGGACACGCTCAGTTCGAGTCGATCCATGCCTTCACCGATGGCAATGGACGCATCGGTCGTGCTCTGGTGTCAGCTGTCCTTCGGCGTCGAGGCGTCACTCGAAATGCCATCGTGCCTCTGGCGAGCGGCCTTCTCGCCCGCCGCGAAGACTATTTCTCGTCACTCGACTCATACCGGGGCGGCGACCCCGCGCCGGTGATTGAACTGTTCGCACGATCTGCAGATGTTGCGGCCAATTGCTCCCGGCCGACCATCGCACGCTTGAAGTCGATGCCCGACGAGTGGATCAAGGAACTCAAGCCACGCGCTGGCTCGGCGGCCGCCAATCTCATCTCCGCTTTCTACGACCACCCTGTCCTCAGCTCCGACGAGATCGAGCACTACGCTGGCGCTGTCGCGTCCAACACGAACCGTGCCATTTCGCAGCTCGAACAGTACGGCTTCATCCAGGAGATCACCGGACGCAAGCGCAACCGTGTGTGGGTCGCCACCGAGGTGATGGCGGAGCTCGACGACCTGGACCGTCGCATCCAGGCTGCTATGAAGTAGGCGCAGCCGGTCGAGCCGGTCGAGCCGGTGCAGCACCGTCAACTAGAGCCGCTCCGGCCGCGCCCCGATCCCGATGAACCGGCCGGTGACGTGCGTGAGGCGCGGGTGGTCGCGCAGCATCCGCAGTGGGAACGGCAGCGGCGCATCCGGTTCTCGTTCGGCGATCAGCGGCCCCTGGAGGCGGCGCTGCACGAACTGGGTGATCCAGGTGGGCAAGTTGCGTCGCCGCTGCACGCGACGCAGCTCGGCTGTCGTCGGGATGCCATCGCGTAGCACCGGCCCGAGGATGCGCGCAGTGGCGATGGCGTCCTGAATGGCGAGGTTGATGCCGACGCCACCAGCGGGTGACATGGCGTGTGCGGAGTCGCCGATGCACAGCATCCCGTCGATGAACCAGCTGCGCAGTCGCTCGAGCCGCACCCGCAGCAGGTGCACGTCAGAGGCGGCGAGCGCGGCGATGGCATCGGCCATGCCGGGCGAGATCCGCGCGATCCTGTCTTTCATCGTGGCCAGGTCGGCGTCGGTGCCGCGCCAGGCGCCGGCGGGGATCACGTGCGCGACCTGGAAGAAGTGGCCGCGGTCGATCGTGATGATCAGTCCGGAGCCGGCCTGGATGAACGGGTAGCGCTCGCTCGCGCTCTTGGCGACACGGAACCAGAGCACATCCATCGCCGAGGCGACTCCGGTCGGGACGAGCCCTGCGGCGGCGCGGACGTCGGAGTCGCGGCCGGAGGCGTCGACGACGAGACGGGCGCGCACCGCCACCTCGCCGTCCGGGCCGACTCCCGTGACGCCGACGACGCGGTCGCCGTCACGGATCAGGTCGCCGATGCGGGTGGAGCGGAGCAGAGTGAACTTCGGATGCTGCGCTGCCGCGTCGGCGATCAGGTCGAGGAAGTCCCACTGCGGCATGAACGTCATGACCTTGCGCCGGGTGGGCAGGTGGGTGAAGTCCGCCAGCGTGAGTTCGGTGCCGTACCAGCTGAACGTGACGCGGGGCATGTCGTCGTGCGGGCGGGTGAGGAACTCGTCGAGAAGACCGAGTTCGGCGAGCAGGTCTTGCGTGGACGGGTGGATGGTGTCACCGCGGAAGTCGCGCAGGAAGTCTGCGTGCTTCTCAATGACGACGACACGGATGCCATGGCGCAGCAGCGCGAGCGCCAGCACGAGTCCGGCGGGTCCTCCGCCGACGATCACGCAGTCCGTCTCGAACTCGGTCCCCATGGATACAGCATGCTCCGGCGCGGGCGGGGATGGGGAGTCAATTGCGGGCTTGTCGACCCGTGGAAACCTGCCACGAGCCGGTTTTCGCGCACTGCTATGGTGGCCGGGTCTGCGATGAGGGAGGATGCCGCGTGCTCGACGTGTCGGTGCTGGGCACCGTGAGGGCCAGCAGCAACGGCCGTGAGCATCCGCTCGGCGGCGCCAGGCAACGCGGCCTGCTCGCCCGCCTCGTGGTCTCGCGCGGACGGACCGTGCCGGCCGATCGGCTCATCGATGAGCTGTGGGGCGAGCAGGCTCCGCGGGATCCGGGTCACGCGCTGCAGGCGCACGTCTCACGATTGCGCTCGGCGATCCCGGTACCGATCGTGTTCGCGCACGGCGGTTACCGGATCGACGCTGCCGGTGTGCGCACGGATGCCGCGCGCTTCGAGGATCTGGTGCGGCAGGGCGACACGTCGATCGCCGACGGGGACCTCTCCCGCGCGGCGGATCTGATCACCAGCGGACTGGAGCTCTGGCAGGGGGAGGCGTACTCGGGCCTGCTGGATCTGACGGCGTTGCGGGCCGAGTCGGTGCGGCTCGAGAACGTGCGCTCGGCGGCATTGGCCGACCGCATCGACCTCGATCTCGCCCTGGATCGCTGCGCAGCGGTCGTCTCAGAACTGCACGCTCTCGTCGAACAGGACCCGCTCTCGGAACGCCACTGGGGTCAGTTGATCTCGGCACTGTACTGCGACGGGCGCGTCAACGAGGCCCTCGAGATGTTCCAGCGGGCGCGGTCGGTGTTCGCCGATCTGCTCGGTGCCGAACCGAGCAACGAACTGAGCCGCCTGCACCTGGCGATCCTCCGCGAGCAGCCGCCCGAGACGCTGCTGCGCCTGTCGATGATGAACGACGCCGGCGGTAACAGGACGCCACCGGCACCGGACACGTCGGTACGCCACCTCACCTCCAATGAGCCGCACCTGCTCGCCGGCGCACTGCGCGAGGGACGCGCGACGCTGCTGACCGGCCCGCCCGGTATCGGCAAGACGCACCTGCTGCGGGCGATCCGCAGCAGGTACGCCAGCGTGCGCGATGCCATCACGCTGCTGACGGCCACTCCGCTGAGCCGCTCGATTCCGCTCGGCGTCTTCGCCGCCGTCGTGCCCGAGCAGACCCTGAGCCCGACCGCGCTGATCGATCACTTCACCCGCCACCGCACCACGGCGGCCCTGCTGATCGACAACGTCGAGCAACTGGACGAGGCATCGCTGTTCGTCGTCGGTCAGCTCATCCGCAACGCGTCGGTACCGGTCGTGCTCACCGCGACCGATCTCGCCGCAACGCCGGGCGAGATCGGTGCCCTCTACGACAGCGGCGAGATCGCCGAGATCGGCGTCGTGCCCCTGTCGGACTCCGACGCCGACGAACTGGTGCTGCACACGATCGGCGGCACGCTCACCCCGTCGGCACGCCGGCAGGTCGTTCCGCTTTCGGGCGGGAACCCGCTGCATCTGCGCGAGATCCTCACGGTTTCGGTCGAGGAGGAGCGCCTGCTGCGCACACCGCACGGTTGGGAGCTGCAGGCGGAGCCGGCATCGAGCGTCCGGCTCACCCAGCTCGTCGGCGACCGCTTCACCGGACTGGACGATGCGCTCGTCGACGCCGCGACGATGGTCGGCATCGCCGGCGAGTACCCCGCCGACGCGCTCACCGCGGCAGAGCGTCGGATGCTGACGCGCGCGGATGTGGTGGGATACTCGGCGCCGGGATGGCTCGTCCTGTCGCATCCGCTCGATCTCACACACCTGCGCGGGCGCTGCTCGGATGCCCTGTGGCACGACCTGTCAGTCGATGTGCTCGCCCTACTGCGCAGCGATGCGGCCCGGCAATCGCCGGCGGCCCGCCGCCGTGCGCACATCCTCGCCCTCGAGCTGGGAGAGCGGATCGAGATCCCGGCCACCGTCGAACTCGCCGAACACGCGCTGGCCGCCTTCGATGAACGGCTCGCACTGCGTGCCGCCACCGCGGTCACCGCACTCGACCCCGAGAATGCGACGGCACACCGGCTCGCCGGCTCGGCAGCATCCGCCCTCGGTGATCCGGATGGCGCAACGACGCATTTCGAGACCGCGGCGACCGTGGCCGCCACTCCGGCAGAGCGGGCGGCCGTCGCGCTGGCCCACGCCCGGCATCTCGGTCTGCGACACTACGACGCAGCGGCCGCACTCGGTGTCGTCGAGCACGCACTGCGCACCATCGACGACCCCGTCGAGGTCGCCCATCTGCAGCGCGAGGCCCTGCGCTGGTCGACGGTCGCGGGACGCACCCGGGCGATCATGGACGCCCCGGGCGACACCGGTGACGCGGTGGCGGTGATCAGCCTCATCACAGCGGCCCTGTCGGGAACGATCACCGGTCCGCACGACGTCGCCGTGCGGACCCTGCGACGGCTGCACGGCGCCCCGGCCGAGGTCGTCGCGCGCATTCCCTCCGGCGCTGAGCTCATCGAATTGGCCGAGATCATGGCCGTGTCGAACTCGGGCGACGTCCGCGCCGCGCGTCGGCATCTCCGGTCGGCGATCGCCGAGGCGCACACCGATCGTCCGGAGTCGCTCGGCGCGTGGGAGTACGCCCTGGCGTTCTCGGACCTGCTGTCGGGCGATATGGCACACGCGCACGAGGTCGCCGTCTCGGCCGCGACCCACCTGCGCTGGCGCGACCCCACCGGACTGCTGCCGGCGGCGCTCGCCCTGGTCGATGCCACCGCGCGCGTGATCGGGCGGACCGACAGCGACCCCGGCGACGAGGCCGTCCCGCCCGGGGCCGCGGACGACCCGAAGGTCATGATGCTGCGAGCCTGGTCTGCGGCCTGGGAGGCACGGTGCGCCGGCCGACGCGGCGAGGCCGCGCAGTTGCTCGTCGAGTCCGCTCAGGTGATGCTGACCGCGCAGCACACCTTCTTCGCGGGGATGCTGGCGCACTGCGCGGTGCGCGCAGGGGCAGTGCGGCTGAGCGCCGAGCGCGTTGGCGAGATCGGCAAGCGGCTCGACACGCAGGGCAGCGACGACGGGATGCTGGCCGGCGCAGTCCGGGTGCTCGAAGAGGCGAACGAGATCGGCGGCGGCGGCCTGCTCGCCCTGCTGCTGCGGCACGCCGTGGCGACAGCATCCGCCGATTTCACCGCACTCGAGGCGATCGCCACCGAGGCCGACGCGCTCGGTCTCGCGTCGACCGCGGCAGATATCCGGGCGATGCTCACGTACGGCCGTGCCCCGGCCGAGCCGCACACGACCGCGCTGTGGGCCGTCGACGCGACGCAGGCTACTGCGCCGGGATGACGGTGTAGCCGACCGTCGCCTCCTCTTCCCCGGAGGGCGCGATGATCGACACGTTCACGCTCAGCGACTCGTCCTTGCGATACGTGACGTTGAGCATCTCACCCATGTCAGCCGTCGCCTCCTGCTCCCAGCCGGAGAAGTCGGACTCCACCTGTGCGACCAGCTCGTCCATACCGCGCGGATCGGTGACGATGACGACCATGCCCTCGTCGATGGTCATCGACTGGATGATGTTGTCCGAGACCAGGGTGATCTCGGAGGGGAAACCATCCGGCAGGCTTCCGAAATCGACCGATGCCTCGCCGTCGCTCATCCCCTCGATGAGGTCTTCGGCGACCTGCTCGGCTCCGTCCTGCGCGGCCCTGTCGACGAGCGCGTCGACGGGATTGCCGAAGCACCCCGTCAGCGTCGCCGCGATCCCCATCGCGAGCGTGCCGGTCACGATTCGAACCCGCATGGATCCTGCCATCTTCTTCTCCCCCTTGTCCCCGGTGGCGTCTGGTCGCACGATCTCAACATGTGGCGCTCACAGACGGCTCACATCGTTGTGCCTGGCCGATGGTCGCCCACGTTGTGAGTCGTCTGTGAGCGGTCGATGGTTGGGTGTCGACACGACGCACATCTGTCTGCGGGTGATGCGCATTCTGAGAGGGGAAGCAGATGGATACCTATACCGGGATTCTCGCGGCGTACTTGGCCGCGATGGTCGGCGTGGCCGTCGTCGGCGTGGCCGTGTACGTGGTCACCGCCTATTTCATGTCGAAGGTCTTCGCCAAGGCGGGCGTGCAGGGCACGTGGCGGGCGTGGGTGCCCGTCTACAACTTCATGGTCTTCTTCAAGCTCGGCGACCTCAGCCCGTGGCTGGTGCTGTACTGCTTCGCCGGGGCCGTGGTGCTGAGCTGGGTGGGCATCGGGTTCATCTTCTCGCTCGCGCTGTTCGTCGGCGGCGGCGTGGCCGCCTACCGCGTCGGACTCAAGACGGGCAAAGAGCCGGCGCTGGTCGCACTCTGGTTGATCCCGACAGCCTGGTTCGGCGTCATCGGGCTGAGCAAGGCAACGTGGAACACCGCCGTGGCACCGGCGCAGTGGGCGGGCAACGGCTTTCTCGCCGACCGCACGGAGTGGCCGGGGGTTCCAGCACAGGCATCCGCTGTCGATGGGCCCGCGCAGCCGGAGCGTCCTGCCGAAGCCGGCGCCTGAGGCGCCCTTCTGCTGACGGGGCTGCCGTGCGTCAGGTGAACGCCACCGCGCGCACGGGCGCCCCGTCGCCCTGCAGGTTCAGCGGGAAGAGCGGCGGTAAGTAGCGGCTCAGCAGTAGTCGCAGATCCCGCTGGCGGGCAGCTGCATCCCGCACCCAGGTGTGTCACATCGGGACTGCTCGCTCTCCTCCCGCTGTCGCGAGCGCGACCCGCCACCGTCGCGGATCTTGTTGTAGGGCAGGGCGAAGTGCGTGACGTGGCCGTCGTCGTGGCGCTCGGTGATGTAGCCGACGTGGATCCAGCCGGTGGGTCTCGATCCACCGCGAGGGATCATCGCGATGTAACTGCGCGACCGTGGGATGTAGAACTCCACGAAATCGTGGCGCATGACGAACTCGCGTGCCATCGGGATGTTCTCCACCGGCAGTCGGAACTCGTTGAGTGCGGCCTCGAAGGTGTCGTACGACAGCCGACCCCCGCGGGATTCGAGACCATCGATGCTGTACCCCAACTGGCTGAGTCGACCCGCGGCGCCGTTCTTGCCGCCGTTGAACTCCTCCGACGCCAGCGCCGTTCCATGCTGGTTACCGTACGCGACGCCGAAGATGGCCTTCGAGTCGTAGAAGCCCCCGTCGGAGATGAGGAAGTACTCCGTCGCGGGGCCAAAGCCGTACTTGTGCAGAAACGCGTCTCGCCCCAGCCGATCGAACTCGGCGAGCGCAGCATCGACAGCTGATCGTTCGGTGAGAGCAGCGTACGAGACCATGACTCGGATGCTACCGGTGAGCACCGACACGTACGGGGGTCCGCCGGCTCGCGCCTCGTCACGCTTCCGAGAAGTCAGCGCAATACTCAAGCACCAAAACGACGTCACTGTTGATGGGCCGACGCAGCCGGAGCGCCCTGCGGGAGCCGGCGCCTGAGGCGCCCTTCTGTTGACGGGGTGCCGTGCGTCAGGTGAACGCCACCGCGCGCACGGGCGCCGCGTCGCCCTGCAGATTCAGCGGGAAGAAGCCGACCCGCACGCGCGCCGGCAGGTCGGTCAGGCCGCGAATGTTCTCGACGATGAGACCGTCGCCGCCGAGCACGATCCCGTGCACGGGGAACGAGGCGGCGGGCGCGCCGGTTGCGCCCGTTTGGTCTGGGCTGAGGGTGTCGACAGCGAGCAGGCGCATGCCGCGCCGCCACAGTTCGGCGGCGGTCGCCGCGTCAAGATGCGGATGCTGCAGAGCCGCCTGCTGGCCGAAGTGGCGCGCCCACCCGGTGTCGATGATCACGATCGACGGCACGGCGTCGGGGATGCCGCCGGGCACGACGAGGTCGCCCCACCTGGATCGTGTCACCACGGGCGGTTTTCGCGGGTTGAGGCCTGTTGAGCCCTGATATGCCAGGGTTCTTGGTGCGTGGACTGCGCACTAAATGGGCTCTTCAGAGTGGACTCACCCACCCCACCTCAAATAGGAAGAGCCCTATAACCTGGCGCGTGCTCGCGATCTCGCGCGCCAGGTCTCGGACGCGAGTTTCGGGATCCACTAATTGATCGGATGATCTGCATGCATACGGTAAGCATGCCGAACGTGTTGATCCGCGACCTCGACCCGCAGGTGCACGTCGTGCTGACCGCTCGCGCCGAGGCGCAGGGGCAGTCACTGCAGCAGTACCTCACTGCAGAGCTGACCGAGATGGCCTCGAAGCCGACCCTGGCTGAGCTGTTCTCAGAGATCGAAGCTCGGCCGACCCGGCCGAGGGTCCCGATCGACGTGATCTTGAAGGCCATCCACGAAGGCAGACAAGGGCGATGATCGTCGCCGACGCCTCGGCTGTGGTCGATCTCATCGCCGATATCGGGCGAAAGAACCCGCTGCGTGATCGTCTGTCCGGAGCGCGGCTGGTCGCACCCGACTTCCTCCCGATCGAAGTCGCATCGGCACTCCGCAGCCTGAACCTCGAGGCCATTCTCACCGACAGTCACCTCGACGAGGCAGTTCGACTCCTGCGGCGACTCCGTGTCGATCTGCAGGAGTCGCTGCCACTTGTACCGCGGGTACTGGCACTGCGCGACAACTTCTCGGCTTACGACGCAAGCTATGTCGCGCTCGCCGAAAGCTTCGGATGCCCGCTGCTCACCTACGACCGAAGGCTGGCGAAAGCCGCGGCGAAGCACTGCGCCGTCGAATTGGTCCCCGTGCCGTGACCATCCGCCAGAGCAGGTCGGCGGGGCAACGACAAAAGAACCGCTTCACCTCACGGGCGGCTTGTCAACGGGCATCCGCTCGAATACGTCGAATGCCACGCTGGCACTCCCACCAGCGACCGGAGAACCCATGTCTGACCCGACCCCTTTCCCCACCGACCCGCTCTACCCCGACGGCACCGACCCGGACCTCAGCAAGGACGACGACGCGCGTGCTGCCAAGGGTCACACCGACCCCGACCGCCCCGACGACCGGCGGCCGACTTTCGACGAGCAGCAGCAGGACCGTCTGGCCGCCGAAGAGCAGGGCCGGGGAGAGCACTACACCGACATCCCGTGACGTGTGCGGGACCCGGTGAGGCGTGCGGTGCCAGCGGGGTTGCTGGCGCAGGCGCGCGAGCCCGACCGCGGGGCTGAGCGCGAGGCCGCCGCCGGCGGTTCCCGCGACGACCCGGCCCGCGCATAGCCTTGCTCCATGGCACCCGACACTCCTGATCTGATGCGCTTCCTGCATGGGGCGATCCGCGACCCGCATCCGTTGGCTCTGCTGGACGCGGCGAGCACGCTCGCCCCTGCCCCTTGACAAACCCACGCCCATATCAGGGCATGTCTCCTAACCCGTAGGGGTGGTGGGCGGCAGGATCGAGGCGTGCTTGCGCTCAGTCGCTGTCGGATTCCGCTTGGGCTCTCAATACACGTCGATTGTGCTGACCGAGCACCTCGCGCTCGAGCAGATCGCCCCCTCAATCGGATCCGTCGGCGATTCGTACGATTGTCAGTCTCTTTCTACCCGGTTCCGCAAGGATTGAGGAGTCCCGGCCGACGCGGTCTGACCCTTGCTTACGATTGGCCCGCAGGGTGCCTTTGCGTTGATCTGTCGACCGCCCGGCCGGACACGCAACAAGCGCTGCCGCCGGATCGGGCGTGACCTAATAGGAGCCTCGAGCAGCATGTCGAGAGCGTCCCCGTGACAGTCCTGTCCACCCGCCGGCGACAGCGTGAGACCACGCTGACCGTCAAGGGAGACAGGCACCATGATCGCACTCGAATCCGTCCACTCCGGGCATGTCGTCATCGGCGTCGACACCCACAAGCACATCCACGTCGCCGCCGTGCTCGACACGATCGGCGGCATCCTCGCTACTCTCACCGTCCCCACCGATACCGGCGGGTTCCGGCAGATGCTCGCCTGGGCGGACGTTCGGAAAGGTCCTTGCGTTCGGCATCGAGGGCACCGGCTCCTACGGAGCGACCCTCACCTCGTTCCTGCGCCGACACGGACGCAAAGCCGTCGAAGCAGGGCGTCCAGACCGCCGCCAGCGACGGATGAACGGTAAGCCCGACACCCTCGACGCGGAGAACGCCGCCCGCTCCGTGCTCGCACCGGCGGCTGAGGGGGGCATACTCCTAGAGGCTGAGGGGGGCATACTCCTAGATCAGTCGAATCTCCCCCGTGAGGACATGGCTGCGCAGGAAGTGATCCTCCGCGTCCCAGCGACGCGTCGCGAAGAGCGATGAGTCACGCTGCGGCGCATGCTATGAATGAATCGGATTGGGAGGCGCGATGGGATTGCAAGAGGTCCGTAGCCGGTTTTTCCGGGAGTTTCCGGCCGCCGAGAATTTGGACTCGTCACTCCGGACCGCGAACAACCCGAACCCGATGTTCTTCATGGCGTCGGTTGCAAAGGAAGTCGACCTCAAGGGGTCTGGGCTCGCGTTGCTACGCCTCGGAGAAGACCTCGAGCGTCGTTTCGGGATCAATGGGGAAGTAGCTGCATACTTCACTCCCTGGCGGGATTTTCAACGACGCTCGTTCAACGCGATGACGCTTCGCACAAGTGATTTGATTCGGTCGCTCCAGGATCAGATCATGCAGTCGGAGCGCTTCACACCGTCCCGTCGTGTTGCCCTCCTCATCTCCACAGACCCCAACGTCCAGACCAAACTCGACGAATGGCAGAGCGACTCATACAGTGAGCTCACTATCGTCGCCATCGATCCGTTGCGACACACCGGTCCGGACCTGATGGCGGAGATCACTAGGAATCTTCGAGACCGGCTCGGCGAACGAGATCTGTACGGCACCCAGAATCCCGTTAGCGGCGTCGACTTCTTCGGCCGCACGGGTCTCATGCGGAACCTGAGCGCGGCCATCGATGGTGATCAGAACATCGCAATCCTCGGACTCAGGCGGTCCGGGAAAACGTCGGTGCTGCGCGAGTTGCGAAGGGTCTTGCTCCCGCGTCGTGTGGTCATCCCGATCGCAGACTTTCAGATGCTGGAGGAACACTCAGCCGAGGAGTTGGCTAGCTCGATTGCGGCGAGCTTGAACGAGGAACTCAAGTCTGCAAAAGCAAAGGGCATAGATGTCTGGATCGGGAATGAGTCTGATCAGTCGGTCGACGACCTGACCCCTTCGGCGCTTTCGGATCGCATCAAACGCGTCGCTTCTCGCAACCCAGGTATACGCATTGTGGTCGCTGTGGACGAGGTCGAGAGCGCAGCGGCGATCGCGCGCGAGAATCCAATGGCCATCAAAGTCTTGCTGGGAGCCCTTCGATCTGCGGCGCAGGCTCGCGAGAACGTGTCCCTAGTGTTCAGCGGCGTTGCGAATCGTATGTTCAGGAGCAGTTCTCTCGGGGATCGCGGCGAAGTTGACAATCCCATGTTCAACCAGGTCTCCAGCGTCTACCTCACCCCGTTCGAACTCGAGGAGACGACCTCGCTTCTTCGCGATTTGGGCCGCCCGATGCTTCTTGACTGGCAACCGGACGCTATCGCCGAGGTCCAACGCCTTACTGGTGGCTTCCCGTATTTCGTTCGCGACCTGGCATCCGCGGTTCGCAAGAGCGTTCGGACACAGGTGCTCGAAGCTTCCGCCGACGCTGTCAAGATCAACGCCGACCATGTGGGCGTGAGCGCGCCTGAATGGGCGATCGTCGCTGGCGAGGCTTGGAATGGGATAGTTGCGGCGCTCGGAATCCACTATCCGTCGGCGGCATCCCTGCTTGATTCATCGATCACTGAATCTGAGCTGAATGAGTGGATCGCGGGAGACGCAGAGGCGGAGCAAGCCGCTGAAGATCTAGTCGCGTTGAAGCTACTACAACGCGACGAGAAGGGCATTCTATACAGCCCAACACTCGCGGCCCTTCAATCGCTGTCGCGTCCGTCCTCAAAAC
>NZ_JBBDGM010000016.1:0-83652 GCF_037204185.1 Microbacterium bandirmense | reverse complement strand
TGGCGCTCACCGGCAATACCGGTGGCCCTGAGAGTGAATATCGAGTGGCGCTCAACCGCAATAATCAGTGGCGCTCACGACTCCAAATACTCAGTAACGGTCTCGTCCCCACGTACGTGGGCGGGCGAATCCTGGCGGCTATGGCGTTGAACGTCGAGGATGAGTACGGGTCGCTAGGACTCGTACGTCCCCCGACAGGGTCCTTCCCACCCGAGCCCATACGTTACATCGGCGGGCAGATGGTTCGCCGGGGAACCGCGCGCGTGGAACGCGCGACTCAGGACGGACGCCGCCCCGGTATTGTGTCTCGAACTCTGATGAGACTCGCGCCCCCTGGGCCCGGCGAAGCCCGATGACAGTGAGCCGATTGAGTCAACCCCCGTGTCCGGAGGCACGATTCCTTAGAAGGATCTGTCTCATTGGACGTCCCAGCAAGTACCCTCGCGAGCTTCGTGAGCGCGCTGTCCGTATGGTCGCCGTTGGGATCGCCTCCCTGGAGACGATTCGCACCTGGATCCGAAGAAGCACGGTCAAGTCGTTTTTGAGGTGCATGGATCGGTCTCGTGGTTCTTCGTCGGTTTATGCGGTGAGGGCTCTGTAGTCGGGTTCGGGGATCTCCTCGGGTTGGCGGGTTCGCCGGTCTCAGGCCTGGCGTCTCACTCCAGTTTCACAGATAGGGCATCCCGATCGTGACATCACGGAACTGATCAACCTGTCGCTTTGGAGTATACCCGTACGCAACATGTGCCAAGCCTGTGTCTGGGCGTCGCAATAGGGTCCATTCCGTAAGACTGCAACAGAACCGACCGGAGCTCTAGACACGACGCAACACATCAAGACCGTCGGCAATCTCGCGTCAGCAACTACGATCAGAACCTCCCCGCCAAGCTCGACGCCATCGGCGACGCCGACCGGGTCTTCGCGGACAAGTCAGCGGGCGCAGCAGCGACAGCCGCGAAGACCTCGCCGAAGCGCATCAATACGTCCGCGCAGGCGACACAGTCCGCGTCGCCTCGATGGACCGGCTCGGCATCTTCGTCGAGAACCTCCACCGGTTCCGGGGTGCCGGCCGTCGACCGCGATCACAGAGCCCGAAATGTCCATATGGACATCGCATGGACATTTCGCCCGTGAAAAGGACATCTCGAAAAAATCCCTACACGCCGCCACCGAAGTCGCCCGGCGCCATATCGGCGAACCGCGAGTAGTGGCCCTGGAAGGCGACGTTGATCGTGGCGGTCGGGCCGTTTCGGTGCTTGGCGACGATCAGGTCGGCTTCACCCGGGCGCACGTCCTTGTCGTAGACCGAGTCGCGGTGCAGCAGGATCACCATGTCGGCATCCTGCTCGATCGAGCCCGATTCGCGCAGGTCGCTGATCGCGGGCTTCTTGTCCTGCCGCTGCTCGGGTCCACGGTTCAGCTGACTCAGTGCGATCACCGGCACCTGCAGCTCCTTGGCCAGCAGCTTGAGGGCACGCGAGAACTCCGAGACCTCCTGCTGACGCGACTCGACGCGCTTGCCCGAGGTCATCAGCTGCAGATAGTCGATGATCACCATCTTCAGTCCGGCGCGCTGCTTGAGCCGTCGGCACTTCGCGCGGATCTCGACCAGCGTCATGTTGGGGCTGTCGTCGATATACAGCGGCGCGTCGTTGATGCGACCGCGGGTTGCGGCGACAGTGGTCCAGTCGCGCGGGTCGAGTGTGCCCTTGCGCATGTTCTGCAGAGGGATCGCTCCCTCGGCGCTGAGCAGACGCATCGCGATCTCGCTCTTGCCCATCTCGAGCGAGAAGAAGATCGACGGCTCGCTGTGGCCGATGGATGCGGCGCGCGCAAAATCCAGCGCCAGGGTCGAGTTGTGCGTCGGAACCATCGACTCGCCCGCCAGATACAGGTGGTCGGCGTTGTCGACCTGAACGCAGCGCACCGGAACGCTGGCAATCGGGCGGACGGACTTCACATAACGACGCCCTATGCGCGCCGTACCCGATGGACGCTCCTGCGCGTGCAGGGCGCGCTTGCGCTCGAGCCGGAACACGTCATCGACCGTCGAGAAGTTGAGGATGTAGCAGGTCGACGACGCCTCAGATCTGCCCGCGACGAGCTTCGTCGTGCGGCCGCACTTGTAGCCGAGGCTGACGATGAGCTCATACACGCTGTCGGCCAGCCGTTTGCTGGTCACCGCGAACTGCACCGACCCCACACCGCGGACGACCGTGCCGTCAGTGTCGAGCAGACCAGCGAGCAAACTGCGCCGTTGCTGCTCGGACGCTCGCAGATACACGGCCGGGATGTGCTTGTCACCGAGCACGCCGAGCGTGCGCAGAAGCGCAGTCGTGGAACCGTGCTCGCGGTGGCAGCGTGCACAGCGCTGCGCCTCGCCCGAGAACGGCTCGCCGCAATCGGGGCAGGAAAGACGCTCGGGATGCGCGCCCTTGTTCTTCGGGCCGCAGATCCGCCCACAGGTGCGCACATGCGGGTGGCGTGCGGTGAACTGCTTGCCACACACCTCGCAGTCGCGCATGAGCAGGGTGCTCTCAGTCACTTTCAGCGCGTACAGCATGTTGCCGCGGGACTCGGCACGGACCCCCTCGCGCTTGATGAGCATCGGAATCTCCGCGGTCTCGCTGGTTAGACGCGGGCTGTCGCTGTGGCCGTCGCCCAGCCATGCGCCGAGCGTGTACGGCGGGATCAGGAGTTCGGCCTCCGCGGCGCGCAGCGGTGCCGCATTGCGGATGGAGTGGTTGGCACGATCGTCGGAGCCGACCGTGAGGGTCGCGGCCACCTGCTCGGTCGTCACGGTCGCGGTCTTGCCCGCACCCGAGCGGCGGGATGCCCGTGTCTCAGTCACCCACTGGTGCTGCGCGTCAGCGATGATCGTCGTTCCATCCGAGAACTCGACCTCGAAGCACGGTCGGTCAACCATCACCTCCGTCGCCGCAACGACCCGCGTCGGGCGACCGTCAGCGTCGAACAGCTCGTCGCCGACCTGCACCTCACCCATCGTCGTCCAGCCCGTCGGCGTCGCGAGCGGGGTGTCGAGCGCCAGAGCCTTACCCATAGCCGGCCTCGCCGCGACGACGATCATCTGTCCGCCGTGCAGGCCGTTGGTGAGCTCGTCGAGTTCGCGGAATCCGGTGGGGATGCCCGTCATCGTGCCGTCACGGCCGTTGGCCGCCTCGATCTCTTCGACGGCGGCGTCGACGGCGACGGTCAGCGGCACGTAGTCTTCCGCGGTCTCGGATCCGGTGACGGAGTAGATCTCGGCCTGTGCGTTGTTGACCAGATCGGTCGCATCACCCTCGCCGGCGTACCCGAGCTGCACGATGCGGGTGCCGGCGTCGACCAGCCGCCGCAGGATCGCACGTTCCGAGACGATCCCGGCGTAGTACCCCGCGTTGGCCGCCGTCGGCACGATCGAGGTGAGAGTGTGCAGATAGTCGGCGCCCCCGGCACGGCCGAGCTCGCCCGTCTTGATGAGCTCATCGGTGACGGCAACGACATCGGTGGGCTCGCCGTGCGAGTACAGCGACAGGATCGCTTCGAAGATGAGCTCGTGCTTGGGGATGTAGAAGTCCGCGCCCTTGAGGCTCTCGATCACATCGGCGACCGCATCCTTCGACAGCAGCATGCCGCCGAGCGCGCTCTGCTCTGCCAGCAGGTCGTGCGGAGGGGTCCGCTCCGGGGGTCGCGAACCACCCAGACGCTCATCCGAGATATCTGCGATCGACACCGTGCCCCCTCCTGCGACGGCGGCGCGAAGCGCACCGCCGATCCCACCAGACCGAGTGGATGCCCGGTCACTGACGCCAGCGAACCATGAAGGTCCGACACCCGGGCCTCTTCAAGCTAGGAGCAGGGTTATCCCCATGCAACCATGCCTGTGGATAACTCTGTGGAGAGTTTGCGAACAACTCTGGAGTGTCTGTGCAGAACGCCTGTGGAGAACTCAGTGGAGAGTCTTGCATTTCGGTGCAGTTTTCTATTTTGAACAGGGGTTTATGGTTTCCCCATACTGTGGATGACAATCGACTTCAACCGCAGATTGAAGGTTGACGGCATGTCGCGCGCATGTGTAGAAACCTGGGGAAAGTCAAGCCCGCCCGACGCCCGGGTGTTGCGTCCGCACAGCGATGTGGACACCATCAGGAAGTCGGGGTATGTTCGCACGATCGAGTATCTTTCGCCGGCCCGCGCGGAGGACCTCGTCTGGAGTTCCCTGGGGAGGGATCGTGCGGTTCGCGTCAGCAGATCGCCGCAGCACGGCAACGTGGCTGTGGGGTGCGCTCGGCGTGCTCGCGTGGCTGGTGCTGACCTCGCTCTTCAGTGCCCCCTCGGCTTCCGCCGCCGACCGCCACGGAGACGATCACAGCGCTCCGGCGGCCACCAGCTCGGCACCGCACGAGACGAACGGCGCACCTGGGAGATCGGGCGAGCACCGCTCGGATCGGAAACAGCCTTCCGGGCAGAAGCGCGACGCCCACCCGAAGGCCGACACGCCGAAGCCCGTGCAGGCATCGTCGGTAGCGCCGAAGGGGCACGCGCAGAAGTCGAGTTCGAGCGCCAAGTCCCAGCAGCCCGCCGCACCCGCGCGGTCGACCAAGCCCGCCCAGCCGACCAAGCCCGCGCAGCCCGCCACGCCGACGCAGCCGACCACGCCCCAGAAGCCCGCCCAGTCCGCGTCATCCGCGTCATCCGCGTCCGACGCTGCGGCCAAGGTCAAGCCGAACGTGCCGCACCAGGTGGACAAGCCGCGTCAGGCAGACAAGCCACACCAAGCAGTCAACGGGCGACAGAAGGCCACCCGGGACGACGACCATCGCGTGAACCGCGATGATGCCCGGCGCGGCGTCGAGCGCGATCCCCGCGACACACGCCATCCCGGCGACACGCGCGATCCCCGCGGCCATGGCGTCCGGCAGGGGAATGGCCATGCCTTCGGACATGCCCGGCATCACGTCAGTCCGTTCGAGCACGACACCCGCCCATCCAGGCACGACACCCGCCCGTCCATGCACGACGCACGCGGAACGATGCACTCCGCCGGCACTTCGGCGACAGCATCCGATTGGCGCGACCTCACACCCTCGCCGGCCCCGTCGGCCACCATCTCGAATGCCACCCCGTCCGACACCGCGGCGCCCGACGGCCACCGACCGCAGCACGAGCCGCTGTCCGGCGATGTGCCCGGCGTCGAGCCGATGACCGCGCCGGCCACATCGGGCGCCGGCACAGGCGGCGTCACGCCGTTCCAGACCACCGGCGAAGCCGTCACCGGCACCACCCCCTCGTCTCCACTGCTCATCGGCGTGCACACGCACGCCGATGAGAGCCCGCCCTCCGGGCCCAGCACCTCGACGGACTGCTCCCCCGACTGATCGCCCGGGCGGTCGACCTGGTCGACCGCGTGCGCATTGCCGCGCCCACCGATCGATCTGTCAAGGAGCATCTCCATGCGCATCTCAGCGCCACCTATCCAATGGGGCATCCGCCACACCCACTCGGCCTGACGACTTCCGTCGCCGCAGCACCGCATCGACCGCGGGCTGCGAACGACGGTCCAGAAGCCGGTGCGGTGGCTGATTCTCCCCAGTCTCAGTTCATCGCACCGGCCGCAGGGACCGGCACCGGAACCCCTCTCCGGCCGGTCCCGCACCGGCGGTCGGCTCGAAGCCGACGCCACGGCGGGTGCCCTCGCCCCCCTTCGCGAGGCACCCGCCGAAAACCTGCGGGTCACCGGACATCCCCTCTGTCCCCAGTGATGCCCGCAGCAGCGGCGGCTCGTCACGGCCGCCGCCGGCTCCACCACCGTCGCGTGCTCAACGTCGCGCACGCGATGGTGGTGGATTCGCCTCGCCGGATGGGGTAGCCTCACGCACAAGCACGGTACCGACGACGTCGAGCTGGGGGGCTTGCAAGGGTATGGACACTGGCGCATCCCGAGGCCGCATTCCCGCGGTGCTGCTCTGGGGCGCTCTGACCGTGCTTGTCTGGGCCGCCTTCACCGCACTCGTCGGGGGCGGCGATGCCCGCGCCGACGATGATGAGGACAAGCCCCTGTCGGGCGTCTCCTCCCTGCTGAGCGGCGTCGTCTCCGAGGTCGCCGACCCCGTCGTAGAGGGCGTCGTCGATGTGGTCACCGAGACGACAGCCCCGGTGGTGGATGCCGCCGAGAATGTCGTCGAGAAGACGACCAAGACCGTCTCCGAGGTTCCCGTGGTCGGCAAGTCGGCGTCGGATGCCCTCAGTGCCACCACCCAGGGTGTGTCGAAGGTCACCGAGGCCGTCAGCGACGTCGCGGCCGAGTCCCCCGTGTCATCGGTCGTGGAGCCGGTCACCGACGCCGTGCGCGACGTCCCGGTCGTGGGCACCGTGCTCGACGACCTGGGTGCCACCGATCTGCTGGGCGACTCCGCCGGAGCGGTCGACGATGTCGTGGGCACGCTGACCCCGATCGTCGACGAGACCGTGCCGCCGATCGTCGACGCGCTTGATCCGCAGCATCCCGGTGCCGACACCCCGGACGCACCCACCGGGACGACCCCCACCGAGCTCACGCCGACCGCCCCCGGCGCCGATGCATCCCTCATCCTCCCCGGCACGGCACAGGAGCCGGACGCAGCGAGCATCGCGCCTGTGGCGTCCACCGCCGGACCGGTGTTCCTCGCCTCGCTCGCCGCGAACACCGCCGCTGTGGTGCAGACGACGGCAGATGCCACGGACGCCGAGGGCCCAGCAGGCGGGGCACCCGCCCCTCCACTCGCGACAGCGCCGGCGAGTTCGTCTGCGGGGCCGGGTGGCTCGGCGGGCGGAGTGCACGCCGCTGTGCATCATCTTCCGGTACACGCCGACGGGGCGTGGACCGCCGCGGGACCTCCCGTGGATTCCGCACTGCCGCCGTCTCCGGCTGGCAGCACCGACGTCTCCCCTGACTGACGAGGGGCAGGCCGATGCACGCATCGGCACGCTCGGGCGCACAACCGTGCCGCCCTCGACTCGTACAGATCAGGAGAAACACTCATGCGCAATTTCGCCAAGCACGCCCTGTGGGGTGTGCTGATCGCCGGTGGCATCACGCTGCTCGGCGCGTCCGCCGCAAACGCGGCGGAGACCGACGGAGACGACAGTCTGCTGGGTGGAACGCAGGTGCTCGCGCCTGTCACCGCCCCGCTGACGGTGGTGGGCAACGCCGTGTCGGTGCTCGGCACCAGCGTCGTCGACTCGGTCACTCCCGCCCCGGCTCCGGAGCCGGCACCCGAAGCAGCCCCTGAGGCCGCATCTGAGCCAGCCCCCGCGCCCGACTCCGCCCCGGCGGAGCCCGTCGAGGCCGCTCCTGCGCCCAACGCGCGGACCAGCGGCTCCGACAGTGTCGGCTCGGGAACGCAGGCGGTCGTGACCGTCAACGTCCCGGTGACGGTGGCCGACAACGCGATCAGCGTGCTCGGCACATCGTCGTCGGCGACCGAGTCGGCGTCGGCCGAGAGCATGTCGGATGCTGACGACGCGCCGGCACCGGAGAAGGAGCCGGCACCGGTCGTGGAGACCTCGGGTGTCGACGGTCTGCTGTCGGGCACGCAGGCGCTGCTCGACGTCAACGCCCCCATCACCGTGACCGGCAACGGCATCTCGGTGCTGGGGACCAGCGCTGTCAAGCAGTCCGAGGACGCGTCCGCGACGAGCGGCAGCCCGGCCGGTGACACGGCCGTGGACGCCACCACAGGTGGAACCGACAGCATCCTCGGCGGCACCCAGGTGCTCGCACCGATCACCGCACCCATCACGGTGACCGGCAACGCGATCTCCGCGCTGGGCACCAGCGCCGTCACCGACGGGGGCACTGCCGAACCGGCCGGTGACATGGCCGCTGGCGCTCCGACCGGTGACGCCACCACAGGTGGAACCGACAGCATCCTCGGCGGCACCCAGGTGCTCGCACCGATCACCGCACCCATCACGGTGACCGGCAACGCCATCTCGGCACTGGGCACCAGCGCGGTGACCGGGGGCGGCGCGATGTCGCCCACCGCGGACGCGGCACCGGTGGGCAGCATCACCAGCGGGCTCGACTCGCTGCTGGGCGGCTCGCAGCTGCTGTTGCCGATCACCGCGCCGATCACGATCGGCGGCAACGCCATCGCTGTCGCGGGTGAGAGCACGGTGACCGACCCCGGGACGTCGACCGACCCGGGAACCGACCCCGGAACCGATCCCGGAACCGACCCGGGAACCGATCCCGGCACCGATCCGGGCACCGATCCGGGAACTGACCCCGGCACCGACCCGGGAACGGATCCGGGTGCTGGGCCGGGCGCCGACCCCGGGGCGATGCCCGCCGGTGACGGCGAGCCGATGCCCGTGGCGGTTGTCGCCGCCGGCGGCTCCGACGGCACGCTGGCCGCTACCGGTGGCGGAGCAATGGCTCCGTTGCTGACGCTGCTGGCTCTGTCGCTGCTGGCGATCGGAGGGACGCTGATGCGGCGCACACGCACCGCGTGAGCGCAGCCGACGTGCGCGTCCGCTCGGGCACCCGCCCGGCGGACGCGCACGCGGCCTGCGATCGTCGTACGATGAGTCTGACGCTCCGCCCGCATTGGCCGGAGCGGCGTGGTCTGGATCTGGGCCGCAGACGGCGCATGCACTGCGCCTCCGGAACGTGCGCTCTGCACGAATCGGTCTGCTCCGGCATCCGCGGATGCCCGTCCCACGGAGAACCATGCCCCGCCCCATGCTCGTCGTCCCGGCACTGCTGGTCACCGCACTCACCACGCTCACACTCGTCGGATGCTCGGGAGCGGATGCCCAGCCACCGGCATCCGATGCCACGACCGACACCGCTTCGGATGCGGTGAGCGTCGACAACTGCGGCACCCGGGTGACGGTCGACGCACCACCGCAGCGCATTCTGACGATCAAGTCGACCACTCTCGAACTGCTCCTCGCCCTCGGCGTCGAAGACCGCATCATCGGCAGCGCCTACAGCGACGGTCCGCTGCCCGAGCGGTACGCCGCGGCCGGCGCCGACATCCCGGTGGTGTCCGACAAACTCCCCTCGCAGGAAGTGGCGCTCGCCGCCGAGCCCGACTTCATCTTCGGCGGCTGGGAGTCGAATTTCTCGATCGACGGCGTCGGCGAGCGCGATACCCTGCATTCCCTCGGCATCGGCACCTACGTCGCCCCATCTGCCTGCAAGGCCCCCGAGTACATGCCCGACCCGCTGACGTTCGACACCGTCTTCGATGAGTTCCTCGAGGCGGGTGAGATCTTCGGCGCCGAGGATGCTGCCGCCCGTCTCGTGGCGGATCAGCGCGCCCAGCTCGAGGCGCTCGAGCCCGATGACCGGGAGCTCACTGCGGTCTGGTACTCATCAGGGCGCGACGAGCCCTACGTTGGCGCTGGCATCGGAGCGCCCGCGATGCTGATGAACGAAGCAGGACTCGTCAACGCGTTCGCCGATGAGCACAACACCTGGATGTCGGCCTCATGGGAGAAGGTCGCCGAGATCAACCCCGACGTGCTCGTGCTGATCGGCTCACCCGGCAACACCGTCGAAGACAAGATCGCGCTGCTGAATTCGCACCCGGTGACCTCGACCATGGATGCCGTGGTCGACGAGCGCTACGTCACCCTCGACTTCGCCGCGGCCGAGGCCGGTGTGCGCAACGTCGACAGTGTCGCGTCGCTGATCGATCAGCTCGGAGACCTATGACCACCACCCCCATCCGCCCGAGCGCCGCGCCCGCACGCTCCCCCGCCGACGTCGCGCGTCGGCCAGTGGCGCGCACGGCGGTCACCGTCGTCGTGCTGGGCGGCCTGCTGGTGGCATCCGCTCTCGTCGCCGTCGGGTTCGGCCCCGCGGCCATCGCGCCCTCCGACGTCGCCGCGACGGTCTGGGCGCACCTGACCGGTGGGCAGCCGGTGCTCTCACCCACGGAGGATGCCATCGTGTGGCAGCTGCGGGTGCCACGCGTGCTGACCGCGGCGCTCGTCGGCGGTGGGCTCGCACTGTGCGGCGCGGTCATGCAGGCACTCACCCGCAATCCGCTCGCCGACCCGTACCTGCTCGGCCTGTCGTCGGGGGCCTCCACCGGCGCGGTCATCGTGCTGGTGCTGGGCGTTGCGATCGCTCTGCCGGTCGCGGCATTCGCCGGCGCGATCGTGGCCCTGCTGCTCACCTTCGCGATCGGGCGGGCCGGCGGCCGCAGTTCACCGACCTCGCTGATCCTCGCCGGGCTGGCCGTCTCCGCCGTGCTCTCGGCTCTGACCAGCCTGACGATCTTCTGGAGTGCGACCAACGACAGCTACCGCGAGATCCTCGGCTGGCTGCTCGGATCGCTCGCCGGAGCCCAGTGGCCGGACGTACTGCTGGTGGCCGTCGTCGCGACGGTCTGCGCGGTCCCGCTGCTCGGCGCGGCCCGCACGCTCGACGGATTCGCGCTCGGCGACACGGCGGCGACCGCCCTGGGCATCCCCGTCGAGCGCCTGCGGCTGGCGCTGTTCGCCGTCTGCGCTCTGCTGACCGGCGCCCTGGTGGCCGTCAGCGGGGCGATCGGGTTCGTCGGTCTCATCCTGCCGCACGCCACCCGCGCCATCGTCGGGGTGCGGCATCGCGCTCTGCTGCCCACCACCTTCCTCGCCGGCGCGCTGTTCCTGCTGTGGGCCGACACGATCGCCCGCACCGCGTTCGATCCGCGCGAGCTTCCGGTCGGCATCGTGACGGCCCTGATCGGCGGGCCGGTGTTCGCGGTGCTGCTCACCCGAGTGCGCCGTGAGCGGAGGGGGCGGCGATGAACACAGAGGAATCCACCGCACCGACCGCGCCCGAACCGATCGCGCCCGGGCTCACCGCCCAGCGCGTACAGCTATCGCGCGCCGGTCGCCTGATCGTCGACGGCATCGATATCACCGCCCCCGACGGCGCCGTGACCGCTCTGCTCGGCCCCAACGGCGCCGGCAAGAGCACCCTGCTGCAGCTGATCGCGGGCGTCCTCTCCCCCGATCACGGCGATCTCCTCTTCGCCGGCACCGACCTGCGGCGGCTGCGACGCCGTGAACGGGCGCGCACACTGGCGCTGGTCGAGCAGGAATGGAGCGACGTCGACGGACTCACCGTGCGCGAGCTCGTCGACATGGGACGCATGCCGCACCAGGGCTGGCTGGCGCCGGCATCCACCGTCGACGAGGTCATCGTCGACGACGCACTGCACCGCGCCGGGGCAGCGTCGCTCGCCCTGCGCCCGGCGGACAGCCTCTCGGGCGGGGAGCGCCAGCGCGTCAACATCGCGCGCGCCCTCGCCCAGCAACCGCAGCTGCTGCTGTGCGACGAGCCCACCAACCACCTCGACGTGCACGCCCAGCTGTCGTCCCTCGGCCTGCTGCGCTCCCTCGCGCACGACGGCATGACCGTGATCGCGGCGCTGCACGATCTCAACCACGCCGCGCGCTTCGCCGACCATGTCGTCGTGCTCGCAGACGGCATCGTGCGCGCAGCCGGCCGGCCCGGCGACGTGCTCACCGCGCAGTGCCTGCGCGAGGTGTGGCGGGTGGATGCCGAAGTGCTCGAGCACAACGGGCATCCGCTGATCGTGTTCGCGGCGCCGATCCCGGCAGCGACGGCCACGCACTGAACGCAGAGAGGGCGGGGTTCAGAAGAACCCCGCCCTCTCGTGCAGTTATCGCTTACTTCGCGGCGATGACCTGCAGGGTGATCACGGCGGTGACGTCGTCGTGCAGACGGATGCTCGCCTCGTGCTCGCCGATCGACTTGATCGGAGCGGTGAAGTGCACCTTGCGCTTGTCGATCGAGCCGAGGCCCTCGGCGGCGACGGCGTCGGCCACGTCGGAGGTCTTGACCGAGCCGAACAGGCGACCCTCGCCACCGGCCTTGACGGCCAGGCGCACCTTGGTGCCCTCGAGCTTGTCCTTGAGTGCCTTCGCCTCGTCGAGGTCGTGGATCGCGCGAGCCTTGCGGGCCGCCTGGATCGACTCGACCTGCTTGGCGCCACCACGGGTCCACGCCACGGCGTAGCCCTGCGGGATGAGGTAGTTGCGGGCGTACCCGTTCTTGACCTCGATGACGTCACCGGCGCTTCCGAGCCCGGCGACCTCGTTCGTGAGAATCAGCTTTGCCATTGTCGGTACCCCTTAGCGGCCAGCGCCGGCGTAAGGCAGGAGCGCCATCTCGCGTGCGTTCTTGATCGCCTTCGCGATCAGACGCTGCTCCTGCACCGAGACACCGGTGATACGACGGGCGCGGATCTTGCCGCGCTCCGAGATGAACTTGCGAAGCGTTGCGACGTCCTTGTAGTCAATGACGCCCACGCGGATCGACTTCGCGGGAGCGGTGGGCTTGCCACCCTTCCGCGGCTTGCGGCGGTCGCCGCTCGACTTTCCAGCCATGAGTTTCCTTAGAGATGTGATCGGATGCCCGTGCCCTTCTACAGGCTCGGGGACCCGGAGATTAGAACGGGGTGTCGTCGCCGAAGCTGCCCGGAGTGCTCCAGGCGTCGGCGCTCGATGAGCCGGGCGTCGACCACGGCTCTTCCGAGACCTGCTGCTGCTGCGGACGGGACTGCCCGCCGCCGCCACCCGAGGATGCGGCCCGCGTGACCTGTGCCGTCGCGTATCGCAGCGACGGACCGATCTCGTCAACCTCCAGCTCGATCGCCGTGCGGTTGTTGCCTTCGCGGTCCTGGTAGGAGCGCTGACGCAGGCGGCCCTGCGCGACGACACGCATGCCCTTCGTCAGCGAGCCCGCCACGTGCTCGGCGAAGTCGCGCCAGACCGATGCGCGGAGGAACAGCGCTTCGCCGTCCTTCCACTCGCCTGCCTGGCGGTCGAACGTACGCGGCGTCGAGGCGATGGTGAAGTTCGCCACCTGCAGACCGTTCTGCGTGTAGCGCAGCTCGGGATCTGCGGTGAGGTTGCCCACCACGGTGATGACGGTTTCGCCGGCCATGGGACTTAGGCCTTGGCTGCCGTCTTGGGCTTGCGGGCGGCCTTCTCAGCCGCGCGCTTGGCCTCGGCCGCGACCATCGCCTGCGCCTCTTCGGCACGGAGGACCTTGGTGCGGAACACGAGCTCGCTCAGCTTCAGCTGACGGTCGAGCTCCTGCGTGGCCTCGCTCGTCGCGGTGAAGTTGACGACGGCGTAGATGCCCTCGTTCTTCTTGTTGATCTCGTAGGCGAAACGGCGCTTGCCCCAGATGTCGACCTTGTCGATCGAGCCACCATCGTTAGTGATGACCTTCAGGAACTTGTCGAGGTTGGGGGCAACCTGGCGCTCGTCCAGCTCAGGGGTCAGAATGACCATGAGCTCGTACTGGTGCGTCACTTACCCACCTCCTTCGGACTAGAACGGCTCCCGGGACTTTCCCGGAAGCAGGAGGGTGTGTTGCACGTCGCCGCCCGAGGAATCCCGAATGGATGCCAGCGGGCAGACAACCACGACAGTCTACCGGATCCGGGCCGATGCTGCTGGACGCCGTCTCACCGGCTCGACGAGAGGGCTCGGGGCCAGCGTGACGTCGTCGTCGACGGCATCCGATCCCGGCGCCGTGCGGCGCCGACGCAGCGACGTGAGCGCGGCGATGACCGGCGTGACGACCACGTCCGCGAGTCGCCCGAGCGCGGACCGGTCGTGCGCGCCGAGCACGTGGCGCCGGTGCCAGGCGGCGTGCAGGGTGCCGCCCCGCTCAGCCGGCACCACACGCGCCGCGAGCGTGCCGCGGCGGCGCTGGGCCACCAGGCCGCGGGTCTGGTCCCACCAGGTCGACGTGCGCGGGTCGTGGAAGTAGTTGGTCGCCGCCCAGGCGGCGTCGGGATGCCGGAATCGCCGCGCGACCACATCGTCGGCACCGCCGAGCAGACCGCTGCCGGTGAAGACGTGGTTGAGCAGCGCGGGCCGCACGCCGAGGTCGTCGAGGGCGATCACGGGCACGCCGGCGGCCATCGCCTCGATCGCGGCGGTGGAGCTGACCGTCACCACCCCTTCGGCAGTGGCCAGCGCCTCGACCATCGGCGCGTACGAGAAGACCAGGTTCTCAGGCGCGTTCTCGAGCAGTTCGGCGTAGCCGACACGCTCCTGGTGCGCCTCGGTCTCGTCGGGTCGCGACCGCAGCTTGACCACGACGCGTCGTGCGGGATCGGCGACGGCGGCGAGCCGCAGGATCTCAGCGATGCGTCGACGCTCCTGCGGCTCGGCGGGCACCAGCGCCTGGGCGGCGAACACGAGATCGGTGCCGCGAGACCGGTCGCCGGACGGGCGGGCGAACGGCAGCGTCGCCAGTGCGATCGGCACGTCGATGTCAAGGGCGCGTCCGAGGCGCGAGAACGCGGCGACCTCACGGCGCGAGTGCACCACCATCAGATCGCAGTGCCGGCGGTACTCGAGCGCACCACGCAGGGCGGGAATCGACATGCCCGGCAGCCCGCTGACCACGACCGGCCGGCGTCGCAGCCGGTCGATCTCACGCCCCATCAGGCGCACGAACGGCGCCCTACCGGCGAGCACGACAACATCCGGGGCGTCCCCTGCCAGCCAGGCGGCGACATCGGCGAAGCGGATGCGGGTGACGGAGCGCGGATGCTGCGCGAAGCGCGTGCCGGTGATCGCGGCGTCACGCTGCGCATCGCTGACGGCGAGCGGCGTCTGCACGAGCAGCAGGTGCTGGCTGATGTCATCGACCTGATCGACGAGATGCGCGGCCCACTTCACGAACGAGTCGGCGTCGCCGATCGCCACGACCCGCAATCGCGGCGACCTGCTGCCGGGGAACGTCTCGCGGCCTGTGCTGCTGGTCGTCATCGGACCCTCCGTTCCGCCGGCGCCACGACACTGCACCGACCCTTGCCTCCGGTCTACGGGGGCGAGGTGAATCGGGGTGGGCGCGGTGGTGACGAACGGGCGAAGCCCCGACGACGGGGGCGTGCGCCGGGCGCGAGGGCGTGCGCCGCCGGCATCCGCCACACGTTCCTGCATCCGCCACACCTATCGATGGCGCGGATGCTGAGAGCTGGCGCGCGGGCGGATGACGCGGCGACCCGTCAGCGTCCCCGCGCCACCTTCCACACGCGCCCCGCGCGGCGCCGCGCGCCGGCGGCCGTCAGCCGCAGCTCCTCGAGCCTGCCCACCCCACCCCGGGGCGACAGCCGCTGCAGCACCGTGGGAGCGGGGGCACCGGGAAGGCCGAGGGCGCGCAGTCGCCCGGCGGGCACGTAGCGCTCGCGCTCGGCATCCGACGACGATGCGAGGAACTGCACCGCCCGCGGCCGCAGGTGCGCGACGATCTCGGGCTGCATGGCGTAGCCGACGGTATCGACGAGTTGCTGCATCCGCCCCTCCCCGATCCCGCGCGTCATGGCGTCGACGATCGTCACCGGCATGCGGTTGCTGTTCTCGTACGGCGTCAGCCGCGCCAGCATCGTCTCGGCGCCGACGGCGTGGATGCGGGCATCGTGCAGTGCCCTCATGGTCGGCAGCGCCGACGAGAAGGCCGCTGCGACGTCGGTCGCCCCCAGCCTCAGGGCGGCGTACTCGGCCGGCTGCGGTCCCGTGAACGTGGCGAACGCCATTCCGCGATCCGCCGCGCGCTCAGCGAGCGTCGCAATGCCCGAGGGCGGCGCGGCCGGATGCGGCTTGAAGACGATCCGCTCCGCACCGGCGCCCGCGACGCGGTCGATCATCGCCATCTGCATCGCCCTCTCCTCGGCGGCCGAGACGAGTCCCAGCGCGGCAAGATACTGACCGATCACGAGCGCGGTGCGGGAACCGCCGTCGACCAGGGCGTCGAGCGCGTCATCCGGTGCGCACTCCCCCGCCTCGCGCAGCACGGCGCCGAACGCCGGGGCCGGCACCGGCACGCGCAGAGCGTCGGTCTCGGCGAACACCAGCGGCTCGACGCCGGCGACCACGTCGGGGTAGACCACCCGCGCCACGCGCTCGGTGATCTGACGCGGCAAGCGGGCGCGGATCGGCGAGTACGTCATGAGCCCGTCGCCGATGACGCCCAGCCGCGCCCGATCGAACAGCGCCATCAGGGTGCGCGCCGGCGCCACCTGCGGCGACTGCACGAACAGCTCGACCTCGCCGTCACCCAGCCCCCACGCGCGCCGCAGCAGTCGCCCGAGCAACGGCAGATCCTGCTCATCCGGGTGCCAGTCGGTCGGATGCAGGGGGTCGATCAGCGCGTTCAGCGGCTCGATCCGGTCGAAGCGCCCCCGCAGCGTCGTGTACGCGGGCGCCGTCGCGAGGTCGATCGCCGTCTCGGGCACCGCCGCCGTGTTCATCGGCACCAGCACGCGCTCGGCGGCATCGCCGAGCAGCCCGGCATCCAGCGCTGCGACGGCGGTCATCAGACCGTAGGGGCTGTGCAGGGCGAAGAGCTGGATGCCGCTCATCGCACCGCCCGCAGCAGCCGGGCCAGCACGCGCCGACGCGGCCCGTCGAGCCGTGCGATCGCCGTCTCGGCGTGGTCGTGCGGAAGGCGGGCAAGCAGCATCCGGATGCCGCGGCGCAGCTCGGCACGAACGGTGACCGGCATCCGCCGTGCGCGCACCAGATGGTGCGAGCTGAGCGCGAGCACCGTCGAGACGGCCTTCGGCAGCATCCGCTCGGCGTCGCGATCCGCCTCGACGACGTCGAGCATCTCGCCCATCGCACGAGTGAAGTGCAGCTGCCGGCGATCCAGCGTCTTCGACAGCGAATCGGGCCGACCGCGCCGGTACAGCAGGTGCGGCGCGTCGACCACCGCGAACGAGGCGGCGTTCAGGTGAAGGCGCCAGATCCACGGCCGGTCCTCGGCTGTGAACAGCCCGTCGCTGAACCCGGCGAGACCGTCGTCGAGCGTTCGCCGGTGCAGCAGCCCCGCCCAGGCGTACGGGTAGTCGACCATGCTGCGGTCATCGACGGGCAGCACCGCCACGCGGGGATCTGTCGCGACGCCGCGGCTCGTGAACGGGGCGCGCACGAGCCGGCGCACCGCGCCGTTCACGGTCACGTGGTCGGTGCGCACGAAGTCGCAGCCGAGCCGGTGCAGCTCTCTTTCGAGCACCGGCAGCCTGCCCTCCTGCATCCAGTCATCGCCGTCGATGAAGCAGAACGCGTCGCCCTCCACATGCGCGAGCCCCTGATTGCGGGCCGTGGCGAGGCCACGCGGCACATCATTGCGGATCACCACCGCGTGCGGGAGGCGCTCGGCGTAGCGGCGCATCACGTCGCCGGTGTCGTCGGCGGATCCGTCGTCGATGGCGACCAGCTTGAGCGCCGACGGGTCGGCGTACTGCCGGGCGAGCGTCTCGAGCGTCGTGCCGATGAGCGCGCCGGCGTCCTTCGCTGGAACGATCACGGTCACCGAGGGAGCACTCACCGCCCCATCGTCTGCCTCCCGTGTGACGTGCGTGCGACGCGCGGGTGAACGAGCGGTGGCTGCAGCGCGGTGGTGTCAGCGGCGGTCAGCGGGCGACGGCGGGCACGTCGGCCCAGATCGCGCGCTCGGCCGCATCCGGCGCCACAGGGATCCGCCCCGCGCCGTCCGGCTCGGGGATCGCGGCCAGCAACGCACGGGTGTACGGATGCTGCGGGTCGGTCCACAGCGCCTCGGTCGGCCCCGACTCGAGCACCCGCCCGGAGAACATCACGAACGTGCGGTCGGCGATGCGCCGCACGACGGCCAGGTCGTGCGAGATGAACAGCATCCCCGCGCCCGCCTCCTTGACGAGGTCGCGCATGAGCGCGGCCACGCTGGTCTGCGTCGAGGCGTCCAGCGCCGAGATCGGCTCGTCGGCGACGAGCAGCTGCGGGCGGGCGGCGAGCGCCCGCGCGATCGCGATGCGCTGCTTCTGACCGCCCGAGAACTGGTGCGGGAATTTCGAGACGGATGCTGTCGGCAGGCCGACCTTCTCGAGCCACTCCTCCACGCGTGAGCCCTCGGCGCCGCGTGCCTTCGCGGTCGCGATGCCGTCGGCGATCTGGTCGCCGATGCGCCGACGCGGATTCAGCGAGGTCGACGGGTCCTGGAACACCATCTGGATGCCGGTGAGCGCGCGCGGGCGGCGACGCACCTTCAGCGGAGTGACGTCGGCATCAAGGAACCGGGCGCTGCCGCCGGCGAGCTTCTCGATGCCGACCACGGCACGGGCCAGGCTGGACTTTCCGCTGCCGGACTCGCCGACCAGCGCCACGGTCTCACCGGCGTGCACCTGCATCGACACATCGTTCACGGCGACGACGGGCGGGTTGCCGGGATAGCGCACCACGATGTTCTGCGCGTCGAGCACCACGGGCGCGGATCCGCTGTCGGGTGCGGCTGCACTGTCGGGGGTGATCGCGTCAGGCATCCTGATCGCCTCCTTCGATGCTCGAGCCGGGCAGCGCGGCCAGCAGCTGCCGGGTGTAGTCGTGCTGCGGGTCGCGGAACAGCTCCTCGCGCTCGGCGCGCTCGACGAGCCGGCCGTCCTTCATGACGGCGACCTCGTCGGCGATCGCGCTCATCACGCCCAGATCGTGCGTGACCAGCAGCACGGCCAGGCGCCGCTCATCGGCGAGCTCACGCAGCAGGGTGAGGATGCCCGCTTGCACGGTCACGTCCAGAGCCGTGGTCGGCTCATCGGCGAGCAGCACCTCGGGGTCGCAGGCCAGCGCGCAGGCGATCGCGATGCGCTGACGCTGCCCGCCCGAGAACTGGTGCGGGTAGCGGCGCAGCGCCGCCTCGGGGTTCGGCACCTGCACCCGCTCGAGCAGCTCGACGGCACGCGAGCGGGCGGCGGCGCCCTTCAAACCGAGATGCACCTTCATGTGGTCGGTGAGCTGGCGGCCGACCGGCAGCTGCGGGTGCAGCGAGGCCGACGGATCCTGGAAGATCATCGCGATGCGACGACCGCGGATGCGGTTCAGCTGGCGACGGCGCAGTCCGAGCAACTCGGTGTCGCCCAGGCGGATCGAGCCGCCGGTGCGGGCGTGCCGCGGCAGCAGGCCGAGCACGGCCATCGCCGTCAGGGTCTTGCCGGAGCCGGACTCGCCGGCCAGCCCGTGGATGCGCCCGGCCTCGAGCTGCAGCGACAGGCCCTTCACGAGCGGTCGTCCGATGTCGACGGTGAGGTCGCGGATGTCGAGGATGCTCATGCGGTGCCTCCGCTCGATGCGGCGAGTTCGCTCTGCTTCTCGTGCGTGACCTCGGCGGTCGGGTCGAGCACGTCGCGCAGGGCGTCGCCGAGGAAGTTGAACGCGAGCACCACGGTGAGGATCGCAAGCCCCGGGAACACTCCGAGCCACCAGGCGTCGAAGTTCTGCATGGCCGACGAGATCATCGAGCCCCACTCCGCCATCGGCGGCTGGGCGCCCAGGCCGAGGAACGACAGGCCCGACAGCAGCAGGATCGCGGCGCCGATGTCGAGGGTGGCGAGCACCAGCAGGGGGCCTGCGATGTTCGGCAGGATGTCGACGATCAGGGTTCGCGCCGGCGAGTGGCCGAGCAGACGACCGGCGATCACGTAGTTCTGTCCCCGCAGCGACATGACGATGCTGCGGGTGACGCGGGAGTACTGCGGCCATGACACCACCACGGCCGCGATCACCGCGTTGAACAGCGACGGCCCGAGCGACGCGGCCACGACCATCGCGAGGATCACGGTGGGGAACGCCATGAACAGGTCGGTGATGCGCATCAGCGTCTCATCGATCCAGCCGCCGAAGTATCCCGCGAGCGCGCCGATGACCGCGCCGATGACCAGGGCCGCGACGACCAGGGTCAGCGCCAGCGGGATCGTGACGGTCGCGCCGGTCATCAGGCGCGAGAAGATGTCGCGCCCGTTGCCGTCGGTGCCCAGCAGCGTCTCGATGCCCGGTGGCTGCAGGCGCGGCAGCACCTGTGCGTTCGGCGGGTATGGCACCCACCACTGCGCGGTGAACGCGATCAGCATCCAGGCGACGGCGATGACGGTGCCGATGATGCCCAGCGGGGTGCGCCAGGCGCGGGGCCAGCGCAGCTTCAGCCGCATCGGCATGCGCGGTTCGCGAGCGGTGCTCATGCGATCCTCACTCTCGGATCCAGCACTCCGTAGAGCAGGTCGACGACGAAGTTGATGACGAGGTAGATGACGCCGACCACGAGACCGACGCCCATGATGCCGGGCAGGTCGAGGTTGGCGGCTGAGTTGTACGCGTAGGTGCCCAGGCCCGGCCAGGCGAACACCGACTCGACGAGCACGGTGCCCGACAGCAGGGCGCCGAAGGCGACGCCGACCACCGTCAGCACGGGCAGGGCAGCACCGCGCAGCACGTAGTCGACGACCACGCGCATCGCGGGCAGGCCCTTGGCGCGAGCGGCGCGCACGTAGTCGCTGGCCAGCACCTCGAGCACCGAGGTGCGGATGAAGCGGGTGAGCAGTCCGATGGTCACCAGCGACAGAACCATCACCGGCAGTGCCAGGTGGGCCATCGCGTCGGCCCAGCCCACTCCGTCGCCGTTGAGCAGGTAGTCGATCGTGTACAGCCCGGTGACCCGCGGCGGCGGGATGATCGACGGTGAGATGCGACCCGAGCCCGGCGCGATGCCGAGGTTGAGGAAGAACACGTAGAAGCTGACCAGCGCGAGCCAGAACGTCGGCACGCTCAGGCCGATCAGCGTGACCACGCGCACGATCTGGTCGGTGACCAGACCGCGACGGTACGCCGCGAGCGTGCCGAGCACGAGGCTGACGGCGAGGCTGAGGATGATCGCGCAGATCGCGATCTCGATGGTCGCCGGCACGGCCGTGGCCAGGTCGGCGGTGACGGGCTGCCCGGTGACCAGTGAGGTGCCGAGGTCTCCGCGCAGCAGGTTGCCCATGTAGATGAAGTACTGCACGAACAGGGGCTGGTCGAGCCCGTGGGCCTTTATGAAGGCCTCACGGGTCTCGGGGTTCTGCGACGCCCCCTCACCCAGTGCCGCGGAGACGGGGTCTCCGGGCACCAGGTTGGTGAGCAGGAACGTCACGATGGTGACGCCGATCAGCAGCAGCACGGATGTACCGGCACGACGCAGCAGGTATCCCGCGAGGGGCGACTTCTTGCGCTGTGCCTGTGTCCGCACAGCCACTGTCGACATCATCTGGGCAGACCTCAGTCGGCGGGAGTGATCTCGGCGATGTCCATCTCCCATACGGAGTTGTACACGGCGCCGGTGACCTGGTCGGAGGTGGCGATGTTGCGACCGGGGACGATCATCGGCACGAACGGCCCCTCCGCCTGCATGGCCTCGGCGAACGCGGTGAACGCCGCGGTGCGCTGCTCGGGGTCGGTCGCGGAGGCCGCGCCTGCCGCGAGGCCGGCGATCTCAGGGTTCGCGTCTGCGGCCCAGCCCGAGCGCAGGCCGACCTTCAGGCCGGGGCCGAAGGGCAGGAAGTTCGCCGAGTCGGCGTAGTCGGGTCCCCAGAACCAGAGGCCGAAGCCCTCGGTGCCGTTGACGTACGCGTCGAGCTCGGTGGCGAACGGCGCCGGTGCCAGCTCGACGTTCACGCCGGCATCCTTCAGCTGGGCCTGGATGCGCTCGGCGAGCGGGGTGAACTCCACGCCGCCGACCGGGTAGTCGTTGGGGAACTGCAGCTTGAGGGTCTGACCGGTGTAGCCGGCCTCGGCGAAGGCGGCCTTGGCCCTGTCGAGGTCCTGCGTGACGCCCTCGGGCAGCGCGCCCTCGAATCCGGGCGGGATCACGCCGGTGGCCTGCACCGAGCCCGCACCGGCGAGTTCGAGCAGGGCCGGGTAGTCGAGTGCGTAGCGGATGCCCTCGGCGAGCTTCACGTCGGCGAGGTCGCCGGCGATCTCGGAGGACTGGTTCAGCAGCAGGAAGATCGTCTGACCGGACGGCACGGAGTCGACCGTGAGGCCGTCGCCGAGGCCGGCGACCTGGTCGCCGTTGAGATCCATGGCGACCATCGAGTCGCCGCCCTTGAGGTTGGCGAGCTGGGTGGCGCTCTCGCTGACGTTGCGGATCACCACGCGGTCGAAGGCGGGCTCCTCGTCGCCGTTGTACTCCTCGTTGGCGGTCAGCACGATCTGCGAGCTGAGGTCGAGGGTGTCGAGCACGAAGGGTCCGGAGCCGGCCGAGGTGCCGTCGAGGAACTTCTGCGCCGTGTCGGTGCCGTCGGTGGTGCCGCCGTTCTCGATGACGACGTCCGAGTTGACGATGCCGAGCGCGGGATTGGCGAGGATCGCCGGCAGCTGCAGCAGCGGGGTCTCGGTGGTGAAGCGGATCGTGGTGGCATCCACCTCTTCGATCGTCACGCCGGTGAGCAGGAAGTTCGGCTTGGCGTCGGCCATGCCCTGGATGCGCTGCAGCGAGAAGACGACGTCCTTCGCCTCGATCGGCGAGCCGTCGGAGAAGACGCGACCCTCCTCGAGCGTGAAGGTGAACTCGGTGGCGCCGTCGTTCGCCTCCCACGACGCGAGGCCGGGGATCGGCGTCGACACGTCGGAGCCCTTGAAGTCGACCAGGGTCTCGTAGATCGCCTTGGCGAGCATGTTGCCGGTCGGGTCGTAGCTGTGACCCGGGTCGGCGGTCTCGACCGAGAACGCCGTGTCGATCACGAGCGAGCCGCCCGCGGCGTTCGAGCCGTCACCGCTGTTGTTCGCAGAGTTTCCTCCCGAGCAGCCGGTGATGGCGAGGAGCGCGACGGCTCCGAGGGCGATCGCCGACTTACGCAGCGTCGACAGCATGGAATACCTCCATTGGCAGGGGTGGATTCGGGAGTCCGGACACGTCCGACATGGACGACCGTGATCACATTCCCATGATGTGCGACGATCTGTCCAATGACAAAGCGTCATGCAGACAAGGATTGTCGAATCAATGGAGGTTAGGATGCAGAATGTCCAGCTCTGACGCGGAACCCGGTCGGGATTCTGGACGAAGTGCCACGGCACTCGATCCGGTGTCCTACCGAATCCTCGATCTTCTGCGCGAGAACGGACGAATCTCGATCGCCGCGCTGGCCGAGAAGGTCGGCATCTCCCGTGCCAACGCGTACACGCGTATCGAGGCGCTCGTGGCCGACGGCGTGATCACCGGGTTCAGCGCCCGGGTCGACCCCGCCAAGGCAGGATTGTCGATCGGGGCGATGATCTTCGTCACCGTCTATCCGCAGGCGTGGGCGTCGTTCCGCGCGCAGCTGGCCGGGATGCCCGACGTCGAGTACTGCGCGGTGACCACCGGCGAGCACGATGCGATGCTGCTGATCCGCGCCACCGACGTCAGCGGGGTGCACGAGTTCTCGACCGGCGTGATCGCGCAGCTGCCCGAGGTGCGCACGGTGGTCAGCGTCGTCGTGCTCGACGAGGTGATCCGTCGCCCGTACGTGCTGCCCACCGATCTGCCCGAGCGCAGCCTGGACGTACCGCTGGGCATGACGCGGTGGACGCCGGCGACGGCGGGTCGCGACACGCTCCCGCCGCGCTGAGTCGGATGCCCGCGAAGTCGGATGCCGGCGGCGCGCCGTCCGGCGGCCGTGGCCGTCCGGCAGCCGTGGCCGTCAGGCAGCAGGAACCTCCGCGCAGATGCTGAGCTGCGGGGCGCCGTGCATCTCGTAGCGCTCGACGAGACGCAGCATCCCGTCATCGTCTTGCTCGATCTCGCTGACGCCGGTGCCGGTGACGACCTCGCCAGTGGCGACCAGCACATGCACGAACGACACGTTGATCACGTCGCCGGCGCGCGTGCCGACGCAGCGCCCGAACGTGACGGTGTCGCCGGTGTAGTCGCCCCAGATCACGCCGTCGCGCTCGAAGTAGCGGAAGGTGCTCGGCGCCTCGGGGTTCACCGCCGAAGTGGTTGAGGAGAGCATCTTGAAGGTGCGCCCGTCGAGCGAGGGCAGAGTCTGAGTCGCAGTCACCTCTCGATTATGGCCGCGTCGCGGGGCAGTCTTGTGCCGTGACCCTGACTGCCGCGAAGCGCGAATCTGAGGGGCGAGCGCTTTACGATGCGATTCGTAGACGATCTCGCCCGGGTCTTCTGACGTGAGCACATCGTGATCGACTCCGTGCGCGTCAAGCAGTGCGCGGAGGCGGTCCAACTGCCCCCACATCTCCGGCGGCGCCGGGTCCTTGATGATCCGCCGCCACAATGACGCCGACTTCGACGCCGAGGCGCCCATGGTGGCGCACTTGTGCGCGGGTGTATGCCATCACGTCAGACTAGGCGGTCAGGCCGCGACGTACTCCTGGCGCACCCGGCCGTCTGTCGCCCGTTCGATGTGCCCGAAATCGTGGTCGGAGTTCAGGATCACGGCGTCGTTGGCGACGGCATACGCGGCGATGAGGCAACCGAATGCCGCCGCAGCACGCATGAGCCCCGCGTCCCAAAGAGCCTGCTGGATATCGAGCGCCGCCCGCTCATCGGGATGCTCCCAGGCTGGCAGCAGTTGATCCATGTCCTCGCGGAGCTGCGCATACTCCTGAGGGTCGCGTGCAGAGTGGCAGTACTCGAGCACCTGGGGAGGGCAGGTGATGATCAGGTGACTCGGCGACAGAGCCCTGAGCCGTTCCGCTATCGCCGTGCTCGTGCCGGCCTTCTGCCAGATGCTGTTGTCGACCAGATAGGTGGTCACGGGCGCGCAGTGTCCGCCGCAGGTGCGATCGTCGGCGCATCGATCTGATCGGGAGTGAACCGGCGCCCGATGATGCGCTCGACGGCGGCCGGCTGACGGCGCACGGCGATCAGGGTGCGCAGTGCGAGGTCGACCGTCTCACGGTTGGAGGTCGTGCCGGCGAGCTGCTTCGCCTGCTTCAGTTCGATGGGATCGATGTCGATGGATGTGACAGCCATGGCGCCTCCTTCTCGCCGAGTCTTGTATAAACGATTATATAGGATCGCGGTCCAGGGGGCCATGAGTGCTCCCGACCGTTCAGTCGACAGTCCCACGCGGCACGATCCACCTGTGCAAGAACTCGGGCCACACGCGGGCGATGTTCTCGAAATCGGCGTCGTAGTGCACGACCACCACTCGCTGATCGACGCTGGTGTGCCGGATAGCCGTGGCGGCGATCTGCAGATCACTGACTCCCACGGAACGACCGATCCCCTGCGCGAACAGACGGGCCTGCATGTCGACGGCGATCCCGGCGACACGTTCGTCGGGCGGCAGGAAGACCTTCGCGACCCGACTCGCCCGCATCAGAGCGGCGTGCTCGTCTGCACCGCGCGCTGAACACCCCTCTTCGAGCAGCTGTGGCAGGCACGCTCCGAGGTCGCCGTGTTCGAGCAGCGCCACCAGCGCCTGGGCGACATCCGGCGAGCGGTGCACACGTTGCAGCACCGAGTTGTCGACGAGGTGGATCAGCCTCACCGCTGGGCGCCGTCGATCACCGTCGCGTCATCGAGCTCGATGGCGACGCCCGCGCGCAGCAGGTCGATGTACCCGAGAGCCTCCCCCCGTCGCGCGGCCTGCGCCAGCGCCTCGTTCACCGCGGCCTTCTTGGTCGTCGCCCCCGTCAGCTTCATCACCCGAGCGAGCAGGTCGTCGTCCACGTCGATGAGCGTCTTCGTCATGCCTTCCTCCGGATATATGCGTGTTCATAATTATATATCCGTCACAGATATCGCGGCCTGGCCTGCCCGGGTACGTTGGAACGCATGGAATGGACCGCCGACGTCTCCCGCGGTGAATGGCTGCGCCCTCTGCTCGACGACAGCTTCGACACGATGCACTGCGTCGTGCCGCGCGGCTTCGCCGCGTATGCGCGGGTGTTCCATCCGGCATCCGTGCGCTCGCTGCCCGGGCGCGCCGTGCCGACGCCCGAGGAATACGATCGGATGCCCGATGCCGAGCGCGACGCGCTGATCGGGCAGTACGTCGACCGGCCGGCCACCTGGGCCGACGCCGCATCGGCGTTCGGCACCGTCATGCATCCGCTCGCACAGTGGCAGCGCATCGTGCGCACGCCGCCGGAGGGCGACTGGAACACGCGCATCGCCCCCGACGGTCGCGAGTTCTCGGCGCCGATGGAGGGCGAGATCCAGCCCGCACAGCTGGCCCGGATCGCCGCGCACCTGTCGGCGAACACCACGACACCGGATGCCGGGATCGCCGCCGTCTGGGAGGGCTACGGCGGACTGCTCGGCTTCTACGGCAGCGGGCCGTCACGGGGGTTCTTCGGCTCCGACGATCCCGACGTGACGTCGGCCCCAGACCTGCAGTACGTCTCGCATCAGCAGATGCTGGCGCGCAGCATCCACGATCCCTTCAACGACGCGTTCCGCAAGCCGACCTGGCAGCCGGGCATCCTGCCGGACGAGGTCTCCAAGGGCCCTCGTCTCGATCTGCCCGACCGCGCGTACGTGCTGTTCTCGGCGGCGCCGGCGGCGTTCGTCGACCCGGCATGGGTGCTGGACGCGCCCTGGCGCGACCGGCCGGCCGAGGCGCACGGCTTCGCGCCCGCGGCGCAGCATCCGAACATGCTCTGGCCCGACGACCACGCCTGGGTGATGGTGAGCGAGATCGACTTCGACTCGACGATCGTCGCCGGTTCGGCGGAGCTGATCACGGCGATCTGCGCCGACGCGACACTTGAGGCCGAACCGATTCCGGTGAACGCCGACCTGAGCTGGCAGGCTGACGGGGTCAACCGGTGACCACCCCGTCGGCCACCGCGAGCTTCGACGCTCGCCCGCTGACCGACCCGGTCGACTCGCGGGCGGTGCGGGAGTTCTGGCGCGAGGTGCGCACCCGGCATCCGCGTTCGACGGCGCAGACGGTCTCGATGGTGATCACGATCGTCGTGGTGGCGTTCGTGATGACGATGTTCATCGGCATCGGCTCGACGATGATCACGATCGTCGGTTCCGGCGTGGCGCAGGGCGAGATGAGCCCGCTCCTCTTGCTCGTGCCCGCCTTCGTGGTCGCGATCTTCGTCATCATCAGCGTCGTCGCGATCGTCACCTGGCGGCGCAAGCGCGTGCAGCGCTATCGCATCGCCCGTTTCGCGATGGCGAACGGCATGGAGTACATCGACCAGCTCACGGCTCCGCAGCTGCCCGGCCTGATCTTCCAGCACGGTTCGAGCCGGCAGTCGCACGCCCTCGTGCGCGGATCGCGGCCGCGCTTCGTGGAGTTCGGCAACTACCAGTACACGACGGGCTCGGGCAAGAATCGCACCACCCACAACTGGGGATACGTCGCAGTGCGACTCGACGTGCCGCTGCCGAACATCGTGCTCGACGCGCGCGGAAACAATGGTCTCGGCAGCAACCTGCCGGCGAGTTTCCAACGCGACCAGCGTCTGTCGCTGGAGGGCGACTTCGACCAGTACTTCACGCTGTACTGCCCGGAGGGGTACGAGGCCGATGCACTCTACCTGTTCACGCCCGACATCATGGCGCGGTTCATCGACAACGCCGCGCAACTCGACGTCGAGATCGTCGACGACTGGATGTTCCTGTACATGCAGCGGCCCGCGTCGACGGTCGATCCCGACACCTGGGCGTGGCTGTTCAGCACCGTCGGTGCGCTGATGACCAAGTTCGATCAGTGGTCGCGGTGGCGTGACGATCGGCTTCGGCAGGCGAGGTCGGATGCCATCGCGCAGCCCGCCGGAACGGGGTCGCTGAGCCTGTCGCAGGCCGCTCTGCCCTTCGCTCCCCCGGCCGGCATGCTCGCGCCCCCGCCGGGTGTCGCCCCCGAGGGGCGTCGGCTGAAGCGCAGCAAGTCGGGCCTGGTGATCATCGGCATCTTCATCGTCGGCTTCGTGATCTTCCAGAACGTCGTGATCCCGCTGCTCAGAGGGTGACGTGAGGTAGAGACGGGAGCTGTCTGGGGGACAACTCCCGTCTCATCCCCCGAACGACCCGAAAAAGCAGGGTCGTCGTCTTCGGCCTCGAGACCATGACGCACCGACCGACTGGGGATCGGCGACAGTGCGTCAAGCGTTTAAGTTAGCGATGCCAGGGTTGCATCATGTTGCGACGGGTCGTGCGAGCCCGGTGGCGTGCCGGCAGGGCGCTCCTCCGAGGCGGCTGCAACGCGCGCCACAGCCGCCTCGGACGAAGCCTTCTCTTACTCGGCGTACGGCTGGTCGGCTGCCTGATCGCTGTAGCCGAGGCTCCAGATGTAGCCGTCGGGGTCGGCGAAAGTGCCGCCGTATCCACCCCACGGCAGCGGGCCGGCCGGCGTGAGGACCGTCGCGCCGGCCGACTGCGCCTCCGCCATGATCTCGTCGACGCGCGTTTCGGTGCGAACGACGTAGGTCAGCACCAGGCCGCTGAAGCCACTGCCCTCGGGACTCGTGCCCACTTGCGCAGCGAGCCCGTCGCGACCGTAGAAGCCGACCGGTGAGGCGCCGTCCGATTCGAAGAACACCGAGATTCCGAAGTCGCTCTGGACCTTCCAGCCGAGTCCCTCGGTGTAGAACTGCTTGGCCCGGTCCATGTCCTGAACGCCGAGCAGAATCGAGCTGACGTGTGCTTTCATGTCTTTCTCCTTGTTCGTGTGGGTGATCGGTTCCAGCCTCCGAGAGGCACGGAAACTCATCAACGGGAGATGTCAGGCCAGATCGATCAGTCACGCTTATGACACCGCGGAGTACAGTGAGGACCATCCCAGACACGAAGAACCAGATGGGGACGCCTTGGAGCTTCGCGACATCGAGGTCTTCCTGACCCTCGCCGATGAGCTGCACTTCGGCCGCACGGCGGAGCGGCTGCATCTATCGCAAGCGCGGGTCAGTCAGATCATCACCGAGTACGAACGACAGATCGGTGGCAGCCTGTTCGATCGCTCCAACCGCCGCGACGTTCGCCTGACGCCCGTGGGCGCCAGGCTGCGCGACGATCTCACCCCTGTCTACGGCGCTCTCCGTGACAGCCTGAACCAGGCGAAGCTGGCAGTCCGCGGCTTCGATGCCGAATTGCGCGTCGGGCTGATGCCTTTCAACGTCCCCGCCCTGCACGGCTACTGGGAAGCCTTCACCACCCGCCATCCGCATTACGAGCTGCGCCTGCGCTACGCCTCGTTCACCGACCCGTTCGGGAGTCTGCGAAGAGGCGAGATCGACGTGCTGGTCACGTGGCTTCCGGTGGACGAACCCGATCTGACGATCGGACCGACACTGTTCACCGACACCCATGTGCTGGCGGTGGCCGCCACCCACGAGCTGGCAAGCCGATCGTCGGTTCCCGTCGAGGCGCTGGCGGATTTCGCTCATGTCATGGTGGCCAACATGCCGGAGACCTGGGAGAACGGCTACCTGCCCTTCCGCACACCCGGTGGCAAGACGATCAAGCGGGTCGAGGCCGTCACAAACGCCGACGAGCTTCTGCAGCTCGTCAGCACCGGCGAGATCATCCATCCGTTCCCAGCGCACGTGATGCACTACTGGTCCCTGCCTCACATCCGCTGGCTGCCGATGCCCGATCTGAGTCCGCTCACCTACGTACTGGTCTGGCGCACCGATGCCGAAAGCGATCCCATCCGCGCATTCGCCCGAACCGTCGATGACCTCGGGCCGATCACGGACGGCCCCGTCTGAGGTCGGAATGCCGTTGCGCATACTCGCGCTGGCGTCGTGGCCGGAGCGTCTTGCCAAGATGATCATCCCCGGCATCCTCGTCATCGGCGTCGTCCTCGCCGTACTCGCCTGGTGTGGTCGGACAGTCCCCGCCGCTGCCACGGCATCGACGAATCGCACCATCTTTCTCAGTGGCGGTTTCATGGCACGTGGTACTCGCTCACATTGGATGGACGGGCAGCATACGATGCGTATATTGCGGCGCTGCGCGAGATCGTCGGTGATGTCGGTGATGAAACGTCACAGCACCCGTCCGACTGATCGAATGCCGGGTGAGCAGCACCGCTTCATCGGGAGCACTCAGGGCTGAGGTGCGAGTCCGAAATACTCCAGTTCGGCGTCATCCAGCATCCGCGACCTGATCAGGAACCGATTGCCGGTCGGGCCCTCGACGCTGAACCCGGCGCCGCGCCCCTCGACGACGTCGATGGTGAGGTGGGTGTACTTCCAGTACTCGAACTGCGACTCCGACATGTACACCTCGATCGGATCGAGCCCCGGGACCTCGAGTGCGCCGAGACGCACGTCACTGGCACCGGTGATGAACATGCCGATCGGATAGCACATCGGCGATGAGCCGTCGCAGCATCCGCCCGACTGGTGGAACATCAGCGGCCCGTGCTGCGCGGTCAGCTGCCGCAGCAGGGCCGCCGCGTCCTCGGACACGGCGACCCTCGATGGCTGATCGGACATCAGAAGAAGCCCATCGGACCCTCGGCGTACGACACGAGCAGGTTCTTCGTCTGCTGGTAGTGGTCGAGCATCATGCGGTGGTTCTCGCGGCCGATGCCGGACTGCTTGTACCCGCCGAAGGCGGCGTGCGCCGGGTACTGGTGGTAGGTGTTGGTCCACACCCGGCCCGCCTCGATCGCGCGGCCGGCACGGTAGGCCGTGTCACCGCTGCGGCTCCAGACACCCGCGCCCAGACCGTAGAGCGTGTCGTTGGCGATGCCGATCGCGTCGTCGAAGTCGGTGAAGCTCGTCACCGACAGCACGGGTCCGAAGATCTCCTCCTGGAAGATGCGCATGTCGTTGGTACCCTCGAACACCGTCGGAGCGACGTAGTAGCCCTCGCTGAGGTCACCGCCCAAGTCGACGCGCTCTCCGCCGGTGAGCAGCCGCGCGCCGCCCTGCTTGCCGATGTCGATGTAGCTGAGGATCTTCTCAAGCTGGTCGTTCGAGGCCTGCGCGCCGATCATCGTGTTCCGATCCAGCGGGTTGCCCTGGATGATCTTGCCGACGCGCTCGAGTCCGTCGGAGAGGAAGCCGTCGTAGATGGATGCCTGGACCAGTGCCCGCGACGGGCACGTGCAGACCTCGCCCTGGTTGAGGGCGAACATCGTGAAGCCTTCGAGCGCCTTGTCGTAGTACGGGTCGTTCGTCGACCGGGCGACATCTTCGAAGAAGACGTTGGGCGACTTGCCACCGAGCTCGAGTGTCACCGGGATGAGGTTCTGCGAGGCGTACTGCATGATCAGCCGGCCCGTCGTCGTCTCGCCGGTGAAAGCGACCTTGCGGATGCGCTTGTGCTGCGCGAGCGGGGCCCCTGCCTCGATGCCGAAGCCGTTCACGATATTGACGACGCCGGCCGGCAGCAGATCGCCGATGATCTCGAACAGGAAGAGGATGGATGCCGGTGTCTGCTCGGCCGGCTTCATCACGATGCAGTTGCCGGCGGCGAGCGCCGGAGCCAGCTTCCACACGGCCATCAGGATCGGGAAGTTCCACGGGATGATCTGGCCGACCACACCGAGCGGCTCGTGGAAGTGGTACGCGACGGTGTTCTCGTCGAGCTGGCTGATGCCGCCCTCCTGCGCGCGCAGCACGCCGGCGAAGTAGCGGAAGTGGTCGATCGCGAGTGGGATGTCAGCGGCGAGCGTCTCGCGCACGGGCTTGCCGTTCTCCCACGTCTCGGCGACGGCGATCTGCTGGAGATGCTGCTCCATGCGGTCGGCGATCTTGTTGAGCACCACCGCGCGCTCGGCCGGGCTGGTCTTGCCCCAACTCGTGAACGCCTTCCAGGCGACGTCGACCGCGCGGTCGATGTCTTCGGCGGTGCCGCGGGCGATCTCGGTGAACGGCTTGCCGTTGACCGGACTGATGTTCTCGAAGTACTGGCCCTTCACCGGTTCGACGAACTCGCCGCCGATGTAGTGGCCGTAGCGGGGGCGATAGTTGGCGATGGCGCCTGATGTTCCGGGTGCCGCGTAGGCGGTCGACACGGTCTCTTCGACGATGGTCATGTGTGTCTCCTTCGACGGTGCGGCCACATCGCCGCTCATGCGAAGAAGGTACGTCGCGCGAGGTTGCGGTCCCGTGCGTCACGTTGCATCGGGTTGCGAGGTGTGCCGCGGACGCGCCCGACAAGCATCCGCCACACTTTCCTGCATCTGCGCCATCGATCGATGGCGCAGATGCAGGAACATGGCGCCGAGCCGCACACCGCGCGCGTCTCGCGGGTCAGCTCGCGTCGAGCTTCTCGATCCGCGCCACCAGGCCCGCCCGGCGCGGCGAGCGCGCGGGCAACATCTCCAGGCAGAGACGCAGCACTTCGGCATCCGACGACCCCTCGGGGATCTCGGCGTAGGCGAGCAGCACCTCGACGCTCGCCTCGGTGAGCATCGTCTCGCGCAGGATCCCCCGCAGGCCCTCCCGCAGATCGACGACACCTGGGGCGTCGGAGTCAGGCAGCACCGGCCCGCGATAGGCCGACAGGGCGACCCGGTGCGCACCGCGGTCGAGCAGCGAGAGCACGTTCTGCGCATCAGTCTCGACGACCATCGGCAGACGGTAGGGCCGGGACTGCGGCACCAGCTCGGGTGAGACGCGCTCGAGCACCTTGCGCAGACGCACCATCTCTGGACGCAGCGTGTCGGGCGTCGAGCCCTCGCCGTAGACGAGTTCGGCCAGTCGCTCGGCCGACAGCCCCTGGCGGTGCGTGGCGAGCATGAGCAGGATCTCAGCGTGCCGCGCACTGAGTTCGATGATGATCTCGTCACCGTCGCCCGCCACGTCGAGCCGCGCACGGTCGCGACCCAGCACCTGCAGTGTTGCGCGCGGCGGAGCCTCGCGCACGGCGCGGCGAGGAGCGGATGCGGTCGTTCGCGCGCTCTCGGCACGCGCGCGCAACCGCGACACCAGCAGTTCGGATTCGACGGCTCGGGCTGTGGCATCGACCAGCATCTGCGCCTGGGGCGTGACCGCCTCGTCACCACCGGTGACGTCGATGACCCCGAGGATGCGGCGCGTCTCGGGATCGAAGACGGGCGCTGCGGTGCACGACCACGGCTGCACCAGGCGGTTGTAGTGCTCGGACTGGCGGATCTGCACGGACTCGCCGAGGGTCAGCGCGGTGCCGGGAGCCGAGGTGCCGATGCTCTCCTCCGACCAGTTCGCCCCTTCGACGAAGCCCATCTCGCCCGACAGCATCCGCTGTCGCAGATCTCCCTCCACCCACAGCAGGCGCCCGGCGTGGTCGCCGACGGCGACCACGACGCCGGAGTCCTCGGCGGCGCCGGGCAGCAGCAGGGTGCGGATGAGCTCGATCGTGTGGGCGAGCGGATGCTCGGAGCGGTGCGCCTCGAGCGCCTCCGCAGTGAACTCCAGCGGCGGCAGGCCCTCGGCGCCGACGCGATCGCGCCAGGCACGCTGCCAGGACGCGCGCACCACCGGACGCACATGCTCGAGCCGATGATCGTCGAGATTGCCGGCAACCAGCTCGTCGTGCGCGCGCGCGATGATCAGACGCGAGGCCTCGGGCGAGGGATCACGCGATGACGACCATGGCGACGGCCCACGACTCCTATCAACCACCGGACTCCGATCGACGCTGACGGGTGTGGGTCAAGTGTAGATCGCAGACCCCCTTTCGGCTGTGCTCGCTCCCGAGCCGGGTCAGCCGGTGGACGTTTCGTCTCGCTTCGCTCGCTCAACGACCGGGGAAGGCCGGTCCGCCCACCACTCCCGCAGGCGCTGCTCGGCAGCATCCGATCCGATCGGTCCCTCGTCGAGACGAACGTCGAGCAGGAAGCGATACGCCTCGCCGACCTCACGGCCCGGCGGGATGCCGAGGATCTGCTGGATCTGGTTGCCGTCGAGGTCGGGGCGGATGCTGTCGAGCTCTTCCTGCTCGCGCAGCTCGACGATCCGGCGCTCGATGTCGTCGTAGGCACTCGCCAGGCGGGCGGCCTTGCGCTTGTTGCGCGTGGTGACGTCGGCGCGCACCAGGATGTGCAGGCGCTCGATCAGCTCGCCGGCGTCGCGCACGTAGCGCCGCACGGCGCTGTCGGTCCACGCGCCCTCGGCATACCCGAAGAAGCGCAGGTGCAGCTCGATGAGCTTCGCGACAGCATCCGTGGTCTCGCCGTCGAAGCGCAGCGCCTGCAGGCGCTTGCGTGCCATCCGCGAGCCGACCACGTCGTGGTGGTGGAAGGTCACCCCTCCTCCCGGTTCGAGCTTGCGGGTGCGCGGCTTGCCGATGTCGTGCAGCAGCGCGGCGAGCCGCAGGGGCACGTCGGGAGCGGCGCCGGGATTGCGCGACTTCTCGAGGGCGATCGCCTGCCGCACCACGGTCAGCGAGTGCTCGTAGACGTCCTTGTGGTGGTGGTGCTCGTCGACCTCGAGGCGCAATGCGTTCACCTCGGGCAGGAACTCGTCGATCAGGCCGCTGTCCACGAGCACGCGGATGCCGCGCGCCGGGTCGTCGGTCTGCATCAGCCGCACTAGTTCGCCCTGCACGCGCTCGGGGCTGACGATCTTCAGCGTCTCGCGCAGGCGCTCGACCGCCGCGAAGGTGTCGTCGTCGACGGCGAAGTCCAGCTGAGCGCTGAACCGCGCCGCCCGCAGCATGCGCAGCGGGTCGTCACCGAAGCTCACCGAGGGATCTATCGGGGTGCGCAGGATGCCCGCGACGAGGTCTTCGACCCCGCCGGTCGGATCGACCAGCTTCACGGCAGGCACCTGCAGCGCCATGGCGTTCACGGTGAAGTCGCGCCGCTGCAGGTCGCCGTCGATGCTGTCGCCGAACTCGACGACCGGCTTGCGGGTCGTGCCGTCATAGCTGTCGGCACGGTACGTGGTGATCTCGACCTGCTCGGCAGGACCGCCCGGGTTTGGCACCCGGGCGCCGATCGTGCCGAAGGCCCGCCCGATATCCCACTGCGTGGTCGAGATCGGGGTGACGATGCGCAGGATGTCGTCCGGGCGGGCGTTCGTGGTGAAGTCGAGGTCGTGCGTCGGGCGGCCGAGCAGCGCGTCACGCACCGGTCCGCCGACGACGGCGAGCTCGAAGCCCGCGTCGGCGAACGCCGTCGCGAGGGTTGCGACGACGGGATGCGCGGCGAGTGCGCCGAGTCGGGACAGGCCCTCGGCCATGTTGAGCATGGGTTCCAGATTACCGGGGGTGAGGCGGGGCCCCTCGTCGGGGCCCGCGCCGTTCACGTGGTGGCGAAGTGGACCACACCGCCGATGAGGACGGCGAACACGGTCGTCCAGCCGATGATCGCCGCAGCCTGCCAGACCAGGACGCGTCCGGGCCGAACGCCCACAGCGACGAGCATGGTCGCGGTGAAGTGGGTGGGCAGCAGCAGCGGGCCGAGCAGGCTCACGCCGGGCACGCCGTAGCGGTCAAGCGCACGCAGGAACTTCTGGCGGCGTGCGGCCTTGCGGCCGTCGCCGTCGGCGACGAGGTCTTCGACGCGGATGTCCTCGTCGCCGGCATCCGCCGTCTCGACGCCACCGGCACCTGCGAGCACCTTCGCGCGGCGACGGTTCACGACGGCCGAGCGGGCCCGTGCGCCCAGCAGTACGAGAATCGCGACGATGGTGAAGTTGCCGAAGATCGCGGCGATGGCCGCGATGGCCGGGTTGATCCCCCCGATGATGCCGATGCTCACAGCGCCCTCGCCCTCGATGAAGGGCACGGCTGCGGCGAGTGCCACGATCAGCGGCTGCACAAGCTCGGGCACCTGGGCGACGAGGTTCTGGAAGGTCTCGATGAGATTCATGATGGTGTCTCCTGTGTGGGGCTGGATCTGTGTTCGTCGGGATCGCTTCCCGGCATGACATAAGTCCACCGGTTCGCGGGCCTGCTCAGAAGTGCCGTTCCGTCACCTCTTCACGTGCGGTTCACACGGTCGAGGGGTGACATCTGTCACGCCTCTAGGCTGAACGCATGAGCACGATCAGCAGGAGCATCACCGCCACGTGGTGGTACACGTTCAGCGGTGTGATGATGTTCCAGCTGCTGGTGGTCTTCATCTGGACCTTGGGCCTGCTGAGCACGGCATCCAGCCCACTCGCGGCCATCGCGATCATCATCGGCGGGCTGGTGTGGTGCGCATCATGCGTGCCGCTGCTGCTGCAGTACCGCAACCGCGACGACGCGCTCGGGCTCGGTGCCGGCTGGCGGCTCACCGTCGCGCCGATCGCACTCGCCATCGCCTTCGGCGTCGCCGCCGGCATCCTCTCGGGCCTCTGGATCGCGGCAGCGCTGCCGATCGTGCAGTCGCTGATGCTGCTCAACTGGCAGCGCGGCGTTCGGGTGCGACTGGTCATCGTCGTCACGCTCGCGCTGATCGCCCTGTGGTTCATCGACCTGCGCGCCGGCGTGATCGTCGCCGATGACGAGGCCGCCCGGATGTGGGGCATGTTCGGCCTCATCTCGGTGATGCTGCCGTCGATGACCGTGCTGTCACTGTGGTGGTGGGACGTCGTGATCTCCCTCGACCGTGCCCGCATCGCCGAAGCGCAGCTGAGCGCGACCCAGGAGCGACTGCGCGTCGCGACCGATGTGCACGACCTGCAGGGCCACCATCTGCAGGTGATCGCCCTGCAGCTCGAGCTCGCCGAACGGCTGCTCGACAAGGGCCAGCCGGATGCCGCGCTGGACCAGCTGCGCCTGGCACGGTCGAGCGTGACCGAGGCTCGACAGGGCGCCCGTGATCTTGCGACGCGCTTCCGCGGAGTTCCGCTGCCCGACGAGATCGCCAATGCCATCGACCTGCTGCGCGCCGCAGGCACGACCGCCGACGCCACGGTGGATCCGCAGGCGGCCCAGGCACCGGCCTCCGTGCTGGGCCCGGTGATCCGCGAGACCACCACGAACGTGCTCAAGCACGGCGGCGGACAGTGGGCGCGACTGTCGCTGGTCCGCGATGGCTCGACGGCGTCGAGGTCGCCGAGCGGCTTCGCCGCACCGTCGCGACCCGCTGCGTGGTGGTGACCCGCCATGCGCGCCCGGGTGTGCTGCGACGCGCACTGGCCTCGGGCGTGGCCGGTTTCCTGCCCAAGTCGCGCAGCGCCGACGAGGTCGCCGAGGTGATCCGCCGGGTCGCCGCCGGCGGCCGCTACATCGACCCCGAGGTCGCCGCCGATGCGCTCAGCGACCAGCGCAGCCCGCTCAGCGACCGCGAGCTGGACGTGCTGCGGGCCGGGCGCCGCGGCGAGACCACCGGCCAGATCGCGTCGGCTCTCTCATTGGCCCCGGGAACGGTGCGCAACCACGTGTCGTCCGTGCTGTCGAAGCTGCACGTCGCGACTCGGCAGCAGGCTGTGCGGATGGCCGAGGAGCAGGGCTGGATCTGAGCCCGTCGGACACCGATCACCGCCTAAGTCGCGAGCATCCCTCGCAGCAGCACGGCCGGCGCGGATGCTGCCACGCTCGCGAGCTGCACAGCAGTCCCTCCTGACGACGCCGCCGCGCCCAGCGCCCACTCGTCGAGCCCCTGCAGCATGCCGAAGGCAGCGGCGACCAGCACCTCCACCGGCAGGTCACTGCGCACCGCCCCCGATGCGACTCCCACCCGCAGCACTTCTGCCACCCATTCCCGAACCGCGCCGAGCAGTGCGCTGCGGGTATCGGAGCGCACTGTGGCGGGCAGGTAGAAGATGCTGCCCAGCATGGCGAGGGCGCGCTCTTCGGCGCCTAATGCGGCGAGGTCGCCGAGCACGCGATCAACCTGGACCCAGAACGCGTCACCGGCGAAATCCGCGGGTGACGGCGGTGACCACCGCGACCGCACGTCGGCGATCAGCGCCTCGACGACGGCGTCGAACAGCTCGGCCTTCGACGAGACTGCATGGTAGAACGAGCTCTTGCTCATGCCTGCGGCGCGAATGATCCGGTTCAGCGATGCGCCGTCGTATCCGGCGGTGGCGAACTCGGCTACCGTCGCCTCGATCAGCGGGTCACGGTGGGGTCCGGTGAGTTCGGCCATGATCGAAGCCTACTGGACCACCCGGTCCAGGTCGAGGTACCGTGGGTGTGTGGACCACCCGGTCCAGAGGAGGATCATGCTCAACGACACCACCCTCTCCGAGCAGCTCGCCGCCCAGCGGGACGACCGTCTTCGGGTGCTCATCGTCGGAGCCGGCATCGCCGGCATCACCCTCGCACAGCTTCTGAGAACACAGGGCCTGCATCCCGTGCTGATCGATCGAATGCCGCGCATGGAGCATCCCGGGTACATGCTCGCCCTCATGCCCAGCGTCGATCAGACCTTCATCGACCTGGGCGTGCGCGCGCAGTACCGAGCCGCCGGCACGCCCCTGGTGCGCTACTCGTTCCGATCGCACCGCGGCAAGACCCTGCGCACCGACGCCCTCGGCGAACTGCTCAGCATCTACGGCGACTACAGCGGCATCTCGCGCGGCGAACTGATCGACGTGCTCACGCACGACGGCTGTCGTGTCACCTACGGCACCACCGTGAGCACCGTCCGTGCAGGTTCCGTCACCACGGCCCGGTTCGTCGACCGCGATGACAGGGAGGTCGGCACCGGGGAGTTCGACCTTGTGGTGGCGGCCGACGGCATCCGCTCGCGCATGCGCGCCGTGCTGGGCGTCGGCGCGCCCGACGTCGTCGACACCGGATGGTCGGGATGGGTCGCCTGGGCCGACGAACTCGGCGACAGCGGGCTCGGCGAGGAGCTGTGGGGAGACGGGTTCTTCCTCGGCGCGTACCCCGTCAAGGGACGGCTCGGGGTGTTCCTCGGCGGGCCCGACGCCGAACTCGCGAGCGGCCCTGCGGCATTCGCCGCATCCGTGCGTAGACGGCTGCCGCGGCTGAACGCCCGGCTGGCGGCATCCATCGACGCCGTCGCCACCGACCCCGATCCGTACCTGTGGCGTCTCCACGACGCCCGAGTGCCGCGGTGGGTGCTGCCGGGCGGCGTCCTGCTCGGCGACGCGGCGGCGGGGTTCCTGCCCACCGCCGGCATCGGCGCGGGCATGGCCATGGAGTCGGCGTGGATGCTGGGGCGCATGCTCGCCCACGCCGACCGTACGAGCCTGGCCTCGGTGCTCGCCGCGTGGGAGCGCGTCGAACGACCTCGGGTCGAATCGGCGCAGTCGAACTCTCGGATGCTGGCGAAGCTGATGTTCCGTCGGGGCAGGCTGATCGCCTGGCTACGCGAGGCCGTGATGCGGATGCTGAGCGTGCGCGCGGCGCTCGGTCCGATCATCAAGCTGGTGGCCTCGCGCCCCGACCCGGACGAAGTCGCCCGCGAGGCCATTGCCGCTCGATCCCATGCCGTTCAGACCAGCGCCGCGCAGACCCTGGCGCCGACACCCCCTGTCGCCGCCGAGACCCCGCCGTATGGGCGTCCATAGGGCGGGGTCTCGGTCGTAGCCGGGGGTGTCGGCGACGCGGGTCAGGTGCGGCGGCGACCTCGCAGGAACAGGATGCCCCCGGCGATGAGCACCATCAGCGCTCCCGCCCCCAGACCCAGCGTCCACAGGACGGACGCACCCGTGGTCGCCAACGCCCCGGCCGGACCCACCGCGCCGGCAGCACCGTCATCAGTTCCTCCGGTACCAGCCGGTGTGTCCGATCCGTCACCCGACCCCGGATCACTACCGCCCGGATTCTCGCCACCCCCGGGATTCTCGCCACCGCCCGGGTTCTCGCCACCGCCCGGGTTCTCGCCCTCACCGGGGTTCTCGGTGCTCTTCCCGTCGATGGTGAACGTGCGCACGGCGGAGAGCTCGACCCCGCCGAACGGACCGGTGGTGCGCGCATACCAACCGTGCTCGCCGGCATCCAGATCGCTCCAGGTGACCGTGGTCTGCTCGCCGCTCACGACGTCGGTGACGCAGCCGATCTCGTTCGTCGTCAGGATGTCGGCACGGAACGCATCGGTCGCCAGCACCTTCGTTTTCGGCACGATGCCGCCGGCCGCGTACGGGATCTCGAACTCCTGCATCCCGGCCGGGCTGTTCAGCGAGGCGTCATCGGAGTCGAAGTCGTCCAGCGACGGCGAGTAGGTGCGCACGATGATGCGTTCCTGCCGGTTGTCGAAGTGCAGCAGGCGCAGGTACCCCTGACCGCCCTCGGGCAGCCCCTGGTAGTCGAACAGCATGGAGTAGACCGTGCGATCGGTCACGCCGTCGCCGTCATCGTCGAAATCGTCGAGCCGCGTGTAGGCGTCGTGATAGTGACCCGAGCCGACAGAGATGACGTTGGGGTTCGGCGCGACGACCTCATCGTAGATCCGCTGCGGGAAGGGTCCGAGGCCGCCCGTGGTGAGCATGTACTCGTGCAGGTTGATCATCACCTTGCGCTCGGGGTACTGCCGGATCACCGAGTTCATCCAGGCGATGTCCTCGGAGTTCGACGCCTCGTCGTTCGGGTCGGGCCAGCCCATGTAGACCATCAGCAGGTCGATGCCGCCGACGGTGACCAGGTCGATGTGACCACGGTTGTCCTTGTACGAGCCGCCGTACCACGGGTTCTGCGCGAACCGCGCCTCGCCGAAGTTCGCGCTGTACGGACCGTAGTCGCCATCCCAGTGGCCGACGTCGTGATTACCGGCGAGCACACCGTACGGGATTCCGGCGTCGTCGAGCATCCGGTACGCAGCATCGGCGTTCTGCCACTGATGCGGCTGGTCGTGATTGTCGACGATGTCTCCGGTGTGCGTGACGTACTGCAGGTTCAGCGCATCGCGCTGCGCGACCAGGAACTCATTCATCTTCCGCTGATGCTGGTACCAGACGTCGCCGCCGCCGCCACCGGCGAGCTCTCCCTCGTTGCGGTTGTAGTACTGCGTGTCGGAGAGCCAGCCCAGCGTGAAGTCGTACTGGTCGCGCGGCGTGGCCGCCTCGTGGAACGGCGTCACCGGGGTGTCGCGCGAACTGGTGTCGGCAGCCGCCCAGCCCTCGGAGTGCTGCACGAGCAGGGTCAGCTGCCCGTGGGACGCGTGACCGGCAACGGTCACCTGCGCCTCGAGGGTGAAGTCTGTCGACTCTCCCGCGGTCGTCACGTGTCGGTCGATCTCCTGCCACGAGCCGTCGGTCTTCTGCACGTACAGCAGCACCTTGGCATCCGCGTTCGCCGACCCCTCCCACGCAACACGCAGCTGTGCGTCGGCGCCGGCGCCGTCGGGAACCGCGACCGTGAACAGCTGATACGGCATAGCCGTGTCAGAGCTCTCGACCGTCTCGATGCCGTCCGTACGCGCCATCCGCGCCAGCGCCTCTTCGCTGAGCGCGACCGCCTCGCCGCGGTCGATAGACCGCGAGTCGGTGGTGGCACCGCCGGCGACGCGCACTTCGGCATCCGACGGTGTGTAGGTGTATCCCTGGGCGAAGCAGAGCTCGAGACGGTCGTCGATGTTCGAGCCCGCCACGGCGGTGAGGTCGACCTCGTCTCCAGTGAGCTCGGCCCCGTCAGCGGGGCTGAGCAGCTGAGTGCGCGGCTTCTCGTCGGCCGTCGAGAAGACCGTCGTGCTCGTGGAGACGTTGCCGACGGCATCCGTCGCCGTGATCACCGCGACGTGATCGCCAGGCGCCAGCGTGAGCGACGACGTCGTCAAAGGAAGTGTGATCCGCTCATCGTCGAGTGTCGCGGTCACCGATTCGAACCCCGAACCGCGATCGGTGATGGTCGCGTCGATGGTGAACTCGCCGCGGTAGCGCCGGCCGTCGATCATCGTGCCGACGATCTCGGGCGCGGTGTTGTCGACGTGCACGGTGCGGGTGACGGTCTGCCCGGCATCGGCTGCTGCCGCGTCTCGTGTCGCAGCGCCCGTCGTGGCGGTGATCACGTGCTCGCCGTCTTCGACGGCGGTCGTGTCCCACAGCGTCGAGACCGAGTCGAACGCGTCATCCGGAACGGTGAACGTCGCCAGGAAGTACACCAGGTTCGCGTCACTGAAGTTGATGCGCTCGGTCGACGTGGCCGGGCATGCCCGCTCGGTGGGCTCCTGCCCCTCACCCGCTCCGGCGCACGAGGTCGGGTGCAGCACCCTGCCGTCTGGCAGCACGAGTCGCGGGTTCATCGCCGCGTAGTCGTCGTTGTTCTCGTCGAGGTTCGGCTCGGGCCACGCCTTCGTCCCGGCGTACACGCCGATGGTCAGCGGCCGGCCCCGGACGACCTCTTCGACCGGCACGTCGGCGTCCACCGTGACGATGCGGTCGTAGTACCCCTCGTCGAAGATCGTCAGCACGTTGTCGCCGAGCTTGATGCCGTTGCGGAAGAACGCGTCGGTGCTGGTCGCCTCGATCGCGAACTTCGGGGCGCGCTCGAGTGACGGCGTCGTCTCGGGGAGGGGCTCGCCGTCGATGCCGAGCGCGAGCTGGGCGGGGTCGCCGTCGGTCGTCGCGACCAGCGGCGTCTGCCCGCCGACGAACTGCCCGTCGGCGACGTTCAGCCGCACGGGGTCGGCGGGGGCGTCATCGAGAGTGATGCGCACCGGCCCGATCGACGCGGTCTGACTTCCGTCGCCTGCGGTGACCGAGTACTCCACCCAGCGCTTTCCGTATACATCGACCTCGGGGATGCTGTAGACGTAGCGCCCAGGGGTGCCGAATGTCAGGTCGTGCTGCTGCGTGGCGCCGAGGTCCTCGGTCAGCGTGAGGGTGACGCGCCGCACGAGCACGTCGTCGGTGATGTCGAAGCCGAGCTCGATGCCCTCGCCGGCGGGCAGCTCGGTGCCGCCGGTGAGATCGATGATCTGAGGCGCGGTCCCTGCTGCCGGGTGCGGCACGTACGCACCTGAGACCTGGTCGTCGGTCACTGCTCCCGGCGTCGGCGCGGCGAGCCCGAGCATGACCTGGGTCGTGCCGGACGGATCGGCCGGCAGCCACAGCGCGGCGGCGGTGTCGGCCGGGTTCCAGCCGTACTGGATCGCCGTGGTCGGGGTGGTCTGCCCGTCGGCGAAGTAGTACGCCCGCGAGATGTCGTGGCCGGTCTTCGTCATCAGCTGCAGGCCACGCGATCCGCCGTTGGCCATGCCGCCGGACTGGATGGTGAGGATGTCCTCACCGAGCACCAGATCGGTGCCGTGCGCCGCGTTGAAGTCGGTCACGGTGTACCCGGCGGCGAGCACGGCCGGGTTCTGGATCCACAGCACCAGCGCCGCGCCTGGTTCGATGACCGGCTCGCCCGGGCCGGCTGGCCATAGCGTCGACGAGTTGGTCGTGGGTCCGCTGAGGGCGTTGTCGGTCGTGAGGTAGTTGAGCACGTAGTCGCCGAAGTTCACCGGTGCATCCGAGGCGTTGTAGACCTCGATGTACTCGTAGGCGTCGGAGCCCGAGACGTTCGCCGTGTCGGGGGCGAGCTCGGTGATCTGCAGGATCGGGCCCTCGGCGTCGGGATCGGTGGGCTTGACCGGCGGCGTCAGCGCGCTGGTGACCTGCTCGAGCGTGATGGTGCCGGGAGTGGGATTCGCGGTCGCGCCGGTGACGTCGTGCTCGAGCAGACGCGCGTCGACGCCGCCGATCTGGTCGGTCACGCCGAACTGGGCGTTCCACGGCGTGGAGCCGACGCCGTCGTCGGCGGGCACCCAGGCGCGGGCGAGCACGGTGCCCTCGGCATCCGTCAGGCTGAAGCCGCGGACGCCGCTGTTCGCGAAGCCGCCCTGCGGCCCGAAGCGGAAGATGGGTGCGTCGGAGGAGGGGATGCCGTAGAACTCGCGGAACTGGTCCTTGCTGAGACTGCGGCGCGGGTCACCCTCGCCGTAGTTCATCCAGAGCACCGCGACGCCGCCGGCGGGAATCACGGCCGGCGCGTCGTCCTCACCATCGAGGTGGATCAGCGACTGGACGCTGCCGGTGTTCCACTGGCTGGTGTGGTACCTGATCTGCAGTCCGGCTGCGCTCAAGTCGATCGGCGCATCGGTCGTGTTGGTGATCTCGAGGAACTCGTAGTTGTCGGCCCCGGCGTTGTCGCCGTTGATCTCGGTGATGATCAGCGGCCAATGCTCAGCGGCGTTGCCGCTCTCGCCCGTGACGGCGTCAGCGGCGGCGTTCGCCTCGGGTGTCGTGAGGGTCGTCTCGTCGGATGCCGGCGGTGCCGTGTCCTGCGGCGCGGGCATTTCAGGGGCCGGGGTCTGCTCCGGCGCGGTCGGGTCTGTCGCTTCGGGGTCGGTCTGCTCGCCGGCATCCGGATTCGGCGCGGGCGACGACGTCTCTGGAGCCGGCGTCGGGGTGTCCGGGGCCGGGGTCTCGGGAGCCGGCGTCGGCGCCTCTGTCGAGGGCGACGGGGCGGAAGGCGGACCGTCGGCCGGAGTGGGGGATGTCGCCTCTTCGGCGAGCGCGAGCTGCGTCGTGCCGGGCACGACACCTGAGACCAGCGCCGTGGCGACGACCACGGCAGCGAGCGCTGCTGCACCGGCGCGACGGAAGGAGGGATGGGGCATGGACGGAGAACCTCTTCACGAAGGGAGAATGGCGATTGCCACCCCTCTTCGTACTCAGTCCCGGTGACGCGCAGGTAGCCGTCCGTCGACGCCGGCCGGCCAGTTCTGAACTGTCGGTGAACATTGCGCCACCGCCGACCCTCACGGCCGACACGCTGCCGACCCGTCGCCGGGCCATCACCGCCGGATCAGTCGCATGGGCGGTGACGGTCGACGCGTCCGAGCCAATCCCGGATCAGCGCTCCGACGAGCTGGGGCCGCTCCAGGTGCGGATTGTGCCCCGTCCCGTCCAGCACCACGAAGCTTCCGCGCGGATAGTGATCGGCGAGGGCGAGCCCGTCCTCGTAGCCGACCACGTGATCCTGACGCCCGAACACGTGCAGCGCCGGTGCGAGGAACGGCTCCCGGGCATCCGATTCCGGCGAATAGCCCTCGACGTATGTCGCACTCAATCGGTCGATGACCCGGGCATCGGCGCCGCGCAGGCCGGGCAGCACGAACCGCTCGAAGTCCCGCAGTGCCTGATCGGTGTGGACGACCGCCATCTCCTCGAATTCGGCCCGCGCATCACCGGCCCGTTCGAGTACGCCGGCGTCGTGCACGATCACCTCATGACGGGGAAGTCTGCGCTGGGCGTGATCGAGTTGGAAGGCCCCGGCCAGGGTGGCGAGGCCCTGACACTGGTCGGGCAGCGAGTGCGCGACGTGCCGAGCTTCAGCGATCACCCTGCGATGATACGCGGACGGGCGTCAGACGACCGGGTCGCCCTGCACCGGCCCCTCGGTGTTCGGCTTCCAGCCCAGCGCCGGCGCCACGTGCTCGGCGAACGCCTGCAGCACGTGCAGGTTGTAGTCCGGACCGAGCTGGTTCGGGATGGTCAGCATGAGCGTGTCTGCCGCCATCACGGCCTCGTCGGCCTTCAGCTGCTCGATCAGCACGTCGGGCTCGGCCGCGTAGGTCTTGCCGAAGGTCGACCGCAGCCCGTCGATGACACCGATCTGGTCGCCGTTCTCGGCACTGCGCAGCCCGAAGTAGGCGCGGTCGCGGTCGTCCATCAGCGGGAACACGCTGCGGCTCACAGATACGCGTGGGGTGCCCGTGTGCCCGGCCTCGCGGTAGGCCGCCCGGAAGATGTCGATCTGCTCGCGCTGCAGTTCGTGGAACGGCTGCCCGGTTGCCTCGGTGACCAGCGTCGAGCTCATCAGGTTCAGCCCGAGCCGGCCGGTGGTCTCGGCGGTGGCGCGCGAGCCGGAGCCCCACCAGACGTGGTCGCGCAGCGTGGGCGATTGCGGCTCGATCGCCAGGTAACGCCCCGGGCCGACCATGTGCGCGTCACCGGGGGCGATCGCCTCGCCGTCGATCGCCCGCAGGAACAGGTCGAACTTCTCGCGCGCGAGCACGCTGCCGCGCTCGGCGTCTTCACCGTCGACGTAGCCGAACGCCTCGTAGCCTCGCAGCGCCGTCTCGGGTGACCCGCGGCTGATGCCGAGGGCGATGCGACCGCCCGCGATGAGGTCGAGGGCGGCGGCCTCTTCGGCGAGCTGCAGCGGGTTCTCGTACCGCATGTCGATGACGCCGGTGCCGACCTCGATGCGCTTCGTGCGCGCGGCCATGGCCGTCAGCAGCGGCATGGGCGAGGCGGCCTGGCGCGCCCAGTGGTGCACGCGCACATAGGCGCCGTTCACGCCGATCTCGTCGGCGCCCTCGGCGAGCTCGATGGTCTGATGCAGCATGTCGCCGGCGGTGCGGGTCACCGAACCCGGCACATCGGCGTAGTGCCCGAACGAGAGGAATCCGAAGGCCTTCATGGTCTATGCGAACGCATCGTTCTCGGACGCTATTCCCCGCCATCCCGAGGTTCAGGTCGCAATGGATGCCGCTACTCGCGTGGAATAGCGGCAACCATTGCGACCGGGACGAGGTAAACGATCACTCCGCCGGCACGAGCAGTCCGTCGAACACGAGTTCGCGGATACGGGGCTCGATCTGCGCCCACAGCTCGGGCAACGGCACGTCAAACAGGTCGGCGAGCGCCGCGGCGATCTGACCGACCGTGAGCTCGCCGTCGCAGGCGCCGACGAAGCCGGCCAGCGCCGGGTCGACCTTGAGCGTGCGCCCGAACCCGCCGCCCTGCCGCAGCTCGATCACGCTCGGGTCGTCGTTGCCGGGCATGAAGTGCCGCGCCTCGGTCACGTCCGGCGCGACGACGAGACGCTGCGGGATGCCCTCGGCGAGCAGGTCATGTGCGGCCAGGCCCGTCGCGAGGGCGCGTCCCAGCCCCGACACGGGCTGAGTCACGGTCTCGAAGCGGTGAAGTGGGGCGGCATACGGATGCACCTGGGGGGCCGACACGCCAGATGTCGGCCCGTTTCCGGCATCCCGTCCGACATCTGGTGTGTCGGCCCCCGATTCGTAACCGGATCTGGCGGCCACGCCCGGGCGGCGCAGCAGGATGTAGCCGAAGCCGACGGCGGTGACGCCGCGGTCGGCGAAGTCGTCGAGCCACGCGGTGAGCAGCCGGGTGAACTCAGCATCCCGCGGCAGCGTGCCGCCGTCGCGGATCCACAGCTCGGCGTAGGCGAGCGGACTCAGCTCCTCGCGCTGAATCACCCACGCATCGAGGTCGTCGGCGACCCACGACCGCACCCGGTCGAGCCCCGAACCGACGGCCGACGACGACTCCCAGTTGCCGAGCAGCTGGGCGACGCCGCCGGGCGAGAGATGCTGCGGCACCGCCCGCAGGAATCGCTCGACGAGCGCATCGCCGATCATCCCGCCGTCGCGGTACTCGTACTCGGGAACGTCGGTGGCGCGCGGGGTGATGACGAACGGCGGGTTCGAGACCACCAGGTCGAACGACTCACCCGCCACCGGCTCGAACAGGCTCCCCTCGCGGAATTCGATGTTGCGCACGCCGTTGAGCTGCGCGTTCAGCTCGGCGTAGGCGAGCGCACGGGACGAGATGTCGGTGGCGACGACATGACCGGCGTTGCGGGCGATCAGCAGTGCCTGGATTCCGCAGCCGGTGCCGAGGTCGAGCGCCCGCTCGACCGGCGTCGGGATCACCAGCTCGGCCAGGGTGCGCGACGCCCCGCCCACCCCCAGCACGTGGTCGGCGGGCAGCGACGAACCGAGGGCGATCTCGTCGAGGTCACTGGCGATCCACCATTCGCCGACGCCACCGGCATCCACGAACGACTGCGGGCGGATCAGCGCCCGCGGAACGATCCTGGCGCCTTCGACCGACGCCAGTCCCAGAGCGGCCAGTCCATCGATCCCCACCCGCGGCAGCGCCTGCTCCACCGCCGCGAGCGGCTGCGGCATCCCGAGCACCCACAGGCGGCCGAGTGTCGGCAGGGCGTCTTCGCGGTCGGCGAGAGCGCGCAGAATCGGCTCGCGCAATCCGCGGGCCAGCGCGTCGTCGGACTCGGCGCCCCACAGCTGCCGCAGCGCATCGGAACGGAAGTCGGCATCGTCGAGGTCGGCGGCGAGAGCCTGCGCGAGAACGTGATCGGGGTGGGGTCGGGAATCGTCCGGCACGGCCGTCACTCTACGCGCCTTCAGGGTTTCGCACGCCGTCACGCCTAGAATCAGGGGCGGTGTCGTGTCACTCCCCCGGCGCGGCCGATTCCGATCATGACCTCGACGCATCCCCGCGAAGCCTCCCGCCCGCGTGCGCGCCGGCTGCTGAGCCGCCTCGCCGCGGCGCTCGTCGTCGGCAGTCTCGCCCTGGGTGGCGCACCGGCCGCATCCGCAGACGAGGAATCGGATGCCCCCACCCCGGCCGACCCGATCGTCGAGCTGTCCGTCTCGACGGGATCGGGCACCGTGATCGCCCCCGGCGGCCCCCTGGTCAGCTCGATCACCGTCGAGAACACCACCGACTCCGAACTCACCGCCGGCACCGTCAGCCTGCAGATCAACAGTGATCGGCTGACCGACGGGGCGGCCCTCGACGCCTGGCTCGACGACGGCACGGTCAGCGGTGCGTTCCGCACGATCGCGACCGAGCCGACGCCCGTCGTCGACGCCGGCGATCAGAGCGCCGTCACCTCGGTGGTGGATGCCGGCGCCCTCGGCGACCTCGAACCGGGCGTCTATCCGGTGCAGGCGCGCCTGTCGGGTGCGTCGACGACCGATGACGAGGGCGACGCGATGCCATGGAACGTCACCGCGTCGAACGTGCTGGTGGTCGCCGAATCGGACGCGAGCGCGAGCGCGGTGCTCGTGCCGATCACCGCCACCCCCGAGAACGGCTCGCTGCTCACCGCCGACGAACTCGCCGAGCTCACCGCCGACGGCGGCTCGCTGGCGGGTCTGCTCGACGCGGTGATGGGCACCGCGGCGATCCTCGCGATCGATCCGTCGATCCCCGCGGCGATTCGGATGCTGGGCATCAGCGCCCCGCAGAGCGCGATCGACTGGCTGGCGGCGCTCGAACGGCTGCCGAACGACGTGTTCGCCCTGCAGTTCGGTGACGCGGATGCCGCTGTGCAGGCGCACGCGCAGCTGCCCGAACTGCTGTCGACGCCCGAGCTCACGCCGCTCCTGCAGCCCGCCGACTTCCCCTCGGCGCCCGTGCCCACTGCGACACCCGAACCCACCCCGACCGAAGACGTCGCGCCGCTTCTCCCCGGCAACGACGAACTCACCGCGGTGGACGGCGCGACCCCCGGCATCCTCTGGCCCCGCGACGCCGTGAGCACGGCCGATCTCGCGACCTTCGACACCTACCTCGGCGACGAGGTGACCACGATCCTGCCGTCCGCAGCGCTGGCAGGCAGTGCGGCGGCGCACAGCACGGTCGACGGCCACAACGTGCTGACGGTCGACACGGCAGCATCCGCCCGCATCTCGGCCGCGGTCGGGCAGACCGACCCCGCCGCCATCGACCGTGAATTGACCGCCGCTGCCGGTCATCTGTTCTTCGCCGGGCAGCACTCGGCGTCGACGGTGCTCGCCCTCGACCGATCGGAGACCCGCACGCCCGCCGGGGTGCGCGCCGCCCTGAGTGCCTTCGCCTCGCCCACGGTGACGCTCGCCGACCTGCTTGCCGCGGCACCGGCATCCGCCACCCTCTCGCCCGACGACAGCGCATCGCGAGTTGCCGCACTCAACGACCTGCTCGCGGGCGAACGCCGCCTCACCGACTTCTCTACGATCCTCGACGAACCGGCGCTGCTGCTCGGCCCCACCCGCATCCGCATCCTGCGTGCGATCGGCGTCGGCCTCGACGACGCCGAGTTCGCCGCCGCGGTCGCCGCGCAGTCGGAGCGCGTGCAGGAGACCCTCGACGCGGTCGGGATCCAGCAGCCGAAGCCCGTGCAGCTGTTCACCTCGGCGGCGCCGCTGCCGGTGTGGGTGCGCAACGAGCTGCCCTGGAACGTGAACGTCTCGCTGTTCAGCACCCCGTCCGACGTGCGGCTCGACATCCAGCCGGTCACCCCGGTGATCGCGCAGGCCGGTGGCAGCACCCGCGTGAACGTGCCGATCGAGGCCCGCGTCGCCAGTGGCGACGTGCAGGTCACGTTCCGGCTGAGCAGCCCGACCGGCGTGCCGATCGGGCAGCCGGCCGAGGCCGACGTGACGCTGCGCGCCGACTGGGAGGGCATCGGCCTGGTGATCCTCAGTGGCGTGATCGTGCTGCTGCTGGTGTTCGGAACCGTGCGCACCGTGCTGCGCCGGAAGCGCGCGAAGGCGGATGCTGCGGGTGATGCGGATTCTGTCGACGACGCTGCGAGTGCCGGCGACGCGCCGAATGCCGGCGCCGCGCCGATCACACGGGAGAACGATGAGTAGTCTCGGCCGGGCCAGCGCGATCCTCGGCGCCGGCACCCTCGTCTCGCGCATCACGGGGCTGATCCGCACCATCGTGCTCGTCGCGGCGATCGGCAGCTTCGGGCGCCCCGCCGACGCCTTCGCGGTCGCCAATCAGCTGCCGAACAACGTCTTCACGATCATCCAGACCGGCATCCTCACCGCCGTGATCATCCCGCAGATCGTCAAGTCTGCGGTGCACAAGGACGGCGGCCGGGCCTACATCTCGAAGCTGTTCACCCTCGGCACCGTGGTGTTCCTCGCCGCGACGGCCCTGGCGATGGCGGCGGCACCGTGGCTGGTGACGCTGTACGCCCACAAGTTCACGCCCGATCAGCTCGCGCTGGCCACGGCGTTCGCTTACTGGTGCCTGCCGCAGATCTTCTTCTACGGTCTGTACGCGCTGATCGGCGAGACACTCAACGCCAAACGCGTCTTCGGGCCGTACACGTGGACGCCGGTCGCGAACAACATCATCTCCATCGCCGGCTTCCTGGTGTTCATCGCCCTGTTCGGCGGCAACCAGAACGCGATGGACGTCTGGGATCCCACGATGATCGCCGTGCTCGGCGGCACCGCCACCCTCGGGATCGCCGTGCAGGCCGGACTGCTGCTGTTCGCCTGGCGCGGCACCGGGCTCGCGCTGCGCCCCGACTTCCGCTGGCGCGGCGTCGGACTCGGTGAGATCGGGTCACTCGCCGGGTGGACCTTCCTGATGGTCATCGCCGGCCAGATCGCCGGACTGATCCAGACCAGAGTCGTCTCGGACGCGTCCGGCGAGCATCCGTCGACCGCGCTGATGATGGCCGCCTGGCTGGTGTTCATGCTGCCGTACTCGATCTTCGCGATCTCGATCGGCACCCCCTACTTCACCCAGATCGCCGAGCACGCCGCCGCCGGGCGCGACGACGAGGTGCGCGGCGACGTCGCACGGTGCATCCGCGCGGTGTCGCTGTTCGTGGTGGGGTCCGGCATCGCCCTCGCCGTCGCGGCCGTACCGGCCACCCGGATCTTCACCGAGAGCGCGGAACAGGCTGTGCAGGCCGCCCCCGTGCTGATCGCCTATCTGGTGGGGCTCGTGCCGCTGTCGGTGCTGTTCATCGTGCAGCGGGCCTTCTACGCCTATGGAGACACTCGCACGCCGTTCCTGTTCACCCTGGTGCAGGTGGCACTGATCATCGGGTTCTCGTACGTGGCCGCCGCCGTCGCGCCGCTCAGCCAGCTCGCCGCCGCCGTGGCGCTCGGCCAGTCGATCGCGGGGCTCGTGCAGACCATCATCGCGATCTGGATTCTGCGCAATCGCCTCGGCGGACTCGAGCTGCCGAAGACGCTGCTGTCGCTGCTGAGGTTCTTCATCGCGGCGATCCCCGCCGGGTTCGCCGGGTGGGGCACGTACGTGCTGATGGGCGCCGGCGAGGGGTGGACCGCCGGGCAGACCGGCATGACGTTCGTCGACAAGCTGCTCGGTGCCGTGGGCACCGGCGTGATCGGGCTCGTCGCGGTCGTCGTGTACGGCGTGGTGCTGCTGATCCTGCGCGCCCCGGAGCTGACCGTCGTCTCGGGCCTGGTCAAGCGGTTCCTGCCCGGTCGCTGAGCACCCTCGGACAGCCGCTGGGCACTCCTGGTTGACCGCACCCGGGGAATGCGACGCGGTTACCATGGGTTGAAGCAGTCGGTGCCGTTCATACCGGCATCCGCGATCAAGGAGAGCACATGCGTCAGGTCATCATCATCGGCTCCGGCCCCGCCGGATTCAGCGCCGCCATCTACGCGGCGCGCGCGAACCTCAAGCCGCTGCTGATCGCCAGCACGGTCGAGGTCGGCGGCGAGCTGATGAACACGACCGACGTCGAGAACTTCCCCGGCTTCCCCGAGGGCATCCTCGGCCCCGACCTGATGGCCAAGCTTCAGGAGCAGGCCGAGAAGTTCGGCACCGAGGTGCTGTACGACGACGTCACCGAGCTGCACGTCGACGGCCCGGTCAAGAAGGTCGTCCTCGGCAGCGGCGCCGAGCACGAGGCATCCACCATCATCTACGCCACCGGCTCGGCTTACCGCAAGCTGCACATCGAGGGCGAGGAGCGCCTGTCGGGCTACGGAGTGTCGTGGTGCGCGACGTGCGACGGCTTCTTCTTCCGCGAGAAGACGATCGCCGTCGTCGGCGGCGGCGACTCGGCCATGGAAGAGGCCACCTTCCTGACCCGGTTCGCCTCGAAGGTGTACGTCATCCACCGCAAGGACACCCTGCGGGCATCCAAGATCATGCAGGAGCGCGCCTTCGCGAACGACAAGATCGAGTTCATCTGGAACAGCGAGGTCGTCGAGGTGCTCGGTGGTGAATCTGTGAAGGGCGTGCAGCTGCGCTCGACCGTCGACGGTTCGCTGCGCGAGCTCGAGATCGACGGGCTGTTCATCGCGATCGGCAACGACCCGCGCACCCACCTGGTGCACGAGAAACTGCAACTCACCGACGCCGGCACGATCTGGGTCGACGGACGCTCGTCGCGCACCTCGGTTCCCGGCATCTTCGCCGCCGGTGACGTGATCGACCCGACTTACCGTCAGGCGGCGACCGCGGCCGGCTCCGGCGTCGTTGCGGCGCTGGATGCCGAGCACTTCCTCGCCGACCTGGAGGATGCCTCCGTCGAGGAACCCGCCGCCGTCGCGGCCGAGGTCATCGTCAGCTGACCGCCGGGAACACATTCCACGCGCCCGGCGTTTCATCGGGTGACACCGAACAAGGAGATTCAATGACTGCCAAGGCAACCACGCAGGCCACCTGGGAGCAGGACGTGCTGCAGGCCGATGGTCCGGTGCTGGTCGACTTCTGGGCCGCATGGTGTGGACCGTGCCGCATGGTCGCACCGGTGCTCGACGAGATCCAGGCCGAGAACCCCGAGAAGATCACGATCCTCAAGCTCAACGTCGACGAGAACCCCGACCTCGCGATGAAGTACCAGATCACCTCGATCCCCGCGATGAAGGTGTTCCACGGCGGTGAGGTCAAGAAGACCATCATCGGCGCCAAGCCGAAGTTCGCCCTCGAGCAGGACCTCGCCGACTTCATCGGCTGAGTTCGCCTTCTCGGAGTTCTGCAGAGCTTCTTCAGAGCCCGTCGCCTATTTGGGCGGCGGGCTCTCGGCGTCTGTCACGCCGCCAGCATCCGCCATACGGTCGTGCTCAGCTCGGGGTACTCCAGGGCGATGCTGCGCAGCACCTGATCGTTCCAGTGCGGATCACGGACGTCGCCGCCCCGATCGACCACGACGTCGGCGCGGAGCAGCAGCACGACGAGCTCGTCGACGGACGGGAGCTCGCTCATGAAATCCCAGGGATCCTGACCGTTGCGCAGACGCTCGTGCACGAGCACCGAGCGCTCATCGCCCGCTTCCGCGCGCAGCACTTCCAGGCTCGCACGGCGGGGGAATCGGTCGATCACCTGACAATTCTACGATCCGGTGCCCGAGCCAGGGCCGGGGCCGGGGCCGAATCAACGGTCAGACGGCGGAGCGACGGACGCTCGTTCGATGAAGCGCGTCTCGAGCGTGTGCAGCTCGACCGAGGGCTCCTGCCCGTCGATCGCCCCGAACAGCACCTCCGCCGCGCGAGTGCCGAGCGCCTGCATCGGCTGCTCGATCATCGTCAGCGGCGGCTCAAGCACCCTCGCCCAGGAACTGTCGTCGAATCCGATCATCGAGACGTCGGTCGCGACCCGAAGTCCGGCGTCGCGCAGCGCCTGCAGGGATCCAGTCATCGCATCCGTCTCGGTGCAGAACAGCGCGGTCGGCGGATCGGTCAGCGCGAGCATCTGCCTCACCTCGACGCGGGCGTTCTCCTCGACCTTCTCACCCACCATGACGAGGTCGGCGTCGAAGACGATGCCTTCGTCGTCGAGCGCATCCAGATAGCCCTGCAGCCGCTCACCATCGGTCCAGAGGTTGCGCGCGGCGATATCGACCATCTCGCGGCGGAGTCGGGGGCGCTCCTGAACCGGCGGCCCCCACACGAACCCGATCCGCCGGTGCCCGGCGGCGATGAGGCGCTCGACGGCGTCTCGCGCGGCGGCGCGATTGTCGATCACGACGGCGTCGAGCTCGAGACCCGGAACCGCCCGGTCCACCAGCACGACGGGGATGCCGTGGTCTCGCGCCTGCTCGAAGTGCGCCGCAGACGCCGCGTCCAGCGCGGCGGACGCGACGATGATGCCGTCGACCCGCTTGTCGATGAGTACGTTGGTCGCGGCGACCTCCTCGGGCAGCTTCTCGTTGGTGCTCAGCACGAGCGTGTCGTATCCCCGCGCGTGCGCCGCGTCCGAGATGCCCCGCACCACGCCACCGAAGAACGGATTGGCGATGTCGGCCACGATCACGCCGATCGTGTTGCTGATACCGGTTGACATGCTGCGGGCGAGAGCGTTCGCCCGGTAGCCGATGCGCTCGGCCGCTGCGAGCACCCGCTCACGCACGTCGGGACTCACGTAGCCGTAGCCGCCGAGGGTTCGCGCGGCTGTGGAGCGACCGACCCCTGCCCCTGCGGCCACCTCGGAGATTGTGGGAGGAGCGGAGCGCTCGGCTGCCATCCGCTTCGCCCCCTTCCTGATCACCCGTTCACCACATGATAGCCGCGACTGCGTCGGGACTCGGCCGACCCCGTTCGAATGCCCCCTCCACGAAGCACTGATCGTGGGCCGCATCCGCTCCTGCCTGGAGAGCCTGCTGCAGCGCGGCGCCACCGGGGTTGCGTCCACGACGCCATCCGGCGCTGTGCAGCGCCACGAGGAACCCGGCGAGGAAGGCGTCGCCGCATCCCATCGTGTCCACGACATCGCTCTCCTCGGGTATCAGCCGCGCGGGAGCGCTTCGCCGGATGCGCCCGTCGGTCACGAGCGCGCCGTCGGTTCCCCTCGTGCCGAGCGCGAGTACCGCTCCGCGCGACACGACGTCGTCAAGCAGAGTGAAGGCCTCGTTCTCCTCAAGACCAGCGCACGAGAGGAGGACGAGGTCGGCAAAAGGGGCGATCCGATCCAGATACGCTCCCTCCCGGAACTCCGCCTCACTGGACAGGTCGTAGCTGACGAGCGCGTCGTGCCCGCGAAGGCGCACGAGCTGGCTCTCGGTGCGGGAGTAGACACTCGAGTGAACGACGTCGAAGCCCGCCGCGTACTCCTCCCGTCCGTCGCCGAGGTCGATGGGCTCCCGAACGGTGACGCCGCCACCGTTCCATCCGAGGAACACGCGCTCTCCGTCCACGACCTGTAGTGAGGAAACCCCCGACTCTCCGCTGCGGACGATGCTCCGGGTCGTCGCCACACCCGCATCCTCGATGGACGCCCGGAGGAACCGCCCGCGATCATCGTCGCCGAACACCCCCAGATACTCGGCGTGCATGCCCAGGCGATGGGCGTATACGGCGACGTTGACGGCGTTCCCCCCGGGGTACTCGATCCCGCGATCGACGAAGCGATCGACGATATTGTCGCCGAATCCGAGGACTCTCATCACAGCACCGCCCTCGTGCGCTCAGTAGTCCATCACACGGTAATAGCGGCGCAGGTCGAGCGAGTGGTCACGCACGCGCTCGAGGTGCTTGCTCACCCGGCCCATCACGGTGTCGAGCACGATCGGAGCGATGAGCGCGCGGTTCTCGGGGCTGAAGCCCTCGAGCGCGTAGTCGCGGGTGTCGAACACCGTCACGTCCTTCGACACCCTCTTGGCGAAGGACTCCGCGCGGTCGGTCAGGCCACGGGTCTGATCCTCACCCTGGAAGATGATGACCGAGGTGTCCTTCTCGAGCAGCTCCAGCGAGCCGTGGAAGAACTCCGCGCTGTGTACGCGAGTTGTCCTCAGCCACTGCATCTCCTCGAGGATGCACATGGAGTACAGGTAGGTGAAGGCCCAGATCGGCCCTCCGCCGATCAAGAAGTAGTAGTCCGTGTCCTTGTGAGCATCGGCGAAGGCCGCGGCGACCGGTTCGGCCTGCTCGGCGACCGCGACCAGGGCGTCGGGCAGGTTCTGCAGCTCGTCCGCCAGCGAGGTGTAGCCGTCGAACTCATCGCGTCGCTCGAGCAGCCGGCCGATCAGCAGCAGCATCTGCATGTCGAAGGGCCAGGTCTTCGGTTCCGAGATCAGCGCGTGGTCCACTCCCTGGGCGATCGGCGATTCCGGATAACCGGTGAACGCGACGGTGGTGGCGCCCTTCTCGCGGACGTAGTCGACGGCGCGCACGATGTCTTCGGTGGTGCCACTGACCGAGGTGAACACCGCGGCGGTGCGCTCGCCCAGCAGGGCGTCGCCAGCGACAACGAGCTCCGCCGCGATGGCGGCGCGGATGGGGATCGCCGAGCGCTCGCGGGCCAGCAGCTCGTATGGCCACATCTGTGCGTAGGTGCCTCCGGACCCGATGAGCAGGACATTGTCGATGCCCTTCTCGAGCAGCGCATCGACGAGGTTCTCGATTTGCGGGCGGAGTGCGACGGCGCTGGCCGTCTGGGAGCGGAATGCGGTCTCGTCGAAGCCGAGCATCATTGATCCTTTCGATTGGGCGAGAGTGCCCGGGTCATGGTTGTGGTACCGGTACCAGGTCGGCATCATGCTGACATAGTTGTCACGACTACGTCAATAGTCCAGAGGATTAGCGTGGTTGCAAGCCGATACGAAAGATCTGCAGATTGAGACTGGTACCGGTACCAGGTTTTCGGCTACACTCGCCAGCCAAGACATGCACCGAGTTTCCAACGGCGGATCGGTGGCCGCGAGTCGCGGCAGGCGGACCGCCCCTCAGAGAGGCAGACCATGCGCACCACCCGCACTATCGCCACCGTTGCCACAGTTGCGGCGACGGCCCTCGTGTTCTCCGGATGCGCGGCGAGCGCACCCCAGCCGGCAGCGGACGTCACCGCCGACCCCGTCTTCGAGGGCACGCTCTCGATCCTCACGAAGTTCGCTGGCGAACCCCTCGAGCCGTACTTCGAGGATCTCGCCGCGGCGTACGAGGCCGAGCATCCCGATGTGAAGATCGAACTGATCCAGGAGACAGACCAGTCGATCAAGGACAAGACGAAGACCCTCACCGCTTCGCAGGCCCTGCCCGACATCTACTTCACCTGGACCGGCAACTGGGCGGACAACTTCATCAACGGCGGACTCGCCGCCGACCTGAGTGACGTCATCGCCCCGGGAACCGAATGGGGCGATCGCTTCGGCGAGGCGTCGCTGTCTGCCTTCGAGCACGACGGCAAGTACTACGGCATCCCGCTGTACAACAACGGCAAGTTCATGGGCTACAGCAAGTCCGCGTTCGCCGAAGCCGGTATCCAGGTCCCGACCACGTTCGAGGAGCTCATCGACGCCTGCGAGCCTCTGCGGACGGCGGGCTACGAACCAATCGCGTTCGGCAACAAGGACGGTTGGCCGGCCCTGCACTATCTGCAGCAGCTGTTCGCGTACAACGTCCCCTCGGAGGTCCTGCGCGCGGACTTCGACCCGGAGACCGCCGAATGGGACGATCCCGGATATGTGCGCGCTCTGGAACAGTTCAGTACCCTTGTCAACGACTGCACCGACACCGGCGACGGCACTAACGGCGTCCTCTACACGACCGCTCAGCAGGCGCTCGCCGGCGGTCGAGCGGCGATGTACTACCAGGAGATCCTGGAGTTCGACACGGTCACCGCTGACGGCGCCACCCTGACCACGGACGACTTCGGAATCTTCCCGCTGCCGGTTCCCGAGGGATCGAAAGGCGACCCGGGCGTCATCGAGGGTTCGCCCGAGGGCTATCTCATCAACGCGCAGTCGCCTCGCGCCGCCCTCGCCGTCGATTTCATGAAGTTCGTCACCGAGCCCGAGAACGCCAAGACGCTGTCTTCTCCGCCATTCGGGCAGCCCAGTGCTGTCGTCGACGCGGTGACGGCGGAGACGTCGAGCAAGTCGGTTTACGAGGGCATCTCGATGGTCAACGACGCCTCGGGTCTCGTCGCCTGGCTCGACACGGTGACGGTTCCCGAGGTCGCCGATGCCTGGCTGGCAGGCGGCGAAGCCGTCATCAGCGGCAGCTCCACACCGGAAGAGGTGCTCGAAAGTGTTCGCGCAGCGAACAACGACGCCCGCTGACGCACCGTCGGGGGCCGGTTTCCGCCGACCCCCGACCGTCACCGAGACCATCCTCAACCCGGCGCCGCGCGGCCATAGAGCCGCCGTCCGCTGGTCGCGAGGTCGCATGGCGCGCGTCGCCGGACTGGCCTGGGTCCTGCCCGCGCTAGTGGTGCTCGGCGTCTTCGTGTACCTGCCGCTCGTGCAGAACCTCGCGTTCTCCACGCAGGAGTGGGACATCTACTCCGGAGTCTCGGAGTTCGTCGGCATAGAGAACTACGAGAAGCTCCTCGGCGATCCCGTCTTCTGGGGTGCTCTCTGGAACAACGTGCTCTACGCGCTCCTCTCCATCGTGTTCCAAGTGGCCGGAGCGCTCGTGCTCGCCGCCATGATCGAGAGCCTGCGCAGCGTTCGGTGGCGGAAGATCCTCCGCGCGATCTACTTCGTCCCGTCCGCGATCTCCCTCACCGTCGCTGGCCTGCTCTTCTACTTCATCTACGAGCCGAAGCTCGGCATGCTCAACCATATGCTCGACGCGTTGGGCCTGAGTGCGCTCGCCCAACCCTGGCTCGGCCAGGAGTCCACCGCCATGGTCGCCATCATCGCGATGAGCCAGTGGCAGGGCTTCGGCTATTCCACGCTGCTGTTCGCTGTCGCCATCCAACGCATCCCCGCGGAGCTGTACGAGGCGGCTTCGCTCGACGGCATCGGGCCGATCCGCCGCTTCTTCCACGTCACCGTGCCGCTCGTGCGCGAGATGAGCGGCCTGATGGTCATCGTCACCATCTCCGGAGCGTTCCAGGTGTTCAACGAAGTCATGGTGATGACCAGCGGCGGACCCAACAACTCGACCCAGGTGCTCGCCACCTGGCTCTATCGCAGCGGGTTCGTGCGCAACGACTTCGGCTACGCCGCCGCGATCGCGACGGTGATCTTCATCGTTACCCTCATGGTGGCCCTCGGTCAGCTCTGGTACACACGACGCAGAAGAGTGGAGTTCTGATGACCCGCACCGGCTTCCTCGGCGCGATCGTCCGCGTCTTCATGTGGTCGTTCCTGCTCGCACTGGTGGTCGTCGTCGCCTACCCGCTGCTGTGGATGGTGCTGAACGGCTTCAAAACGAACGCCGAGCTCTTCGGCAACCCGTTCGCGCTGCCACTGCAGCTCGACTGGGAGAACTACGCGAACGCGTGGAACCGCGGCGTGAGCGACTACCTCACCACGAGCGTGCTCGTCACGGTGACTTCGACGATCGCGACGGTGTTCATCAGCGCATGGGCGGCGTTCGGTCTCACCCGCGTGCGCATGCCGTTCGGGCGCGTCGTGTCCGGCATCATCCTGGGCGGTCTCATGCTCGCTCCTGCCGTCGCGCTCGTTCCGCTGGTGCGGATGTTCCAGGCGATGGGGCTGTACAACACGTTCTGGGCTCTGCTGATCCTCTACAGCGCGTTCCGCATCCCGTTCACGACCTTCCTAATCCGCGCCTACATGATCGATCTTCCGCGCGAGGTCGATGAGGCCGCGGAGGTCGACGGCGCCAGCCGCTGGACGACGTTCTGGCACATCACCTTGCCGATGTGTAAACCGATCATCATCTCCACCGTCATCCTGCACGTGCTGTTCGCCTGGAACGAGTACCTGTTCGCGATGGTCTTCACCAGCGGATCCGGCGTGCAGACGCTGCCGGTGGGTCTGACGAGCCTGATGAGCAAGCATGGCACCGACTATCCCGTCGTCTTCGCGGGCATGGTGATGGCCGCCCTGCCGGTGATCGTGCTGTTCTTCGCCAGCCAGCGCTACTTCATCAAGGGCCTGTCCGAGGGGATCGGGAAATGACGGCGACTGCACCCCTGATCGATCGGGTGAGCGGCTCGAACTTCTCCTACCAGCACCTGCCGCTCGAGCGCTGCCTGGACGATCTCGTCGACCTCGGACGCACTTCGATGGAGTTGTGGGGCATCGCGCCTCACGCTCATGTGCCATGGCTGACCGATGCCCACGCGCGGCGGATCCGCGATGCCGCGCACGCACGCGGTCTGCAGATCGTCTGCTTCACGCCGGAGCAGGTCATGTACCCCGTGAACATCGCCTCACCAGACGCTCGGCTGCGGGCGGAGAGTATGCAGATGTTCCGTCGAGCGGCAGAGCTGGCAGTCGAGTTCGGTGCGGAGCTCCTCTTCCTCACCGCGGGTCGTGGCGGTGAGGACGAGCCTCGGGATGCCGGTTGGCGTCGATCGGCGGATGCCATCGGCGCGATCGCCGGGTATGCCGCCACTCTCGGCCTGGACTGCATACTGGAACCGCTCCAGCGCGTGGAGTCAAATCTGGTCAACAGCGCAGCCGACTCGAAGCGGATGCTCCGTGATGTCGGTGCGTCGAACCTCGGTGTCGCGTTGGACACCGTCGCCGCGGCTGTCGCTGGCGATTCGGTGGACGACTACTTCGCACTGCTCGGCGACAGGGTGCGTCACGTGCATCTCATCGACGGCGTACCGGCGGGTCACCTCTCGTGGGGCGAGGGCGAGCTGCCGCTGTCAGACATCGTCTCCGGCCTGGCTCGCCATGGGTACTCCGGCCGGGCGACCATCGAGCTCTTCGGCGACGGCCAGTATGCCCTGGACCCTCGGCCGGCACTGGAGAAATCGCTGCGGGCGGTGACCGGAGCAGCCTGAGGGGTCAGGGTCGCCTGCGGCGCGTGACGATGACCTATTCGGTCATCGATTCAAGCTCCTTGCCCTTCGTCTCGGCGACCTTGAAGTAGACGAAGAAGAACGACAGCAGAGCGAAGAACGCGTAGAACCCGTATGCGAACGTCAGCCCGATGTTGGCGAAGGCCGGGAACGTCGTCGAGATGAAGAAGTTCGCCACCCACTGAGCGGCTGCGGCCACCGCGAGGGCACCAGCGCGGATCGAATTCGGGAACATCTCCCCCAGCAGCACCCACACCAGCGGTCCCCAGGTCGCCCCGAAGAACACCACGAAGCCGTTCGCGCAGATGAGGGCGATCGTCGACCAGGGCTCAGGCAGAACGACCTCACCGGCAGCATCGACCGTTCCGAACGAGAACGCGACTGCCATGAGCCCCAGCGTCACTGTCATCCCGATCGAGCCCACCAGCAGCATCAGCCGCCGGCCGACGCGGTCGACGAGCAGGATCGCCACGATCGTCACCGCGATATTCGTCACCGACGTGATGACGGTGATCGTGAGGGCGTCCGATTCATCGAATCCGACCGACTTCCACAGTGTGGTCGAGTAGTAGAAGATCACGTTGATGCCGACGAACTGCTGGAAGACGCTGAGCAGGATGCCCACCCACACGATCGGCTTCAGCCCGAGCCGGTGACCGCGCAGGTCACGCAGCGATTCCTTGCGCTCGGTGTTGATCGTGCCCGTGATCTCGACGATCTTCGCTTCGACGTCGTGCTCGCCGGTGACCATCGTGAGCACGTCGGTGGCCCGCTCGACCTCGCCGCGCGCCACCAGGTATCGCGGGGATTCGGGCAGGCGCAGCGCCATCACACCGTAGACGACGGCGGGTACGGCCTCGACGATGAACATCCAGCGCCAGGCATCCAATCCCCACAGGGGTTCGGCGGCGCCGCCGGCGACGCCGGCGAGGAGGGCATCCGAAAGCAGCGCCACAAAGATGCCCGAGACGATGGCAAGCTGCTGCAGCGACCCGAGTCGGCCGCGAACGCGCGCCGGCGATACCTCGGCGATGTAGGCGGGTGCGATGACGGATGCTGCACCGACGCCGAACCCGCCGATGATGCGCCAGATGATCAGGTCGATGACGCCGAAGGCGAGTCCCGAGCCGACGGCTGAGGCGAAAAACAGCACGGCGGCGACCACCATGGTCGGGATGCGTCCGTACCTGTTCGCGACCGGTCCCGCGAACCACGCTCCGATCGCGCACCCGATCAGGGCGGACGACACCGCGAAGCCCTTGAGGGTGACGCCGAGATCGAAGGCGCTCGAGAGGGCATCGACCGCGCCGTTGATCACTGCCGTGTCGAAACCGAACAGGAATCCGCCGAGCGCTGCGGCGATGCTCACGCCGATGACGCGCCCTCGGATCCCGCCGGACTTCAGTGCCTCAGCCATCTCGACCCCCCGGTGTGCTGTTGACCGGAGCCTAACCCACCCGAGGGTTCGAGAGAAGAAGTACTTGGCGATTCGGGGTCAGCGCGACCCGTACTCCTCTTCGCCGAGCTCGGCGAGGATGCGGTTCAGGTCCTGAATGGATGCGAATTCAATCTTGACCTGGCCCTTTCGGGCGCCCAGGCCGATCTGCACGCGGGTGTTCAGCCGGTCACCCAGCTTGCCGGCCACCTCGTCGAGGTACGCGCGTCGGGCACCCGCCTGTGGCTTGGTCGCCTTGCCCGGGGTGGTGGGAAGGGTCTTCGCAGCTGCCTCGGTGGCACGCACGGAAAGGTCTTCATTCACGACCTTGTCGGCGAGGCGCTGCATCTGCTCGGGGTCGTCGACCGAGAGGATCGCGCGAGCGTGACCCGCCGAGAGCACACCTGCCGCGACACGCTGCTGCACAGGCACCGGCAGGCGCAGCAGGCGGATCGTGTTGCTGATCTGCGGTCGTGACCGACCGATGCGCGTGGCGAGCTGCTCCTGCGTGATGCCGAAATCCTCGAGCAGCTGCTGGTAGGCGGAGGCCTCTTCGAGCGGGTTCAGCTCAGACCGGTGCAGGTTCTCAAGCAGCGCATCGCGGAGCAGGTCCTCATCGGCAGTCTCGCGGACGATCGCGGGGATGGCCTCGAGCCCGGCTTCGCGAGCGGCGCGCGTGCGCCGCTCTCCCATGATCAGTTCGTAGTCGCCGTCGGCGTTCCTGCGCACGACGACGGGCTGCAGCACACCGAACTCGCGGACGCTGTGCACCAGCTCGGCGAGGTGATCCTCATCGAAGTGGGTACGCGGCTGACGAGGGTTCGGAACGATCGCCTTCGGGTCGACCTGAATCAGTCGGATGCCCGGGATCTGCGCGAGATCCGCCTGCTCTGTTTCACGTGAAACATCGGCGCTGGAGGATGTCTGCATCGCAGCATCCGACTTCTTCTCGCCTGTGCCGTCACCGATCTTCGCGTCCGCAGCGATCTTCACGGCGCCGGGGAAGAAGACGTCGACGGGACGCTCGGTCTGATCCGCCGTCGGGATGAGCGCTCCGATCCCCCGACCGAGTCCAGTGCGTTTGGCCATCATGCCCCCTTGTTCTGAGCGGATTGCGGACCCCGCTGAGCTATCTCTACTGCTGCTTCCCGGTATGCGATGGCGCCTGCCGAAGTTCCGTCATATGCGATGACCGACTGCCCGAAACTCGGGGCTTCGGACACCCGCACGGAGCGCGGGATCACGGCGTCGAGAACCTGCTGCGGGAAATGTGCGCGCACCTCGTCGGCGACCTGCTGCGCAAGGCGCGTGCGCGCGTCGTACATCGTGAGCAGGATCGTCGAGAGGGCGAGTTCGGGGTTGAGGTGCTTCTGGATCATCTGGATGTTACCGAGCAGCTGGCTCAGCCCTTCGAGTGCGTAATACTCGCACTGAATGGGGATGAGCACCTCGGATGCCGCCGTGAAGGCGTTGATCGTGAGCAGACCCAGCGATGGCGGGCAGTCGATGATCACGAAGTCGGCGGGGTGCTCTTGCAGATAGGTCTCGAGTGCGCGGCGCAGGCGGAACTCACGCGCGACCTGCGAGACGAGTTCGATCTCAGCGCCAGCGAGGTGGATGGTGCTCGGCGCACAGAGCAGATTGGGTGACTCCGGGCTCTGCTGCACGATGTCGCCGAACGGAAGGTCGTTGATCAGCACATCGTAGATGCTCGCCGTGTCGGCCGTGTGCTCCACGCTGAGTGCGGTGGATGCGTTGCCCTGGGGGTCGAGATCGACTACGAGGACCCGGGCGCCGAGTTCGGCGAGGGCGGATGCCAGGTTGACCGTGGTCGTGGTCTTACCCACGCCACCCTTCTGGTTCGACACCGTGAAGATGCGGGGTTCACCGTCGAACTCGACCGTGATCGTGCTGAGTGCTTTGCGACGGGAGGAGAGGTCGGCGAGTTCCCGTGCGAGCGGGGTATCCATCCCGAAATCTTGGTTCGGCGATGCGTTGTCGGATGGTTTCACGTGAAACATCGACTCCTTTCGGGACCGTGTTCCACTCTAACCGACCCCACCCCCACTGCCCGATCCACCCCCCGGCCATTGAGCGAGGAGCGCAGCAACGAGACGAGATCCGGTCATTAAGCGCGGAGCGCAGCGACGAGACGAGATCCGGTCATTGAGCGCGGAGCGCAGCGACGAGACGAAATGCCCACCCTGGAAGGGGCGCGTTTCGACTCGCTCCGCTCACTCAACGACCGGGAACAGTAACCATGCCGGTCATTGAGCGAGGAGCGCAGCGACGAGACGAAATGCCCTCCGGGAGCGCGAGGCGTTTCGTCTCGCTCCGCTCGCTCAACGACCGGGAGAGACACCCGCCCGGGAACAATCGCCGGGTCCGCTCCGTACTCGGAGTGTTTCACGTGAAACACTCCCGGTCATTGAGCGAGGAGCGCAGCGACGAGACGAAATGACCACCACGCACGACACCCGTTTCGTCTCGCTCCACTCGCTCAACGACCGGACGAGCCTGCGCGTCTCAACGCCCTCTCCCGCGCACTCCACCCTTTGATGGCGTCGTACCCGCCCTCCATGAAGGCAAGTCGCTTGGCATGACTCCACCCCTGCATCCTCTTCTCAAGAGCGAACGCCTCATCGATGCGATCGAACTCGGCCCACCACACCAACTCCACCGGCAGTCTGCAGGAGGTGTAGTCGCTGCCGAGTCCCTGAGCGTGTGTTTCCAGTCGCGTATCCAGATCTTTCGTGCTGCCCACATAGAAGGTTCCATCGGCGCAGCGGAGAACGTACGTGTATCCAGTCATCGTCGGAGCGTACGTCCGTGAGGAGTGCGTCGAGGTGACTCAATACGGAACCTGGGGATGTTTCACGTGAAACGCCTACTTGTGGACAACAGTGGAAGGATGCGTTTCGTCTCGCTACGCTCGCTCAACGACCGGGAGCTTCTCCTCACCGGTCATTGAGCGAGGAGCGAAGCGACGAGACGAAATGCCTACCCGTCGGTGCCCGCGCGTTTCGACTCGCTGTGCTCGCTCAACGACCGGGAGCTTCCCCGACCGGTCACTGAGCGAGGAGCGAAGCGACGAGACGAAATGCCTACCCGTCGGTGCCCGCGCGTTTCGTCTCGCTTCGCTCGCTCAACGACCGAGGGCTTCTCCCCCACCGGTCATTGAGCGAGGAACGAAGTGACGAGGCGAAATGCCCACCTGCTGGTGCCGGCGCGTTTCGTCTCGCTGCGCTCGCTCAACGACCAGGGATGTTTCACGTGAAACGCGTACTTGTGGACAAGCGTGAAGGGATGTGTTTCGTCTCGCTGCGCTCGCTCAACGACCGGGAACAAGCGGTCAGCGCACGCGGGCTCGGAACACGCGGGTGGGCTCGTCGAGAACGCCCTCGCCCAGCACTTCCACCCTGACGTCGGAGAGCTTGTGCTTCTTGAACATCTTCTGCGCGGCGTCGATCTCAGCGGGCACGTTGTGCCCCTTCAGCAGGATCAGTTCCCCGCCATCCTTCACCAGCGGTGCGGTGATGGGCACCAAGGTGCGCAATGCGCTGACGGCACGTGCGGTGACGGCGTCGAACTCGAGGCCCACATCCTCGCCACGGGCACGCATCACCCGCACGTTGTCCAGACCGAGCGATTCGACCTGCTCGTTCAGCCAGGTGACCCGGCGCTCCATCGGTTCGATGAGGGTGAGCTGCACGTCAGGACGAGCAATCGCGAGCACCAGACCGGGCAGTCCCGCGCCGGACCCCACATCTGCGACCGAACCGTCGAACAACGGTGCAGCGATCGCAGAGTTCAGGATGTGCCGCGTCCAGATGCGTGGAAGCTCCAGCGGGCCGATCAGTCCGCGGGTCTCACCCTCGGCGACCAGGGCATCCGTGTACCGGCGTGCGAGGTCGAGGCGAGGGCCAAACAGGTCGACGGCCGCGGCGGGCTCGATCTCAGGGGTCGTGGGCATTTCGTCTCGCTTCGCTCGCTCAATGACCGGATGGGCGGTGTTTGGGTCTGCGGCCCGGCGCATTTCGACTCGCTTCGCTCGCTCAATGACCGGTGGGGGAAACTCGCTCAATGACCGGCGCACCCCACCGTTTCACGTGAAACATCACCGGCGGGTGATGACAGTGTGGCGGTCTGCGCCGTCTCCGTACGACTCAGACACCAGGCCGCGCTCCGACACGATGTCGTGCACCAGCTTCCGTTCATAGCTCGACATCGCCGGCAGCGAAGCCTGGCTTGCACCGCCATCGAGCTTCGTCACAGCAGCATCCACCAGCGATTCGAGCTGACGGCGACGGGTGTCGCGCGAACCGCCGATGTCGAGAATCAGACGCGAGAAGGCGCCCGTCTTGCTCTGCACAGCGAGGCGGGTCAGTTCCTGCAGCGCCTGCACGGTGTCGGGGGCAGACAGCACCGACAGCCCTTCGGTCTCCGCCTCGACCGAGACGTAGGCACGCCCCTGCCGCACATCGAGGTTCAGATCACCATCGATGTCGGCGATGTCGAGCAGCTCCTCCAGGAAGTCGGCCGCGACGTCGCCCTCGTGCTCGAGCTCCTCGACCGTGGGGCCGGCGTGAGTCTTCAGATCTTCAGAAGTCATCAGTTGGACCCCTTCTTCTTCGCGCGCTTCTTGCTCATCGGCTGCTCCCGCTTGGGCGCAGCAGCCTTGGCCCGCTCCGCTTCCTCGAGCTTGCGCTGCTCCTCGGCCTGCACGATCTCGATCGGAACGACCTTGCCCTGTGCGTTGACAGCCTTGCCCTTGCGCGCCAGGCGCTCCTCGCGAGCCTTCGCGGCCTCGGAACCCGGGGTCGGCATCTCGCGGATGATCAGGAACTGCTGCCCCATGGTCCACAGGTTCGACACGAACCAGTAGATGACGACACCGAGCGGGAAGAACACACCCGAGAAGATGAAGCCCAGCGGCAGCACGTAGAGCATGATCTTCTGCATCTGATACGCCTGGCCGGTCTTGGCCTCGGGCGACAGGTTCTTCGAGATGATCTGCAGCTGTGTGAAGAACTGCGACACGATCATCAGCACCACAAGGATGGCGAGCAGGATGATCGCCGGCGTGTTGCCTGCATCCCACGCCTCGCCGAGTGTCTCGTGCAGCGACACAGAGCCGAACAGCTTGGCGTCATAGAACTGCATGGTGAGTTCCGGGCTCAGCAGGCCGACTCCGCCGACTCCGGCCTCAGCGTGCATCTTGACATCGCGCAGCACGCTGAACAGCGCGAAGAAGATCGGCATCTGCACCAGCAGCGGCAGACAGCTCGACATCGGCGTCGTGCCGTGCTTCTTGTACAGCGCCATCGTCTCGCGGCTCATCGCCTCACGAGAGAGCTGATCCTTCTTGCCCTTGTACTTCTCCTGAACTTTTCGCAGTTCAGGAGCGATTTCCATCATCTTGCGCTGGCTCTTGATCTGCTTCACGAACAGCGGGAAGACCGCCGCGCGCACCACGATCACGAGCCCGACGATCGACAGCACCCACGTGATGCCATCGGCTTCCGGCATGCCGGCTGCCGTGAGCAGCCAGTGCCACGCGACGAGGATCAGCTCGACCGCCCACTTCAGCGGCCACAGGATGACGCCGATGAGGTCGAACCCGCCGCCGGAATCCTCGGCGGCCAGAGTGCTTGCGACCAGGAGGTCAAGACCCACTGTTCAGTCCTTTCGAGCAGGTACGACGAAACCGCGTTCGGTCAGGTCGTATCGGAAGTGAGCGTGCGGACGGACGTCGTCGACGCCACCCTTGCTCCACGGATTGCATCGCAGGATGCGCCATGTCGAGAGCACTGCTCCCCACACTGCGCCGTGCTGCTGCACCGCTCCTACAGCGTACGCGGAACAGGACGGGTAATACCTGCACACGTCGCCATACAGCGGCGAGATGATCGCCCGGTACAAGACCAGGAGGGCGAGGACGAGGTTGCGCGGCAGCACGAGGAGACCGCGAGCGAGGTCGGATGCCCGGAACTTCGCCGTTCCGAAGGCGTACGAGGGCAGCGCACTCACGACGACACCGGGGTGACCGGCCGCGCCGCGCCACCGATCTGCCTGTCCAGGCAGCGTGCCACGTCGGCACGCAGCGCCGAGTACTCCGCCGTCGCGGACGCAGGAAGGGCACGGATGACGACATCCGTGCCCTCGGGAACCATCGCGACGAACTCCGCGCACACGGCCTTGAGGCGACGGCGAACGGAGTTGCGAACCACGGCGGTTCCTACCTGCTTGCTGATGATGAAACCGAACCTGGGAGGCCGCTGCTGCGCGCCCACGAGCACTGAGGTGATCAGTCGAGCGCCGCCACACCGTGCACCACGACGGACGACCTGTCGGTAGTCGATGCCGCTGGTCAGACGATTCGGCCGGGCGAGCACGACGTGGTCCGGGCGAAGGCGTTACGCCGAGAGCTCGGTGCGGCCCTTCGCGCGGCGTGCCGACAGGATGGCGCGGCCGGCGCGGGTGCGCATGCGTGCACGGAAGCCGTGCTTCTTGGCGCGACGACGGTTGTTGGGCTGGAAAGTGCGCTTGCTCATGGAATCACTCCGGAACTGGTGTCACCGGGTCAGACATCCGGAGACAAGGGGGTACTGCCGTTAGGCATAAGTCAACCGATTAAGGGTACGACCTGCCGCGGCGCAGGGCAAATCCACCGCGAGATGCCACCATCTGACCCGCGAGTTGCGCACAGCCATTATCCACAACTGTGGAGACGGCGACGGTGTACGACACACCCGCGTGTTTCCGGGGGCGGCTTGCTGTTCGCCCTGGCTGTGGCTACCGTTGCATCGAACGTTATCCACAGGGGGAGATCACGCTTCAAGGCGACCTTTCCACAACCTCGCCCGGAGCACCATGAACTCAGCAGCCCAGCCCGACGTACCCATCTGGTCGACACTGCTCGAGCGTCTCTCCGCCGATGAGCGCGTCAGTCCTCAGCTGCGCGGCTTTCTCAGCCTGGTGGTGCCGGCCGGAGTGATGGGCGGGGTGCTGTACCTCGATGTGCCGAACGACCTGACCGCGGCCCAGATCAACAAGCGCCTGCGGATCCCTCTCATGGAGGCGCTCTCGTCGATCGGCGACGAGGTCACCTCGTACCGCACTGTCGTGAACCACGAGCTCGCCGACCAGCAGACAGCGCCGATCGCCGTTCCCGACTTCACCACGCCGGAGCCGATCCGCATCGAGTCGCCGATCGATCAGCATCCGACTCCCCTGCGCCACGAATCGCGTCTGAACCCGAAGTACACCTTCGACAACTTCGTCATCGGACAGTCCAACCGCTTCGCGCACGCCGCGGCGGTCGCCGTGGCCGAGGCGCCGGCCAAGGCCTACAACCCGCTGTTCATCTACGGCGATTCGGGTCTGGGCAAGACGCACCTGCTGCACGCGATCGGCGACTACGCGCAGTCCCTGTATTCCGGGGTGAAGGTGCGGTACGTCTCCAGCGAGGAATTCACGAACGACTTCATCAACTCGATCGCGAACAACCGCGGCGCCGCCTTCCAGAGCCGCTACCGCGAGGTCGACATCCTGCTGATCGACGACATCCAGTTCCTGCAGGGACGCGCCGAGACGCAGGAGGCGTTCTTCCACACCTTCAACCAGCTGCACGATCACAACAAGCAGGTCGTGATCACCAGTGATGTCGCGCCGAAACTGCTGACAGGGTTTGAGGACCGGATGCGCAGCCGATTCGAGTGGGGCCTGATCACCGATGTGCAGGCACCCGACCTCGAGACGCGCATCGCGATCCTGCGCAAGAAGGCGCAGAGCGAGTCGCTGCACATCCCCGACGAGGTGCTCGAATACATCGCGACGGTGGTCTCGTCGAACATCCGCGAACTCGAGGGTGCCCTCATCCGGGTGTCGGCCTTCGCCAGCCTCAACCGGTCGTCACTCGACATCGCGCTGGCGCAGACCGTGCTGCGCGACATCGTCGACACCACCGAGGACAACATCATCTCGCCGACGGACATCATCACGGCGACGGCGGCGTACTTCAAGCTGACGGTCGACGACCTCTACGGGTCGAGCCGTTCGCAGCAGATCGCCACGGCCCGGCAGATCGCGATGTACCTGTGCCGTGAGCGCACCAGTCTGTCGCTGCCGAAGATCGGTCAGCTGTTCGGAAACCGCGACCACACCACGGTGATGTACGCGTGCAAGAAGATCAGCGAGCTCATGAAGGAACGCCGCTCGATCTACAACCAGGTCACCGACATCACCACGCAGATCAGTCGGCGCTGACGCCCCGACACGCCTGCGATCACGCGGGAAGACCGCAGTTATCCGCATGGCCTGTGGATAACTTGTGCAAAAGACGCGCGTCGGATGCCCGAATCATCACTGACTGTGGATAACTCCACAATGCATCTCGAGTGCCCGCACCCTCGAAACCCGCGGATTCCTCAGGGTCTCCACATCTCACACGGATGTAGTTACCTACTCTCCAGTGATATCCACCGACTTATCCACAGTCTCCACAGTTGTTAACATCGTTAAGAGATCTCCCTCTGAGAATGGTCATCCGATCACCAGACAGATGTGGACGAGCCGAGAACGACGAGAACATCCGGATAGTGGAGCCACGGCACCGTGCGACTAGCATGGGATCGCCTGCAGTGGGCCCACCGCAGGCGATAGAAGTACAACGAGGGAGCGCCCGTGAGGTTTCAGGTCAACCGCGATGTGTTCAGCGAGGCTGTGTCCTTCGTCGTCAAGCTGCTCCCGCAGCGCAATCCCCAGCCGATCCTCGCGGGTGTGCTGATCGAGGCATCCGATCAGGGACTGACCCTCTCGGCCTTCGATTACGAGGCATCGGCGCGCACCACGATCGAGGCGACGGTCGATGAGCCAGGCACGATCCTCGTGCACGGGCGCCTGCTCTCCGACATCGCGAGCCGACTGCCGAACGCCCCCATTCAGATCGCCGTCGAGGAAGACGGCGGAATCGCTGTCACCTGCGGATCCGCGCGCTTCACGCTGGCATCTATGCCCGTCGAGGAATATCCCTCGATTCCCGAAGTCGCCGGTGCCACGGGTGTCGTCCCGGCGGAGGACTTCGGCACCGCGATCGCACAGGTCGCCTTCGCCGCGTCCCGCGACGACGTCACCCCGGTGCTGACCGGTGTGCAGCTGGAGGTCGCCGGGCAGAACCTCAGCCTGGTCGCGACCGACCGCTACCGGGTGTCGCTGCGCGATGTGCCGTGGGACGGTGCCGAATCCGAGCAGACAGCCCTCGTTCCGGCACGCACGCTGACCGAGGTCGGCAAGACCTTCGCGCACGCCGGCAACATCGAGATCGCGTTCTCGGGCGCCGGGGACCGCGAGATCATCGCGTTCACCTCGGGTAACAAGACGGTGACCTCGCTGCTGATCAAGGGCAACTTCCCGCCGGTGCGACGGCTGTTCCCCGAGCAGACCGACCACTACGCGGTCGTCAACACCGCCGATCTCATCGAGGCCGTGCGCCGTGTCGCGCTCGTGCTCGACCGGTCGGCGCCGCTGCGGTTCACCTTCTCGAGCGACAGCGTGACCATGGACGCGTCGGGCAGCGAGCAGGCACGGGCATCCGAGTCGGTCGACGCGCACCTGAACGGCGGCGACGATGTCACGCTCGGCCTGAACCCGCAGTACCTGCTCGAGGCACTCGGTGCGGTCAAGAGCGAATTCACCCGCGTCACGTTCACATCGAGTGACAACGCCAACAAGCTCAGCCCGGTGCTGATCACCAGCCAGATCTCGGTCGATCAGGCCGGTCTGGACTCGTTCAAGTACCTGCTGCAGCCGAACCTGCTGCTGCGCTGACCCACCCGACGGGACGCCGTCCCCGTGTCCCCGCCCGAAGGTAGGCTGATCGGGTGATTGTGGAGCACCTGAATCTGGTCGATTTCCGCAATTACGCGACCGCCGATCTCACGCTTCATCGTGGGCCGAATGTGCTCGTGGGCAGCAACGGCCAGGGCAAGACGAACCTCGCCGAGGCGATCGTCTTCCTCGCCACGCTCGGATCCCACCGGGTGTCGTCGGATGCTCCGATGGTGCGTGATGGCAGCGAGTTCGCGGTCATCCGGGCCCGGCTGGCGCACGGCACGCGCAGCGTGCTCGTCGAGGTGCAGCTGAACCGGCAGGGATCGAACAAGGCCCGCATCAACGGATCGCCCTCGAAGCCCAATGAGCTTCCGCGCTATGCGCATGTCGTGCTGTTCGCGCCGGAAGACCTGCAGATCGTGCGCGGCGATCCGTCGTCGCGCCGGCGGTTCGCGGATCAGCTTCTGATCCAGCGCATCCCGCGGATGGCGGGTGTGCTCGCGGATTACGACCGCGTGCTTCGGCAGCGCAATGCGCTGCTGAAGTCGGCCCGCGCACGTGGCGTGCGCGGCGAGGGCCTCAGCACCCTCGACGTGTGGGATGACAAGCTCGTCGCGCTCGGCTCGGAGATCATCCATGCCCGGCTGCGGCTCGCGAGCGATCTGCAGGGTCCGCTCACCGATGCATACGCGGCGATCGCAGGCGCCGATCACCGCCCGCAGCTCGAGTGGGCGCTGTCGGTGCGCGGTGGCGATCCCGAAGACGGAGAGACGGATGCTGACGCCGATGTCCGTGGCGAGATAGAGGACCTCTTCCGCACAGCTCTGCAGCAGAAGCGTGCGAAGGAGGTGGACCGCGGACTCACCCTCGTCGGCCCGCACCGTGACGATCTCATCCTGCGGGTGCGTGATCTTCCGGTGAAGGGGTACGCCTCACACGGCGAGTCGTGGTCGGTCGCGCTGGCATTGCGGCTGGCATCGGCCGAGTTGCTGCGCAACGAGTCGCCCGCCGGCGATCCGGTTCTGATCCTGGATGACGTCTTCGCCGAGTTGGATGCTGATCGTCGCCGGCGTCTCGCGTCGTTGACCTCCGGTTACGAGCAGGTCATCGTCACCGCAGCCGTCGAGGCGGACATCCCCGAAGTGCTGCACCGGCATGTCGTGCACATCAGTGCGGGTACGATCAGCGACGAGCGCACCGAGACGGCGAAAGATGGTGATGATGACTGACCCGCAGCCCCCTGAGACCGTCGCCACCTATCTGCGTCTGCGCGGTCTGAAGCCGAGCTCGAAGAACTGGAAGCGCAAGAAGCGCCTGGTCGTCGATGATGACAACGCACCCTTCACCAAGGGCCGCGATCCAGGAACCCTCGGCGATGTGCTCGACAAGCTGACGAAGGACTCGGGCTGGGAGAAGACCCTGGCCGCCGAGGACCTGGTGCGGCAGTGGGCAGAGCTGGCCGGAGGTGACACGGCGAAGCACTCCGAGCCGGTCTCACTCGAGCGAGGCGTGCTCACCGTGAAGTGCGATTCCACCGCCTGGGCGAAGAATCTGCAGTTCATGCGCGCCGTGATCATGACCGAGATCACGAACCGCTATCCGGATGCCGGAGTCGCGAACCTGCGATTCATCGGACCGGACGTGCCGTCGTGGAAGTGGGGACCGCGCGTCGTGCCCGGACGGGGCCCACGAGACACCTACGGGTAGGGCATCACGAACGCACCTCCAAGCGCTCAGAACGCCACACACGGTCTTTGAGCCGCATATCGCCCGTCGAAACCGGCTAGAATGGCAGGGAACTTTCGATGTGGAGACCAACCTCTGATGACGCCTGAAACCCCTGCCGACGACAACGACATCTCGACGAACCCTTCGACGGACTCAGGGCAAGCGGCGCAGACCGTGGGCGGGCAGGACGCCAGCGATTACGGTGCTGATTCGATCCAGATCCTCGAGGGTCTCGAGGCCGTGCGCAAGCGGCCCGGAATGTACATCGGCTCCACCGGCCCGCGCGGTCTGCACCACCTGGTGTACGAGATCGTCGACAACTCCGTCGATGAGGCGCTGGCCGGCTACGCGGACCGCATCCGTGTGACGCTGCTCGAGGACGGCGGCGTCCGCGTGGTCGACAACGGCCGTGGCATCCCCGTCGATCCGCACTCCTCCGACCCGACCAAGTCGACCGTCGAGGTCGTGCTGACGATCCTGCACGCCGGCGGCAAGTTCGGCGGCGGCGCGTACGCCGTCTCCGGTGGTCTGCACGGCGTCGGCTCATCGGTGGTGAATGCCCTCTCGACGCGCTTCGAGGTGGAGGTCAAGCAGAAGGGGCACGTCTGGCGGCACACCTTCGCCGAAGGTGGCGTACCCCAGCAGTCGCTCGAGAAGGGCGAGGAGACCACCGAGACCGGAACCTGCATCACGTTCTGGCCCGACCCGTCGATCTTCGTCGAGACGGTCGACTTCGACTATGAGACGCTGCGCACCCGCTTCCAGCAGATGGCGTTCCTCAACAAGGGGCTGCGCATCTCGCTGAGCGATGAGCGACCGGCATCCGCCTACGAGGTCGAGATCGATGGTGCGCTCGTCAGCAAGCAGCCGTCGGACGACTTCCTCTACGAGCGCGGACTGGTCGACTACGTCGAATACCTCAACAAGGTGCGCAAGATCGACGTCGTCAACGACGAGATCATCGACTTCGAAGCCGAGGACACCGAGCGCAAGATCTCGCTCGAGGTGGCGATGCAGTGGACCACCTCGTACACCGAGAACGTGTTCACCTATGCGAACACGATCAACACCCACGAGGGCGGCACGCATGAAGAGGGCTTCCGCGCCGCGCTCACGAGCCTCGTGAACCGGTACGCCCGCGCGAACAACCTGCTCAAGGAGAAGGACGACAACCTCTCGGGCGACGACGTGCGCGAGGGCCTGACCGCCGTCATCTCGATCAAGCTCGGCGAGCCGCAGTTCGAGGGTCAGACCAAGACGAAGCTCGGCAACACCGAGGCGAAGACCTTCGTGCAGAAGATCGTCAACGACCAGCTCGGCGACTGGCTCGACCGCAACCCCACGCAGGCGAAGAGCGTGATCCGCAAGGCGATCGACGCCGCCACTGCGCGCCTCGCCGCGCGGAAGGCGCGTGAGACCGCTCGTCGCAAGAGCGTCTTCGAGTCGGCGGCCATGCCCGACAAGCTGAAGGACTGCACCAGCAAGGACCCGTCGATCAGCGAGATCTTCCTCGTCGAGGGTGACTCGGCCGGCGGCTCGGCCGTACAGGGTCGCGATCCGCACACCCAGGCGATCCTGGCGCTGCGCGGCAAGATCCTCAACGTCGAGCGCGCGCGTCTCGACAAGGCTCTCGCGAACAAGGAGGTCCAGGCGATGATCCAGGCCTTCGGCACGGGCATCGGCGAGGACTTCGACATCGAGAAGGCGCGATACCACAAGATCGTGCTGATGGCGGATGCCGATGTCGACGGCCAGCACATCACGACGCTGCTGCTGACGCTGCTGTTCCGCTACATGCGCGGACTCATCGAGGCCGGTTTCGTGTACCTCGCGATGCCGCCGCTGTACCGGCTGAAGTGGTCGAATGCGCCGCACGAGTACGTGTATTCGGATGCTGAGCGCGATGCTCTGCTCAAGCACGGCGCCGAGAACGGCAAGCGCCTGCCGAAGGACGCCCCCGTGCAGCGCTACAAGGGTCTCGGCGAGATGAACGCCAAGGAGCTGTGGGAGACCACGATGGACCACACCACGCGCACCCTGCGCCAGGTGACCATCGAAGACGCGGCTGCCGCGGACGAGATCTTCAGCGTGCTGATGGGTGAGGACGTCGAGTCGCGACGCACTTTCATCCAGCGCAACGCCAAGGACGTCCGCTTCCTCGATATCTAATACCCCGCTCTGCGAGCGAAGCGGCATCCGCAATCCCGAACCATGAGTACGGAAAAGACACATGACTGACGAAGAACGCCCCGACCCCAACGCCGAGCACGTGCACGGCCGCATCAGCCAGGTCGACCTGCAGTCCGAGATGCAGCGCAGCTACCTCGACTACGCGATGGCCGTCATCGTGGGCCGCGCCCTGCCCGATGTGCGCGACGGCCTCAAGCCCGTGCACCGCCGGGTGATCTACGGCATGTACGACGGGGGGTTCCGCCCCGACAAGTCGTTCTCGAAGTGCGCCCGCGTCGTCGGCGAGGTGATGGGTCAGTACCACCCGCACGGTGACTCGGCGATCTACGACACCCTCGTGCGCCTGGTGCAGCCGTGGTCGCTGCGCTATCCGCTCGCCCTCGGCCAGGGCAACTTCGGCTCACCGGGCAACATGGGGGCGGCCGCTCCCCGGTACACCGAGACGAAGATGGCTCCGCTCGCGCTCGAGATGGTGCGCGACATCGAAGAGGAGACCGTCGACTTCTCGCCGAACTACGACGGTCAGACGCAGGAGCCCGACGTCCTGCCGGCGCGGTTCCCGAACCTGCTGGTCAACGGATCGATCGGCATCGCAGTCGGCATGGCGACCAACATCCCGCCGCACAACCTGCGCGAGGTGTCGGCGGCGGCGCTCTGGGCACTGGAGAACCCCGGGCTGCCCCGCGAGGAGCTGCTCGACGGTCTCATCCAGCGCATTCCCGGTCCTGATTTCCCGACCGGCGCGCAGATCCTCGGCACCAAGGGCATCCACGAGGCGTACCGCACCGGTCGCGGCTCGATCACGATGCGCGCGGTCGTCGAGGTGGAAGAGATCCAGGGTCGCACCTGCCTGGTCATCACCGAGCTGCCGTACCAGGTCAACCCCGACAACCTGGCCGTGAAGATCGGCGAGCTCGCCCGCGATGGCAAGATCACCGGCATCGCCGACATCCGCGACGAGTCATCGGACCGCACCGGTCAGCGCCTCGTCGTCGTGCTCAAGCGCGACGCGGTCGCCAAGGTCGTGCTGAACAACCTCTACAAGCACACCCAGTTGCAGGACAACTTCGGCGCGAACATGCTCGCGATCGTCGACGGCGTGCCGCGCACCCTCGCGCTCGACGGCTTCATCACCCACTGGCTCGACCACCAGCTCGACGTGATCGTGCGCCGCACCACCTACCGCCTGCGCAAGGCGGAGGAGCGGATGCACATCCTGCAGGCGTTCCTGAAGGCGCTCGACGCACTCGACGAGGTCATCGCGCTGATCCGCCGCTCCCCCACGGTCGCCGAGGCGAACGAGGGGCTGCGTGGGCTGCTCTCGATCGACGAGGCGCAGGCCGACGCGATCCTGCTGATGCAGCTGCGTCGCCTCGCCGCGATGGAGCGCCAGAAGATCATCGACGAGGCGACCGAGCTCGAGGCGAAGATCGTCGACTACAAGGACATCATCGCCACCGAGTCCCGGCAGCGCGACATCGTGCGCACCGAGCTGACCGAGATCGTCGACCGGTTCGGCGACGAGCGACGCACGCACATCCTGCACGGGTACGACGGCGACATGTCGATGGAAGACCTGATCCCCGTCGAGGAGATGGTCGTCACCGTCACCCGCGAGGGATACATCAAGCGCACCCGCAGCGACAACTACCGGTCGCAGCACCGCGGCGGCAAGGGTGTCAAGGGCGCGCAGCTGCGCGCCGACGACCTGGTGGAACATTTCTTCGTCACCACGACGCACCACTGGCTGCTGTTCTTCACCGACAAGGGCCGGGTGTACCGCACCAAGACCTACGAGGTGCCCGAGGCCGGCCGCGACGCGAAGGGTCAGCACGTCGCGAACCTGCTCGCCCTGCAGCCCGACGAGAAGATCGCGCAGGTGCTGGCGATCCGCGACTACGAGGCCAAGGACTACCTCGTGCTCGCCACGCAGGGCGGCCTGGTGAAGAAGACCCGCCTCGGCGACTACGACACCAACCGTCAGGGTGGTGTCATCGCGATCCGCATGCGCGAGGGCGACGAGCTGGTCAGCGCGAAGCTGGTCAACGCCGATGAGGACATCCTGCTCATCAGCGCCAAGGGCATGTCGGTGCGCTTCCACGCCACCGACGACGCGCTGCGCCCGATGGGCCGCGCGACCGAGGGGGTGCGCGGCATGAAGTTCAAGGACGACGAGGACCACCTGCTGTCAGCATCCGTCGTCGCCGACGACTCGTTCGTCTTCACCGTCACCGACGGAGGGTACGCGAAGCGCACCAGCGTCGCCGAATACAAGGTGCAGAAGCGCGGCGGAACCGGCATCAAGGTGGCCAAGCTGAGCGATGAGCGCGGCGAACTCGCGGGCGGTCTGATCGTCTCCGAGGACGACGAGGTCTTGGTGGTTCTGTCCAGCGGCAAGGTGGTACGCTCTGCCGTGGCCGAGGTGCCCGCCAAGGGCCGCGACACCATGGGAGTCGTGTTCGCCCGCACCACGGGCGGTGACCGCATCCTCGCCGTCGCCCGCAACAGTGAGCGGGTCGTCGCCGATGAGGACGAGACCGCGGAAGAGACCTCCGAGCCGCAGACACCCGAGACCCCCGAAGCCTGATCTGAAGAGAGCACCGACACATGAGCACAGTCGCGGACAAGCTGGCGAAGAAATCCACCCGCAAGACCGGCGGCAAGCAGGTGCGCCTGCGCCTGGTCTACGTGGACTTCTGGTCGGCCGTGAAGCTGTCGTTCCTCGGCGCGGTGGCGCTGGCGATCGTGACCATGGTGTCGTTCTTCCTGGTCTTCATGGTGCTGCAGGCGACGAACGTCATCGCCCAGGCCGGTGAGATCCTCGACACTCTCACCGACGGCAGCGTCGACTTGGAGAGCCTGCTCGGGCTGCCGCAGGTGATGGCGTTCGGCGCCGTCGTCTCGATCCTCAACCTCATCGTGTTCACCGTGCTCGGCGCCGTCGTCGCGGGAATCTACAACCTGGCAGTGAAGGTGACGGGCGGGCTGCTCGTCGGGTTCATGTCCAACTGACCCGTCCTCAGACGGACTCCGAAATCCCTCTTTCGCTCGCAGAGCGGGTGACCCCTCCCACTTCGTGGGGCCCTCCCCGATGCTCACGACAGAGGGATTTCTGCGTCCTCGGCGATGTTCGTGCACGCTATGCGGGCCGTGTACTCGAGTAGCCGAGTAGGGAAAACCCGAAACCAGGTCTCCGGCTGACCCCGTGTCGCGCGATACGCGTGAACCGTAGCGTTGTTGCCATGACCACGAATCCGACCCCTCCGCCCCCGGCACCGCCGGTGCCCCCGCCTTCGGCGCCCTCCGTCGCGTCGCCGGCACCCGTCACAACGGCCGGTGCACCACGGGATGCTGCCACTGCGCCGCTGCGGATCGTGCTGACCATCCTCGAGCTGGCGGCCCTCGGCGCCATCGGCTCCGCCGCACTCGGCGTGCTGACCGCCACGCTCGGCGCCGGTCTCGCACTGCTGTTCGTGTTCGGCATCGGACTGGTCTTCCTCGTCGGGCTCGTCTACGGGCTCTTCGGCGTCGCCTGGTTCGAGGTGCACCGCATCAGCGCCCTGTACGACCTGGAGTTGCCCGCCCTGCAGTGGCGGGTACGCACCAAGCCGGGCTTCGGCGGGTGGCTGAGCAACCTCGCGCGCCAGTCGATCAACGGTCCGATGTGGCGCGCGCTGGCCAACTTCGTGCTGGCCTGCATCGCCGGCACGCTCGTGATCCGGTTGTTCTGGGGCATGATCTGGTCGGCCTTCTTCGCCTTCGCCCCGGTGCGCGGCAGTGACACCGTCGACGGTCCGTTCGGCGCGGCGATCCAGACCGCGTGGGCCCCGCTGGCGGGCATCCTCGGCGTGCTCGCCGCCGCCGCGGGCATGGTCGGACTGGCACTGCTGCACCGCGTGATCAGCCGCGCACTGGTGGTGCCCAACCGCGAGGCCGAGTTGACCGCGCAGGTGCGCACCACCACCGCGCAGCGGGCCGGCGCCGTGCGCGCGGCAGAGCTCGAGCGCACCCGCATCGAACGCGACCTGCACGACGGGGTCCAGCCCCGACTGGTGTCGGTCGGCATGACGCTGGGACTCGCTCAGCAGAAGATCGACACCGACCCGGCTGCGGCCAAAGAGCTGATCGGCGAGGCGCACACCTCGACCAAGGCCGCGATCACCGAGCTGCGGCAACTCGCCCGTGGCATCCACACCTCCGTGCTCGACGACCGCGGACTCGACGCCGCGCTGTCGGCGCTGGCCGGACGCTCGCACATCCCCGTGCAGCTCGACGTGCGCATCGACCCGGCACAGGCGGACTGCCGCGACGCCGAAGCGGCCGTGTACTTCGCCATCGCCGAGTCGCTGACCAACGCCGCCAAGCACTCCCGCGCCAGCGAATGCCGCGTCGTGGTGCGCAGCCGCGACGGCGCCCTGTGGGCCCGCGTCGAGGACAACGGCATGGGCGGCGCACAGGTGCAGCCCGGCGGCGGCCTTGACGGCATCACCAACCGGATTCTCGCCGCCGGCGGCACGTTCCGCCTGGAGAGTCCGGCCGGCGGCCCGACCAGTCTGGAGGTGACGGTGCCATGCGCATCCTGATCTGCGAGGACTCCGTGCTGCTGCGCGAGGGCCTGGTGCGACTGCTCGACGACGCCGGCCACGAGGTGGTCGCGGCCCTGCCCGACACCGAGGGGCTGATGGATGCCGCGGTGGAATCCGCCCCCGACCTGTGCATCCTCGATGTACGGCTTCCGCCGACGTTCACCGACGAGGGCATCCGCGCCGCGCTGGCGCTGCGCGCCCAGCATCCGACCCTCCCCCTGCTCGTGCTCTCGCAATATGTCGAGGAGCGCTACGCGAGCGACCTCATCGCGGCCCAGAGTGGATCGGCTCAGAGCGGATCGGCCCAGAGCGGATCGGCCCAGGCCGCCTCGACTCAGGGCGGCGCGCTGGGCTACCTGCTGAAGGACCGCGTCGCCGACGTGGCCGAGTTCGTCGAGTCCGTTGAGCGGATCGCCGACGGTGCGACGGTGCTCGACCCCGAGGTCGTCGCGCAGCTGCTGACGCGCCGCAACCGCGACGAGCGGATGCTGCGGCTCACCGACCGCGAGCGCACCGTGCTCGCGCTCATCGCGGAAGGGAAGTCGAACAGCTCGATCGCCGGCCTGCTCTTTCTCAGTGCGGCGAGCGTCGAGAAGCACATCACCTCGATCTTCCAGAAGCTGGGGCTCGACCCCGAGGACGGCAACCGGCGGGTGCTCGCCGCGCTCGCCCACATCGACAACACACAGAACAGCAAGGAACAGGGAGGCCTGTGATGGCTACCAAGGCAGTGACAATCGCGCTGGCCGCATTCGGAGGGGTGGTGCTGCTCGGCGGCGGCACCGCCGCAGCAGTGGCCGGTGTCCATGCGATCGCCCCGACGTCTGAGGCGACGGCCACCGATGTGCGCGGCGTGCAGTCTCTCGATGCCCGGGTGGACGGCGCCGAACTGCGGGTCGAGTTCCATGACGGAGACGATGCGAGGTTGCGGGCCGAACGCGGATCGACCGACGGATGGACGCTGCGCACCGACGGCGGCGAACTGCAGGTGCGCAGCCCGCAGCGTGGCTGGTTCGGGTGGTTCACGCCCGATGTCTTCGGCGACGACTGGTTCGGCGAGGGCGACAGCGTCACGCTGCTGCTGCCGGAGTCTCTGGCGGGTATCGACGCCGACCTGACGCTGAACGCCGGCGCGCTCTCGGCCGACGGACGGTTCGGTGAGCTGGACGCTGACCTGAGCGCCGGCCGGATGGATCTGAACGGCTCGGCCGACAGCCTGGAGCTTTCGCTCAGCGCAGGTGCGGCCGGCGTGACGCTCGACGGTGTCGACGAGGCGAGTTTCGACGTGTCGGCAGGGCGGGCGGATGCTGAATTGACGGGTTCCGCGCCGAGTGAGGTGTCTGTCGAGGTCTCGGCCGGGCAGTTGAATCTGACCCTGCCCGAGGAGACGTACGACCTGCGCCAGGAGGTGTCGGCCGGGAGCCTGAACAGCGAACTGCGCCAGGATCCCGACAGCGCGAACGTCGTACGCGTATCGGTCTCGGCGGGCACGGTGAACCTGCGCGAAGGCTGACCGGCTCGATTTCTCATTTGCCCGTTGCATCGGGTAAAGTCTTGGAGGTTGACGGGGCTATAGCTCAGGCGGTTAGAGCGCTTCACTGATAATGAAGAGGTCCCAGGTTCAAGTCCTGGTAGCCCCACTCCGTTCGCGGAAATCCCGCGGTGACCGTGCCGCTCGGGGCCTTAGCTCAGTTGGTAGAGCGCCGCCTTTGCAAGGCGGATGTCAGGAGTTCGAATCTCCTAGGCTCCACAGAACGAAACCCCGGTCCCGTGCCGGGGTTTCTGCGTGTTCGCGAACCTCAGAGCGCGGCGAGACGGCGTGAGAACGCAGCGAGAGCATCCGCGATGGCGTGTACATCCGTCGGGTCGTCGCTTGCGAGACGCTCAGCGATCCAGGTTCGCGCCAGGGTTGCGGCAGGGAGTCCAGCCTTCTCGGCGGCTGCTTCGAGTGAGGCGATCTCTGATTCGCTCAGCCGGATCGAGTACACGCGTGACGCTTGGTTGCGACGCGTGATGACTGTGCCTGCGGCTGCGGGCGCATCGGGATTGGCCTCAGCTGCCTCAGCCTCGGCTTGCAGCAGTTCTGAAAGCTTGATGGTGTTCTCGCTCATGTTGTGTCTCCTCCCGTGATGTACCGCCGCGTGTCCAGATCATTCGAAGGCCAACCGTTCACCCCATGACGTGTGCCGTTGTGATCGAGAACGATGACCGTGATGAGACGTCCACTCAATGCCGCACGGCTACGAACCGTAATACGCCGCTCGGCTCCATGGCAGCACGCACCACGCGCGCGAACCACGTTGCCCACCGATCAGTGCCATGCCGGCATCATGACTCTCCCCCACGCTGACATCGACCCTGACGGACTGCTCGAGTACTCGGTGGTGTTCACCGATCGATCGCTGAATCACATGTCGGCGCGCTTCGTCGGCATCATGCAGCAGACGATCGACCTCGACGGTGTCGCGCTGAACAACCGGCCCCGGAAAATCCTCGGCTGGACGACACCAGTCGAGGTCTTCGCCGAACAGATACACTCACTCAAAACCGACGATGTTGCAACGATCGGTTGAACTCGCCCAATCTTCTGCAACATTGCTGCCCTTCGGCCACTTCGCCAACTGGACGTTCGCGATCATCTCGCGCTGCGTCCACGTGAGCTCCATCCCTCATCTACCTCACGCGCGCGTCTACGACGAGACAATGCGCCCAGTTGCGGGTCAGCGCCAGCACAGATAGCGTGGGTGGCCAGTTCCAGGCGAGGGTCAGTCCTCTAAACGTGGATAGGCGCAAGCAAAACACGCCCACACTCGGTGAGTCGTGAAAGCCGGAATGTATCACGTGGATAGCAGTATTTGGGCCGATAAAGTCCATCAATAGTGGAGGTTCGAAGTGCACACAAAAATGAGCCAGCTAAGAAGCCTTTATATGCGATTGGAGCGGTCTGCATCGCAGGTATCTTAGCCGCGACGCCGGCAGTCGCGAGCGACAGTTCCGCGTTGTCGATCGACGAACTCATCCCTGCACTTGGAATGCCGCAAGCAGAAAAGGATATTGTGCCGGATGATGTCAGATTGTCTGAATTGGGTGACATTGATAGTGAAAGCGTCCGACATATCG
>NZ_JBBDGM010000015.1:0-89000 GCF_037204185.1 Microbacterium bandirmense | reverse complement strand
TTTATTCGTTGCTTTGTCCTGGCGGATTGACTCCCAGTATTCATCTGTCCCACAAGGGTTTGCCGAAGGTTGGCACGGATGGGTGCGGTACGGAGGGAGAAGCACAGCGTTACATCTCATTGGGCTGTTGCTGTGCGGAATTCTGATTAGGTCGCTCCGCGCCAGCCGTGCGCTGGCCGGGTCAGTCGACCACGCAGACTCCGCGGAAGCTTGATCGCGTGCATCGAAGATCGTCAGCCGCGTGACCGCAGAAGTGCTATTCGCTTCTCGACATCGGTGCAAAGGTGGAGCTATGACTCTCCCCCACGCTGACATCGACCCCGACGGACTGCTCGAGTACTCGGTCGTCTTCACCGACCGCTCTCTGAACCACATGTCGGCGAAGTTCATCGGCGTCATGCAGCAGACGTTCGAGATCCTCTGTGAGGTGTACGGTGCCGACGGCGCGGCGCTGGTCAACGGCGGCGGCAGTTACGCCATGGAGTCGGTCGCCCGGCATCTGGCCAGCGGCAAGCGCGCGCTGATCGTGCGCAACGGCCTGTTCTCGTACCGCTGGTCGCAGATCCTCGAGACCGGTGACATCGCGAGCGACGTGACGGTCTGCCAGGCCCGCCCCGACACCGACGACGCACAAGCCGCGTGGAGCCCTGCGCCGATCGATGAGGTGGTCGCGGCCATCCGCGCCCGCCGACCCGAGGTGGTCTTCGCCCCGCACCTCGAGACGGCCGCGGGCATCCAGCTTCCCGACGACTACATCCGCTCGCTCTCGGACGCCGTGCACGGGGTCGGCGGGGTGCTCGTGCTCGACTGCATCGCCTCGGGTGCGATGTGGGTCGACATGCAGATGCTGGGTGTCGACGTACTGCTCAGTGCGCCGCAGAAGGGCTGGAGCGGCAGCCCCGGCGTCGGCTACGTGATGCTCAGCGAGCGGGGCCGCGCGGCAGTGGCATCCGGCGCCCCCACCAGCTTCGCTCTCGACCTCGGCCGCTGGCTCGCCATCTCGGATGCCTACCGTGAGGGCACCGCGGGCTACCACGCCACGATGCCCACCGACACGATCGCGCACAATCTCGCCCTGATGATCGAGACGCGCGAACGCGGCTTCGGCGCGCTGCGCACCGCGCAGATCGAGCTCGGCACGCGGGCGCGCCGGCTGCTCGCCGAGCACGGGATGCCCTCGGTGGCAGCATCCGACTTCGCCGCTCCCAGCGTCGTCGTCGTGCACACCACTGACCCCGAGCTGCGATCCGGCGCGGGATTCAAGACCCAGGGCCTGCAGATCGCCGCCGGTGTCCCGTTGCACTGCGATGAGCCCGACACCTTCTCGACGTTCCGCCTGGGACTGTTCGGCCTCGACAAGCTCGGCGACGTCGACGGCACGGTGGCACGCCTCGAGGCTGCCCTGCAGCGGATGCGAGGCTGATTTCACGGCCCGGAAACACCCCATGACCAGGGCGGGATCACTAGAGTGGGAAGCCCCCGCAGATGGAGCCGGAAATGTCTGAGAAGATCGTCGTCGGTGTCACGGAGTCCGCGGTCAGCCACCGCGCCGTGGATTGGGCCGCAGCTCGCGCCACTGCCCGCAGGCAGTCGCTCGAGCTGATCAGCGTCGTCGGCGGTGCTGTCGGCAGCGTCGGTGAGGGCACCGTGCTGGCGGCGGCCAAGGCCGCCACCGAGGAGATGCTGCGCGCTGAGGCCGACCGTGTCGCCTCGGATGCCCTGACCGTGCACACAACGGTGGCGACCGGTGACCCCGTCACGGTGCTCTCCGACGCTTCGAAGGATGCTGCGCTGCTGGTCATCGGCAGCGACTACCGCGGCCCCGGCGAGGGACCGGCGCGCGGATCGCACGGAATCCGCATCGCCGCGGCATCGGCCTGCCCTGTCGTGGTGGTGCCCGACTTCGAACTCACCGATGACCGCAGCGGCGTGCTCGTCGCCGTCGACGGCTCACCGGTCTCGGAGGCCGCCATCGCGTTCGCCGCGTCTGAGGCCGACCGGCTCGGTGAGCCTCTCACCGCGCTGATCGTGTGGACACCGATCGCGGTGCCCCGCAACGCACTGATGGTGATGCCGCAGGACTACCGCACAGGCATGGAGGACGCGGCCCGCGAAGCGCTCGCCCTCTCGATCGCGGGCCTGCGCAGCCAGTATCCCGGGATCGAGATCGAAGAGGCCGTCGCCGAGGGCTTCCCCTCGGCCGTCATCAACGAACTCGCCGAAAGCGCCCGCCTCACGGTGGTCGGCAGCCGCGGCCACGGGGCGGTGCGCCGCTTCCTGCTCGGCTCGATCAGCCACGAGGTGCTGCAGCGGCTCGCGACGGTGACGGCGGTCGTGCGCTGACCCGCCCGCCTGGGAAAGAGGGCCGGGATGGCTGATGTCGTTCGCATGGACTCCGACGACGTCGAGGACGTCGAGGAGATCTGGCAGCGCTTCGTGCCGTCGGCGGAACTGCGGCGCATCGATCCGACCCGGTTCGCGTTCCACTGGCGTTCGGCCACCCTCGCCGATGTCGCGATCATCCGATACACGCTGTCGGCGGGCGTCCACTCGTGCATCCGTCCCGAAGACCAGCTCTTCGCCTGCCGGGTGGTCAGCCGCGACGGCTGGGTGCGCACCAGACAGAAGCTGATCGCCCCCGGTATGCCGTGGGCCACCGACGGGGCTCAGGTGGAGGCGCAGTGGGACGACACCGCTGAGGTCAGCGCCCTCGCATTCGACCGGGTCCGTGCTCAGGAGCTCGCCCGGCTGATCACCGGCGACGACCTGCTGTCACTGCGTCTGACCGGTCTCGAGCCACGCAACCCCGCCGCCGCGCGTTACTGGGTGCGCGCGTTCGAATACCTGCTGCCGGCGGGCATGGCGACGGACGACGATGAGATCCTCGAGGCGGGTCTCGCGCGTCACGCGCTGGTGACGACGCTCAGCTGCTTCGCATCGACGTACCTGGACGCCATCTCGCGTGTGCGCGACGGCGCCGCCGTGCAGACCGTGCGCCGCGCGGTGACGTTCATCGACGACAACGCGAACCGGCCCATCACCATCGACGATGTGGCCGCCGCCGCGCACATCTCCACCCGCGGCCTGCAGTACGCGTTCCGGCGCAGCCTCGAGACGACCCCGACCGAATACCTGCGCCGTGTGCGACTGGACGGCGCGCACCGCGATCTGCGCATCGGGGCATCCCGAGACACCGTCGCGATCATCGCCAGGCGGTGGGGGTTCGGCAACGCGTCGCGGTTCGCCGCGCTCTACCGCGAGACGTACGGGCGCACTCCCCGCGAAACCCTCGTCGGCGAGTGAGGGATCGGATGCCCGGCGCGAGCGCCTCGGCATCCCGCAGGCGAACAGTGATTGCGCGCCGTGTACAGACGGCCATCGCGCACAGTCGGATCCCATCGGTCATCCATATGGTGAGCACATGGGATTCATCTTCTACGGCACGACGCCTGAACCGATCGAGATCGACGATCGCACGCTCGCGCACCTCAAGGTCGTCATCGCCACGAAGCTGCGCCGCAACGAGAGCTTCACTTTGTCATGGCGCCACCCCGACAGCGGGACGCCCGGACGCTCCACCCTGTGGCTGCATCCTTCGATCCCGCTGCGCTTCACCTTCGACGAGCCGAACGCACCGGTGCTCAGTCAGCACTGGCTCAAGGAACTGGCAGCCTCGGCGAACACCAGCGGGGGCATCCTGCTCACCGAAGAGCACATCGATCCCGTCGAAGACACGTCGGCGGACGACGACACGGCCGCCGCGTCACAGAGCGTTCCGGTCTGACGGATCCGTCAGGCTGTCGCGCGCCGCACCAGATCGGCGAAGAACTCCAGATCGGCCTTCTCGAGTCGGGTGACCGCGTATGAGGTCGGCCAGATGTTGCCGTCGTCGAGTGTTGCCGGTGTCTCGAACCCGAATGTGCCGTAGCGCACCTTGAACTTCGACGCCGGCTGGAAGAAGCACAGCACCTTGCCGTCCTTCGCCCACGCGGGCATGCCGTAATACGTTCGCGGCACCAGCTGCGGAGCCGTCTGCGAGACGAGTTCATGCAGCGCCTCGGCGATGACCCGGTCGTCATCGGGCAGTTCGGCGACCTTCGCCAGCAGCTCCTGCTCGCCCTCCCTGCGCGCTTCCTCGGGGTCCTTCTTCTTGCGCGAGCGGGCCGTGCGGGTCTCCTTCGCACGGTCCTTCATCGCCTGGCGCTCTTCATCGGTGAAGTTCTGGTTCTGGTCGGTGCGGTCCATGCTGCGGTTCCCTTCCGGTTGCGGTGATGCCAGCCTAGATTCGGCTCGACATCAGCGCTTCTTCATTCCTGACCGGATCATGAGGGCTAAGGTGAAGCGCATGGATCTGCGGGTTGCGGCATACGGTGTCGTCACCGATGACGACGATCGGATCCTGCTTGCCCGCTGGGTCGAGGGGCGTCGTGTCGCCTGGACCATGCCGGGCGGCGGCCTGGAGGAGGGCGAGGACCCCGAGCTCGCCGTACGCCGCGAGCTGCGCGAAGAGACCGGGTTCCATATCGAGACCACCGAGCTCCTCGGCATCCACTCCCGCGTCATCCCGGCGTCGCGTCGCGTGCGGCGTGACGAGAACCACACGCCACTGCACACCCTGCGCATCGTCTACCGGGCGCAGGTCACCGGCGGCGAGCTGCGCTTCGAGCGCAACGGATCGACCGATATGGCCGCCTGGTTCACTCTCGACCAGATCGGCAAGCTGCAGCGGGTGAAACTGGTCGACATAGCCCTGAGGATGGCCGGCATCCTCTGAGCCGGCGATGCCACTCGCCGGCGGCCAAGATGGAGGGATGCACGCAACGCTCTCACCCATCACCGCCGTTCGCAATGTCCGCCCGTGGGGCGGACGGCTCAGCGATATCTCGATAGACGGTGCGACGATCACCGGCGTCACCCCCGCCGCAGGCGCTCCGCTCGGTGCGGGAGAGATCGATGGCCGAGGGATGCTCGCGCTGCCCGGTCTGGTCAACACGCACGCGCACGTCGACAAGTCGTGGTGGGGAAAGCCGTGGCAGTCTTACGGTGGCGAGCCGGGCACCGATGGTCGCATCCGCCATGAGCGCGCCCGGCGCGATGAGCTGGGAATACCGAGTGCGCAGACGACCGCGCGGGTGCTGGCAGAGTTCGTCCGCCACGGCACGACGGCGATCCGCACGCACGTCGATGTCGATCTCGGTGTGGGATTGCGAGGCATCGAGGCGGTGCACGAGGCCTTCGCCGCATACGAGGGCGCGCTCGCCCATGAGATCGTCGCCTTTCCGCAGGACGGCGTGCTGCGCCGTCCCGGCGTGCAGCAGCTGCTCTCGGATGCCGTTCGCGCAGGAGCGCAGCACATCGGCGGTCTCGACCCTGCGGGGATCGACAGGGATCCGGTCGGTCAGATCGATGCGATCTTCGACATCGCAGAGCACAGCGGCTGCGGCATCGACATCCACCTGCACGACGGAGGCTCACTCGGCGCGTTCCAGTTCGACCTGATCATCGAACGCACGCGTCGGCGTGGACTCGACGGGCGCGTGAACATCGCGCACGGCTTCGCGATCGTCGATGTCGACGCTGCGCGCCGCCGGGATCTCCTGCAGGCGATGGCCGAGCTCGGGATCACCATGACGACCGTGGCTCCGATGCGGATGCCGCAGCTGGACCTGCACGAGTTCGCCGCCGCCGGCGTGCGCTACGGCTTCGGCACCGATGGCATCCGCGACCTGTGGAGTCCCTACGGAACCGGTGATCTGATGGGCATCGCCTGGCAGTACGCCAGGGCGGGCGGCGTGGTGCGAGACGAAGACCTCCGCCGGGTGGTCGAGCCGGCGACGTCGCTGGCTGCGCCGTTCGCGGGCGTGGAGCGCAACGACCTCTCGGTGGGCTCGCGTGCGGATGTCGTGGTTGTCGACGCTGAGAATCCGATGGATGCCCTGGTGCGCATCCTGCCGCGCGAGTCGGTCATCGGCGGCGGTCGGCTGCTGTTCTCCCGCTGATCGACCGACTACTCCGGCACGGAGATGTCGGCTACCGTCGCATCGTAGGCGCGGATCAGCGCATCTGCGTCGACGAAGAGACTGTACCCGTGCGTGCCTGCGCCCATGGCCACCCGGCGACCGACGATCGTCTCGTCGACATAGACCGGCCAGTCGGTCGTGCTGCCGATCGGCACGATCGTGCCTCGCTCGTAACCGGTCGCCGCAAGCGCCAGCTCGGGCTCGGGCAACCGCAGCTTGTTCACGCCCACGAGGGCGCGCAGCTTGGGCCACGAGATGGATCGCCCACCGGGCACCAGCGCGAACAGGTACTCGGGCTGGTCTCCCGAGCCGTTCGCCGAGCGTTTGACGACGAGGGTCTTCACGATGTCGGACGGCTGCAGTCCGAGCAGCTCGGCCGCCTCATGAAGACTGCGTGCCTGTGGCCGCTCGCGGATCTCGATGTCGAGCCCGCGCGCGGCTGCCGCCGAGCGCACGCGCTCGTGCGCTTCGGCCGAACCGGCGCTGGAAGCCGTGCCGCTCACACGTTGGGGGGAGACAGCGGGTCGTCGGCGACCCACAGCTCGTCGTCGGCACGCAGCGCCTGCCAGGCCGCCACCACGACGCCGATGGCGGCAGCGGCGCCGAGCACGAGGGCGATGACCGCTCCGACGCCCATGCCCTTCGAGGGGGCCGGCCCCGGGCGGCGGGCGATCGCGATGCCCTGGCGCTTCTGGTTGGCGACGTCCCAGGCCGACAGCGCGGTGCCGACGACACCACCGACGATCGGAACGACGCGCTCGTCGACGACCTTCTTGCCGACCTTGACGCCGCGGTTGACCGTCGGAGCGACGTGGCGCTCGTAGGAGTCCTGCACGGCAGGCACGACCTGCTCCCGGTTGAAGTTGCCGAGCTGGCGACCGGCCTCACGGGCGATGTCTGCGGCATGCCCGACAAGGACCTGCTGCGACTCCCAGAGTCGGCCGGCGTCGTTCTGCAGCTGGCGGAGTTCCTTCTTGCGCTTGCGGCTGAGGTTCACGTTGCTCTCCCGTCGGTCGGAGTCCGTTCCAGCCATCATCTAACCAGACCAGACTGAGTGACAGCAGGGTCTGGCGCGGATGCGCTGTAGGCGTAAGAATACGCGGCCCGCACAAAGTGTGCTCTGCGAGAATGGTGGCATGGCTCACCCTTCACACGTCGCAACACTGCACACCAACCACGGTGACATCGTCATCAACCTGTTCGGCGATCACGCACCGAACACGGTCGCGAACTTCGTCGGCCTCGCCGACGGCTCCAAGGACTGGACCGACCCGGCCACCGGCAAGCCCGGCGAGGGTCCGCTGTACAAGGACGTCATCTTCCACCGCATCATCCCGAACTTCATGATCCAGGGCGGCGACCCGCTCGGTCAGGGTGTCGGCGGACCCGGCTACAACTTCGACGATGAGATCAACATGGAGCTCAACTTCAACGAGCCCTACATCCTCGCGATGGCCAACGCGGGGCTCCGCCGCAACGCCATCACCGGCAAGGCCGAGGGCACCAACGGCTCGCAGTTCTTCATCACCACCGACCCGACGCCGTGGCTGCAGGGCAAGCACACCATCTTCGGCGAGGTCGCCGATGACGCCTCCAAGGCCGTCGTCGACGCGATCGCATCCGTTCCGACCGCCGCCGGCGACCGTCCGGTCGAGCCGGTCGTGCTGCAGTCCGTCGACATCGTCGCCAACTGACGACCGCGCTGGCCGATCCGGATGACGAACCCAGACCTCACGCGCAACCGCGAGAACTTCTGCTACCGGCATCCGGATCGGCAGAGCTTCGTGCTCTGCCAGCGCTGCATGCGCACGATCTGCCCCGAGTGCCAGACGCAGGCCCCCGTCGGGGTCATCTGCCCCGAGTGCATGAAGGCCGAGATGAAGGCGCGCACGCCCGCGCAGCGTCGCGCGCAGCGCCGCTGGGGTGGTTCGATCGCCGCCGACGGCCGGCCGATCGTCACCTACATCATCATCGCGCTCACCGCCGCGGTCAGTCTGCTGCAGCTGGTGCCGGGCATTGGCGGGTACATCACGAGCGCACTGCGGTTCGCGCCCGCCTACCTCTACCCCGACCTCTCGGGCGCTCCATTCGAACCGTGGCGCACGCTCACGGTGCTGCTGGTGCATGGCGGGTTCATCCATCTCGGCCTGAACATGCTCGCCCTGTGGATGCTGGGCAGGTCGCTCGAGCCGATGCTGGGGCGCTGGCGCTTTCTCGCCCTGTACCTGATCAGCGGCTTCGGCGGCTCGGTCGCCGCCGCCTGCCTGGCGCCGAACACCGCCACGGTCGGGGCCTCGGGTGCGGTGTTCGGCTTGATGGCGGCCCTGCTGATCGTGGGCCGTCACATCGGGGCGAACGTCACGGGCATCCTGGTGGTGCTCGGCATCAACTTCGTCTTCGGCTTCGTCGTCGGCGGCATCTCGTGGCAGGCGCACCTCGGCGGTGCGATCGTCGGCGCCGCCGTCGCATACATCTTCACCCGCACCCGACGGCGCACGCAGCGCACGGCGCAGATCAGCCTTCTGGTCGCCCTCGTGCTCGTGCTGATCGCCGTCATCGCCTTCGTGCCCCCGGCGCTGGTCCGCGCCGGCGTCTTCTTCTGATCACCGTTGTTCCGGAGTTATCCACAGATCTCTCCACAGGTGGGGAGAATTACACGGGTGTTATTCACAGCCCCCGGCAAGAACGACGAAGCCCCCTCACCGAGGTGAGAGGGCGTCGTGGCGGCCGCAGTGGCCGGAAGTCGGATGCTGGTCAGCGCCAGCGTGTGGTCATGAGGAAGCCGATCAGCGCGATGCCGAGGCCGATACCGAGGTTCCAGGCGTCGAGGCCGGGGATGGGGTACCTCGACCCGGAGATGTAGTACACCAGGATCCAGGCGAGCCCGAGCAGCATGAAGCCGACCATGACGGGCTTGAACCAGACGGCGTTGGGGGCCTCGTCGCTGCCCTCGGGGCGGTCGACGGGTTCTTCGGGTACGCGGGATCGTGCCATGTGAGTCAGTCTAGCCGGGGTGAATAGACTTTCCCTATGCACGAGCACGGGTCTTCGCGACGTTCTCGCCGTCCGGCGCCGAAGCGGCGATCGCGCGCGACCTTCACCAGTGTGCTCGGCGAGCTGATGCTGACCGCCGGAGTGCTGGTGCTGCTGTTCGCCTCATGGCAGATGTGGATCGGCGACATCATCATCGGCGCTGAGAACAACGCCAAGGGTGACGAGCTCTCGCAGCAGTGGGCCTCATCCCCCGCGCCTGAACCACCGCCGGTCGTGCAGCAGGAGGGCGAGACGGTGTACGAGCCGCCCGTGCTGCCGCATCCCGCCGATGCCGAGATCTTCGCGAACATGCAGATTCCCCGCTTCGGCGACGACTACAACGTGAACATCGCCGGCGGCACCAGCCGCGCCCGCACTCTCGACAAGATCGGCATCGGGCTGTACGAGCAATCCAAGATGCCCGGTGAGGTCGGCAACTTCTCGCTCGCGGGTCACCGCACCACCTGGGGCAAGCCGTTCAACCAGGTCGACAAGCTCAAGCTGAACGACGCGATCGTCGTCGAGACGCCCGAGGGCTGGTACACATACCGGTTCCGCACGCTCGAGTACGTGCCGCCCACCGCGGTGGACGTGCTGCTGGATGTGCCGCAGATGCCCGAACTCGACACCGACGAGCGCTACATCACCCTGACCGCGTGCTCGCCGCTGTACTCCCTGGCCGAGCGCATCGTCGCATACGGCGTGTTCGAGTCGTTCCAGCCGCGCGCCGAAGGACCGCCCGCATCGCTGGCATCCGTCGACGTCGCCACGCCATCTGCCGACGCCGGCACCCTCTCGGAAGGAGTCCGCTGATGTACGCCGCCCTGTGGCGCCTGCTGCCCGGCCCGTGGTGGGTGCGCCTGTTCATCCTCCTCGTGCTCGTCGCCGCGGTGCTGTACGCCCTGTTCTTCTACGTCTTCCCGTGGATCAGCCCGTACATCCTGCCCGCAGAGGTCGACCTGGAATGACCGGGCGCGTGCTGGTCGTCGACAACCACGACAGCTTCGTGCACACCCTGATCGGCTATCTGAGCGAGCTCGACGCCGACATCACCATGATCGAGGCCGATGCGGACGGCGTCGACTGGCCCGCGCTGTTCGCGCGGCACGACGCCGTGATGATCTCGCCCGGTCCCGGCGCGCCCGCCGACGCCGGATCGTCGATCGAGATCGTGCGGCTGGCCGCAGAACGGCGGATGCCCCTGCTGGGCGTCTGTCTCGGGCATCAGGCGATCGGCGAGGCCTTCGGCGGCACCGTTGCCAGGGCGCCCGAGCTCATGCACGGCATGGTCTCGCAGGTGACGCATGACGGGTCTGCCCTGTTCACGGGCATCCGATCGCCGTTCCCGGCCGGACGCTACCACTCGCTCGCCCTGGTCGAGGACGACCTGCCCACCGAGCTGCGCATCACCGCGCGTGCCGAGCACGGCACGGTGATGGCGATCGCGCACACGCGCCTGCCGATCGTCGGCGTGCAGTTCCACCCCGAGAGCGTGCTCACCGAGGGCGGGTATCGGATGCTGCAGAACTGGCTGTCATCCGTGCGCGCGGCGGATCACTCCCCTGCGACGCAGTGACGCAGCTCGACCGTCGAGTGCACCGGCACCTCGCCCGGTGCCTCCGACATCGAGATGACCGCACCGGGCACCTGCCCCTCGGAGCACGTGCCCAGCTCGACCGGCTCGGCGGTCAGTCCGAGCTTCTCGAGCTGTTTGGTGGCGGCCTCCAGCGACCAGCCCGTCATGTCCTCGATCGTCACGCGGCCGTTCGCGATCACCAGGTCCACGACCGTGCCCGGCGGGACGTCGGTGTCGGCGGCCACACTGGCGCTGAGCACGATGCCCGCACCGGCATCGGGGTCGTTCTGCGGGCGCACGGTGCCCAGCTCGAGCCCCGCATCGGTCAGCGCTTTCGTCGCGGCATCCTGCGAGAGTCCCTCCACGACGGGCATCGCCACCGTCTCGGCACCGCTGGAGACGTACACGATCACGGTCGTGCCCTCGTCCACCTTCTCGCCGGTGGCCGGCTGTGAGCGGATCACATGGCCTTCGTCGTAGTCGGCACTGGCCTCGTCGCGAAGGTCGGCGATCAGCCCGTCCTCGACCAGCCTGGCCTCGGCGTCCTCCGAGGTCATGTTCACCAGGTTCGGCACGGTGACCGTCGTCGACGGCACCTCGGCCGGCGTGCTGGCCAGACTGATCACCCAGAACAGCACCGAGAACAGCAGCACCGCGAGCAGCGCGACGCCCGCCCAGATCCACGCCACGGGCGGGCCGGACTGCGTGCGGGTCATCGTGTTGTCGGTGCTCAGCTGGCGCAGCGAGCGCGCCGTCTCCTGCGCCTGACGCGGGTTGGGGCCGTACAGCTCGCTGGTCAGCGCGCCGATGTCCTTCTTGGTCGGCGTGTACCCGGCGGACACCTCCTTCAGCGCGGTGCGGAACGAACCGGCATCCGGGAAGCGCTGGTAGGGGTCCTTCGCAAGAGCGCGCAGCACGATGGCATCCAGCGACCGGGGCAGCGCTTCGTTGAGCTCGCTCGGCGGTTCGGGCGTCTCGCTGACGTGCTGGTACGCGACGGCGACCGGCGAATCGCCGCGAAACGGCTGGCGACCGGTCAGCAGCTCGTAGAGCACCACGCCGGCGGAGTACAGGTCGGTGCGGGCATCGACCGACTCGCCCTTGGCCTGCTCGGGCGAGAAGTACGCGGCCGTGCCGATGATCTGCGTGGTCTCGGCGACCGTCGACGACGAGTCCGACACCGCGCGGGCGATGCCGAAGTCCATCACCTTCACCATGCCGCTGTCGGTGATCATCACGTTGCCCGGCTTGATGTCGCGGTGCACGACGCCCGCCCGGTGCGAGTAGTCGAGGGCCTCGAGGATGCCGTCGGTGTAGCGGATGGCATCGGCCACCGGCACCGGGCCCTTGGCGATGACGTCCTTCAGGAGTGTGCCGTGCACGAGCTCCATGACGATGTAGGGCTCGGCGTAGCCGCCCGTCGCCGGCTCCGAGCCGGTCGAGGGGTCACCGGCGTCGTAGACCCGCACGATCGACGGATGCGACATGCGCGACGCCGCCTGCGCCTCAAGGCGGAAGCGGGTGCGGAAGGCCGTGTCGCGGGCGAGTTCGGGATCGAGGATCTTGATCGCGACATCGCGTCCGAGGGTCAGGTCGTAGCCACGGTGAACCTTCGCCATGCCGCCCTGGCCGATGACCTCGTCCACTCGGTAGCGGCCCGCGATGATGCGCGGCTCTGTCGACACAGATGACCCTCTCTCGGTGCGGGGAGAACTGCTACAAGATTACCCGCCGAGCGGAGGAACGACCTCTCCGGCACCCTCTTCGGGCGCGTCCTCGTCCGGCGTGGCGGTCGTGATCTGCTCCTCCATCTGCGGAGAGCGGGGCGACGGGCGGTCACCGCCGCAGTACGCGACGTAGCTGGCCGTGACCGTAGCGCCGGCGGCACCGTTGATCGTGATCTGAGCCGTCCGCGTGTTCTGGTCGAAGTTCTGCTCGGTGGCCGTGCCGCCGGCGAACACCGCGTTGGTCAGCTTGACGGCGTACGACGAGAGCGAGGGAACACCCGACGGGCACTCGAAGTTCGTCCAGTTCAGGGTCACGGTCGCGCCTTCGACCGGGTCGCCACTGATCGTCGGCGCCGAGTTGGGCGCGGGGATCTCCACCGGCGCGGCGAAGGTGGTGAGCGTGATCGTGGTGCCCTCGGGCACGTTGCCGGTATTGCTGACGCTCTGCACCTGGTTCTGCTGATCGGCAGACGGGGCCGGCGTGTCGCCGGCGACGCACTCGCCCTCGAGATTGTTCTCCTCGAGCACGGCGACCGCGTCGGGGCACGGCATGCCGACGAGGTTCAGGCCGCCGACGTTGACGGTCACCGTCGTGGGTGTGTCATCGGGGGTCGGCGTGTCATCGGGCGTCTCGGACTGCGTGGTCGTGGTCTCGGTCGGCGGTGCCTTCTGATCACCCGGGTTGCCCAGCAGGGCCCACAGTGTGCCGCCCAGCACGATCACCAGCAGCACGATCAGCGCGATCAGCGGCCACGTCCACGGGCTGCGCTTCTTCTTCGCCGGCTCGTCGCCCTCGCCCTCGGCGGCCTCGGTCGGCAGCTGCGCGGTCGTGGGCATGACCCGCGTCGAGTCGTCGGCACCGGTGAGAACGCGTGTGGCGTCGTCAAGGGCCGCCGCGCCGGCGACCGCGGCGATGGCGGGCACGGCGATCGCCGCGGAATTCAGGTCGCCGCGGCGCAGCGCCTGGGCCGCGCGGGCCACGGTCGCCGCCGACGACGGGCGGTCGGCGGGCTTCTTGGCGATCATCGCCATGACCAGGTTCTGCACCGGCTGCGGAACGGTCTGCGGCAGCGGTGGAGGCTGCTCGTTGATCTGCGCCATCGCGATGGCCACCTGCGATTCGCCCGTGAACGGACGCTTGCCGGCGAGGCTCTCATAGGCGACGATGCCCAGCGAGTAGATATCGGTCGCCGGGGATGCCGGGTGGCCCGAGGCCTGCTCGGGCGACAGGTACTGCACGGTGCCCATCACCTGCCCGGTGGCGGTCAGCGGCACCTGGTCGGCGATGCGGGCGATGCCGAAGTCGGTGATCTTCACGCGGCCGTCGGGGGTGATCAGCAGGTTGCCGGGCTTGATGTCGCGGTGCACCAGACCCGCCGCGTGCGCGGCCTGCAGGGCCGAGGCCGTCTGCGCGACGACGTCGAGCGTCTTGTCGGCGCTGAGAGCACCGTCGCGCTCGAGGACTGTCGAGAGGGCCTCTCCTGGCACCAGCTCCATGACGAGGTAGGCCGAGCCGTTCTCCTCGCCGTAGTCGAACACGCTGGCGATGCCCTCGTGGTTGACCAGTGCAGCGTGGCGGGCCTCGGCGCGGAAGCGCTCGAGGAACCCGGGGTCGCCCATGTACTCGTCCTTGAGGATCTTGATGGCGACGACACGTCCGATGACGTGGTCGGTCGCCTCCCACACCTCGCCCATGCCGCCGATCGCGATCCGCGACTGCAGCTCGTAGCGTCCTCCGAACGACACACCCTGCGTCGGCCTCATCTGCCCAGCACCGCCTCTATGACCTTCTTCGCAATCGGGGCCGCAAGCTCGTTGCCGGTTCCCGATTGACCCTTTCCACCGCCGTCTTCGACGACGACCGCCACCGCGATCTGCGGATCATCCGCAGGCGCGAAACCCGTGAACCACAGCGTGTACGGCTCGTCTTCGCCGTTCTGCGCTGTGCCTGTCTTTCCGGCGACATCGACGCCGTCTATTCTTGCACCCGTCGCGGCCCCTGATTCGACGCCTTCGACCATCACAGCCGTCAGCGCCGCCGCATCGTCGGCGTCGAGCACCTGGTCGAAGGCCTCATCGGTGAACTGCTGGTGCACCGCGAAGTCGTCGCCGATGACAGCATCCGCCATTCGCGGCGTCATGACAGCACCGTCGTTGGCGACCCCGGCCGACACCATCGCCATCTGCAGCGGCGTCGCTGTGACCTGCCCCTGACCGAATCCGGTGAGCGCGGTCTCGGGGGCGTTCAGGTCGCTCGGGTAACTCGACGCGGTCGCCTTCAGCGGGATCTCGAACTCGGTGTTGAAGCCGAACTTCTCGGCGGTCTCGCGGATCTGCTCGTCGCCGAGCTCGACCGCCAGCTGTGCCATCGGGATGTTGCAGCTCAACTTGAGCGCGTCGGCGATCGTTGCCGTCGCGCCGGGGCCGCATGTGCCTCCCCACGCATTGGATATCTGAACATCCGTGCCCGGCAGCGTGTAGCGCGCAGGGTTCGGCAGCGTCGATTCCATGGTCCAGTCACCGGATGCCAGTGCCGCAGCGACCACGACGACCTTGAACGTCGAACCCGGAGGATTCATCTTGCCGGCGATCGCCCGGTTGTACAGCGGCTTGGTCGGATCCGCCGCCAGGCGGTCGTGCTCGGCGTTGACCGCGTCGGAGTCGTGCGAGGCGAGCGCGTTGGTGTCGTAGCCGGGGGTTGATGCCATCGCGAGCACCCGCCCGGTCTTCGGCTCGATCGCGACCACGGCGCCCTGCAGGCCCTGCAGGGCCTCGTAGGCGGCGCGCTGGGCTGCGGCATCCAGCGTCAGCTCCACGCTCAGGCCCTGCTGGGGCTGCCCCGACAGGATGCGCTCGATCTCGCTGAAGAACCGGTTTGATCCGGTACCCGACAGGTCGGCGTTGAAGGCCAGCTCGATACCCGTCGCCGACTGCAGCACGGGGTTGAAATAGCCCGTCACGGGCGCCCACATGGCGGCATCCGTGTACACCCGCTGGTACTGATAGCGATCCGGCGACGGCACCGACGATGCGACGGCCGCGCCGTCGACGATGATCGATCCGCGCTGGATCTGGAAGCTGTCGAGCCGGGTGCGGGTGTTCTCGGAGTTCTGGGCGAGGTTGTCGGCGTCGACGACCTGGATCCAGCTGGTGGCCAGGAACAGCGACAGGAACATCACCAGCACCACGAAGCTCAGACGGCGCAGTTCTTTGGTCATATCTAGCCGATCACCACCCTGGGCTGGCGGCGCACGCCGTCGCTGATGCGCAGCAGCAGCGCGACGATGAGCCAGTTGGCGACCAGCGACGAGCCGCCGGCGGCGAGGAACGGCGTGGTGAGGCCGGTCAGGGGAATCACTCGGGTCACGCCTCCGACCATGATGAACACCTGCAGTGCGATCGTGAACGACAGGCCGGTGGCCAGCAGCTTGCCGAAGTCGTCCTGTCCTGCCAGCCCGATGCGCAGACCGCGGCTGATGAACACCATGTACAGGCAGAGGATCGCGAACAGCCCGACGATGCCGAGCTCCTCACCGAGGCTGGGGATGATGTAGTCGCTGTGCGCGAGGGGGGTGATGTGCGGGCGTCCGCCACCCCACCCGGTGCCGATCAGACCGCCGTGCGCCAGACCGAAGATGCCCTCGACGAGCTGATAGCTGCCGCCGTCGGCCGCGATCACCTCGGGTTCGAATGCGTGCAGCCAGTTGGTGAAGCGGCCCTGCACGTACGAGAGCACGCGGGTGGCGAAGAACACGCCCACCGCGACTCCGGCGAGACCGATGAGCACCCAGCTGGTCTTGCCCGTGGCCACGTACAGCATCGCGATGAACATGCCGAAGATCAGCATCCCGGTGCCGAGGTCGCGCTGGGTGACGATGATCAGCAGCGAGATCAGCCACACCACCAGCACCGGGCCCAGTTCGCGCATGCGCGGCCAGGTGATGCCGAGCACCTTCTTGCCGACCGAGCTGAGGCTCTCGCGGGTGCGCACCAGGTATCCGGCGAAGAAGATCGCCAGGCAGATCTTGGCGAGCTCGCCGGGCTGGAACGAGAACAGGCTGCCGACCGAGACCCAGACGTCGGCGTTCGCGCCGGTGGCACCGAGGCCCGGGATGAACGGCAGGATCAGCAGCACGATACCCGCCAGGCCCGAGATGTACGTGAACCGGTACAGCACGCGGTAGTTGCGCAGCGCGATCACCAGGGCGATCGCGCCGGCGATCGAGATCGCCGTCCAGGCGAGCTGCTTGTTCGAGAACGCGTCCCAGCCGGTGTACTTCAGGGCGATGTCGATGCGGTAGATCATCGCGATGCCCAGGCCCGTGAGCACCGTGGCGATCGGAAGCACGAAGGGGTCGGCATCGGATGCCACGACGCGCAGCACCACGTGCAGTGCGAACACCAGCACGGCCAGGCCCCCGCCGATCACGAGGATCATCGGGTCGATCGTGCCCAGCGCGCCCAGCTGCACGAGCGTCAGGGCGGAGCCCGAGATCAGGCAGGCGAACAGCAGCAGCCAGAACTCCCGGTTGCGCTGCTTCTGCGGCATCCGGATCTTCTTCAGCGCACGCATCACGCTGGTGTCGGCACTCACGTCGGTCACGGCGTCGGCACCTCCGTCGGCGTCGGCGTGGGCGTGGGATCGAGGTCGGGCGACGGCGTCGACTCGGGCACGGGAGCCAGCACACTGGCCCGCAGACGATCGGTGATCGCGACCGCGTCGGAGAACGAGCGGGCGTTGATCGTGCGCTCCACCGATGCCCGCTGGTACGAGGGCAGGTCGGCGAGCAGGATCTCGGTGTCGTGCACCTCGGTCGAGAGTGCGATCGGACCGAGGTTCTGCTGCACGCCGCGGAAGATCACCACGCTGTCGTCGTCGGCACCCACGAAGTAGCGGGTCTGGGTCCAGTTGTAGGCGAGGATGCCGGCGCCGACGAGCGCGAGCACGGCGACGAGCATCGCCGCGAGCCACGCCGCGCGGCGGCGGCGGGCACGCCGGCGGTCTTCCTCGATGATCTCCTCGAAGTAGTCGGAGTCGGGCTCGAAGTGGCTGGGTTCGTTTGCGGCCTGGCGCACCGGGTGCAGCCAGCTGCTGATCGACGGACGCGCGGTCGGCACCGGCAGGTCGGACGGGTTCGATGCCGCGCCGACGATGGTCGGTGTGCCCGACGAGAGCGGGTGGGCGCCGCCGACGTCGACGAGCACGACGGTGACGTTGTCGGGTGCGCCGCCGTCGAGGGCCTGCTTCAGCAGATTGTCGGCAGTGCGCCCCGGGGGCAGACCGAGTGCCATCGCCTTGGCGACGTGCTCGTCGTCGACGACGCCGGAGAGGCCGTCCGAGCACAGCAGCCAGCGGTCGCCCGGGTACGTGGGCATGACGAACATGTCCAGGTCGGGGGCGATGTCCATGTCGCTGAGCACCCTCATCAGCACGGAGCGCCGCGGGTGATAACGCGCCTCTTCGACGGTGATGCGGCCCGAGTCGACCAGGCGCTGCACGAAGGTGTGGTCGGTGGTGATCTGGGTGAGCGCGTCGTCGCGGTAGAGGTAGATGCGCGAGTCGCCGATGTGGCCGATCACGGCGTAGTCGTCGACCATGACGACGGCACTGAGCGTCGTGCCCAGGCCCGCCAGCTCGGGGCGTTCCTTCGACGCCCGCACGAGGTCGCCGGCCGCGCTGGTCGCGGCGGCCTGCAGTGAGGCCTGGGCGTCGTCGGTGCTGGTGTAGGGCTGGTCGAGGCCCTCCATGCGGCCGATGGCGATGGTCGAGGCGACATCTCCCCCGGCGTGGCCGCCCATGCCGTCGGCGACGACGAACAGGTTGGCCCCCGAATAGCCGGAGTCCTGGTTGTTGGAGCGGACCTTCCCGGTGTGGGAGATCGCAGCGCTCGAGCCCTCGAAGACCATCGTGGCGTGCGGCCCTTATGCTCGCAGCTCGAAGGTGGTCGCGCCCACCTTGATCGGGGTGCCCGCCGCGACCTGCACCGGGGTGTCGCCGAGGCGATGGCCGGCCAGGAAGGTGCCGTTGGTCGAGCCGAGGTCCTGCAGGGTCCAGATGTCGCCGCGGCGCGTGAGCCGCGCATGATGGCTGGACGTGTAGTCGTCGCGGATGACCAGCCCGGACTCACTCGAGCGGCCGATCGACATCGAGTCGGCCGTGCCGAGGGGAACCTCGAGCCCGACCTTGGGGCCGGAGGTGATCACCAGGCGCGTGGGCGCCTTGGCTGCGGCGCCGCTGGGTCGGGGGGTGTGTGCCGGAGCGGATGCCACGGGCGCGGCGGCCGCCTCAGCGGCCGGCATCTTGCGCACCCGCACGCCGAACAGGTCGGCGCGCAGCGAGTAGACGACGCCGAACACGAAGAACCACAGCATCACCAGGAAGCCGACCCGCAGCAGCAGGAGCATTAGGTCACTCATGCACGGGCCTCCCTGTCCGTCACCGGGATGACCCGGAACGTCAACTCGGTGCGTCCGATCGTGAAGGTCGTATCGGGGGCCAGGCCCGCCTCGCGCACCTTCTGTCCGTCGACCTTGGTGCCGTTGGTGGAGCCGAGGTCGCGCAGCATCGCGCGTTCGCCGTCCCACAGGATCTCGGCGTGGCGGCGGCTCGATCCGGCATCCGAGATGGTGATGTCGGCGTCGGTGCCGCGGCCGATCACGGTGCGTGCGGTGGCGAGCGGATGCCGGCGGCCGTCGATCTCGACGACGCCCTGCCAGCTCACTCGGCTCTCGACCGATCGGGAGTTCACCCGCACCGTGCCGGTGGCGACCCGTTCGTCGGCCTCGATGGCGATGGTCAGCGGGCCGGCGAAGCTGTACCCCTGGGTGCGGGCGTGCTGGGTGAGCAGCGCGAAGAGCTCGTCGTGCAGGGCACGGCCCAGCGATCGCATCCGCTCGTCGTCGTCGGGACTGAGACGCACGAGGTAGTCGCTGGGGGTGATGATGCGGTCGCGGCTGACGACGGCCGCCTTCGTGTCGGCCTCGCGGCGCAGGGCGGAGGCGATCTCGACAGGCTGGATGCCGCTGCGGAAGGTCTTCGCGAACGCGCTGTTCACAGCGCGTTCCAGACCCTTCTCAAAGCTGTCGAGTAGTCCCACGGGGTTCCTTCGGGGTTCCTTTGGCATGCCGGACGGTTACGACATCGTATCCACCCGCCCTGAAAACGCGCCCCCGGTGTCACGAAGTGCGGGTCCGTTCGCGTCGATAAGCCATCTGTCGCGTGAGAAACCACGTGCCACGTGATGTCTCGAGCGGGAGGTGGCTTCTCACCAGATGCGGGCGAGCGGCGGACGGCCGGCGCGTGCAGAAGCGCGTCGAACCCGTGATATCTTTGGGAGGTTGGCTTCTGCGGAAGACGACATGCGCGAGTGGCGGAATAGGTAGACGCGCTGGCTTCAGGTGCCAGTGCCTGCAAGGGCGTGGGGGTTCAAGTCCCCCCTCGCGCACCAATTGTCCTGAGTCGCGACATCGTTTACGAACGAGTCGCGGCTCAGGACTTTTTCGTTGGCGGGGTGTTGACGTGTGACGGGGTGCTGGTGAGTCGGGTCATCGTTGGCGGTCGTGGTCAACCGCTCGGTTCCGCAGTTGGGGAGCTGGCAGGGTTTCATGAGCGTCCCCGTGTCGCCATGGATCGGTGTGATCGTCCGGCGCTGCACGTGTGCGTGTGCGATAGTTCCCGTCCCATCGCTCCGCGATACGGGTGGACGATGACGAGAGCCATGTGTCGGGTGACGCCGTAGTGGGCGGCGGCTTCGGTGTGGGTGAGGCCCTGGTCGGTGACGGCGCGGACGATGACGAGGTTCTTCGGTTTCACCCGTCAACGATGACCCGACTCACCGGTCAACGATCACACCCGCCGATCTGTCAACGATGACGCGACTCAGGTGTCAACGATCACGATCCGGATCCGCGCGATCAGCTGTCAACGATGTCGTGAATCTCAACACCCCCCTCGCGCACCAATGGTGTGTTTAGGAAACTAGACAGATCCGTTTACGATACCGGCCCGGTTCCATTTAGGAAACCGGGCCGGTTCGTATTTGCTGGCTGATCCGGGGCTCTCGTGCGCAGGGAGGCCTGCAGGCGCTCGCCGTAGCCGCCTAACCGTCGTGCCCGGCGTCCCGTAGCCGAGCCTTTGCCTCCAAATAGAAGCCCAGGTCCTCGTGAGTGACGCACAAGTCCGCGCTGGGCTGGCCGGCATGGGAGATGCTCTGCAGCCGGTCCAGGATCTCGCCACGACAGAGGATGGTGGAAACGAAACACCCAAGTGCGGCAGCGATTCCGAGGACTTCACTCAGGTGTGGCTCTGTCTCTCCTGACTCGATTCGACTCCATGCCGTGGCTGTCAGCGCGGAGCGTTCGGCTGCCTGTTGTTGCGTTAACCCGAGATCGCCACGCAGTCGCGCTATGCGGTCACCGAGCTCTGTCATGGGCCGATACCTCCTGTGGCAGTAACGGTCTCCTGCCTACATGCGCGGTCTCCCCAGCGCGCCGGTCCACGGTTGGACCGGTTCGGTCCGGCACGTCGGATTGCGCTGGGGGAGGCCGACGATGACAGCGACCGCAAGGAAGACGCCTTTCTACCGACGGACTGATAACAGCCGATGAGGCGATCACGGCGGCCGTTGCCGCAACCGACGGCACCCCGCGATCCTGGAAACTCGAGCGCGGTGACCCGGCACGGATTGTGTTCGAGGTGAGCGTCATCGCCTCTGGCGGCGATGATCGCGATGTCTATGTCGACGCGCAGAGCGGACAGACGGTCGAAGTGGATGATTGATCGCCGATTCCTCCTTTTGAGGGTTCGAGCTGCGGGTGCCGCAGCTCGAACCTTCAAGACCGTGTGCAAGCGCGACCCGCGCGATGGATGCTCCTATTGTTGTCAAGCGTTCAGTGGTGGGTTGATCTCGTTGAGAGCGATGGTGGCGAGGTGTTCGAGTTCGGGGTCGGCGCGGACGCCGATCTCGAGGCGGCGTAGTCGTTGATAGGGAACGTCGAGGGTCGCGGCGAGGACGCTGATCGGGATGCCGATCGCTTGTCGGCGGGCGCGGAGTTCGCGCCCGACCGGGTTGTCGGTGGCGGGGTTGAGCAGGGCGGCGTAGATCTCGTTTGCGATGTGTCGTTTGAGGCAGCGCATGATGTCGCGGTCGGTGAGTTGCTCCGCGCGGCGCCGCTCGAAGTAGGCCATCGTGCGGGGTTCACGGTGCCGCATGCGTAGCAGCACGACCCGGTGAAGGGCGGCGTTCGCGTGTCGGTTCCCGCCGCGGGAGAGCCGGTGCCGGGTGCGTTGGCCGGATGATGCGGGGATCGGGGCGACGCCTGCGAGAGCGGCGAAGCTTGCCCGGGTGCCCAGTCGCTCAGGATTGTCGCCGGCGGCGACCAGCAGCGTCGCGGCGGTGACCGGGCCGACGCCGCTCAGCGACAGCAGTGTGGGATTGACTTGGCGGACGAGCAGCTCCAGTTGCTGTTCGATGAGGTCGATCTCGGCTTGCATCGTGAGGTGGCGGACCGCGAACCGCCGTAGTGTCTGGCGGGCGACGATGTCTGGATCTGCGGACGCGATCGTTCCGGGACGGGTCTTGGCGAGCGTGTTCACCAGTCGCTGTCCGCTGAGCGCCCGGAACGCCTGCCGCACCATTTCCGGCGCGGTGATCAGCAGCGCGTGGATCTGGTTCATCACCTGCGCCCTGGCTTTGGCTGCGGAGCGGCGCTCGGCGAGGAGGATTCGCATCGACTCGACTGCCCCTTCACCGGACTTCGGGATCGCGGTGTCCGTTCCGGCCAGGACAGCGACGGCTGCCTGGTGGGCGTCGAGAGGGTCGGACTTACCTCGACGACGCCGGGCTTGTCGGTCCTGCCGTGCGACTTCGACGACGGTCAGCCCCGCGGCGTTGAGCGCGCGTGAAAGGCCAGCTCCGTAGGAGCCAGTGCCCTCGACACCGACGCGAACGACGTTGCCGTGTGCGTGGAGGAACGTGATGACCTGTGCGTAGCCGCGGCCGTCTGCGCGGAACTCACGGTCCGCGACAGGTCTGCCGACGAGATCCAGGATCGCGACGTGATGCGTGTTCTTGTGCGTGTCGACGCCGGCTACCAGTTCGGCCGCTGGTGACAGCGGGTTGGTGAGCGGCGGGTCGAGTGTCATGCTCGTCATTGACGGGATTCCCTTCCAACGGTGATGAACGTCACCGCGGGTCGGGTGAGTGCAGACAGCACAAAGGTGAGACGACTTACCGGTCAGGCTCCTGACTTGCTTTGATCGTCCCAGCACTCGGTTCCGACGGGGGCGTAGGGTGCGAGGGAGGTGGCCGACTGGGCTCTCACGCTCCTTGCCCACTCCGGTGTGGCTCTCTCATAGCGTGCCGGCCGGTCACCGCCCGCTGCGGCGTGGCTCGATAGAGGCGTGCATCGCTTCCTGAAACTCAGGTTGCCCGCCGTGGTATCCCACCATCTGGCAACCGAAGGAAGTGACTCATGACCGTGATCATCGGGATCGACCCTCACAAGAACTCGCATACCGCGACCGCGCTGGACGCTGGTCTGACCGAACTCGGCACGATCCGCCTCAGAGCAACCCGCGCGACGATCGACCAGCTGCTGGTCTGGGCCGCGCCGTGGGCTGACCGGCGCTGGGCGATCGAGGGCGCCCGCGGGCTCGGCCAACTGCTCGCCCAACGCCTCGTCGCCGCGGGAGAGAGCGTCGTCGACGTCCCCGCCACCCTGGCCGCGCGTGCCCGGCTGCTCGAGACCGGGCACGGCCGCAAGACCGACCACATCGACGCGCGCGGTGTCGCCATCGTCGCCGCGCAACGCCCCGACCTCGCGCCGGTCACCGCCGATGATCACACCCGCGTGTTGCGGCTGCTCGCGGACCGCCGGGACGAGTTGACCCGGGAGCGACGCCGCACCATGAACCGGCTGCACCGGCACCTGCGCGACCTGATCCCCGGCGGAGCCCCCCTTGCATCTGAGCGCGACCAAGGCCTCGACTCTGCTGGCCAAGGTCCGCCCCGGCAATGCGGTCGAGACCGAACGCAAGCAGGTCGCACGAGACCTTCTCGCCGACATTCGCCGTCTCGACAAGGCGATCGCCGAGAACCGTCGCCGCTGCGTGACCGCGGTGGCCGCGTCGGACACGACCCTGACCCAGCTCACCGGGATCAGCGACGTGCTGGCCGCGAAGATCCTGGGCCACGTGGGCGACGTCGGCCGGTTTCCCAGCGCCGATCACCTCGCCAGCTATGCCGGCACCGCGCCGATCGAAGCCTCCAGCGGCGACGTCGTCCGTCACCGCCTGTCGCGGCGCGGGAACCGGCAGCTCAACAACGCGATCCACCTCGCCGCGCACGTGCAGACCATCTTCCCCGGCCCAGGACGCGACTACTACCAGCGCCGCCTCGCGACCGGGAGTAGCCGCACAGAAGCGCTCCGCGCACTCAAGCGACAGCTCACCAAAGCCATCTACCGCACGCTCGTCGCAGATTCTGTCACCCATCCAGTCGCGGTGGCCGCTTGACATAGAGGCGCTATCAAGTCATGTGCCCGCCCGGCCCGCAGCGACCCCGGCGTCGACGGACAGATCCACAAAAAGACAGCCGCGAACGGCGTCCGTGTAATTTCGAGTCACGCCGGCGCCGGAGCCGAATCCATCATCTCTGAGGTAGTTCCGTAGCAAGGAGAGGGACGGTAAGGAAGCCCGGATCCTCACTGGGCGATTGATCAACGCAGGTGCTTTGCGGGGAACCCGCATGAGCTTGTCGCGCTCTCAGCGATCTTCTTGCCGACTCGTCCCTTGTGTTTGTCCGCGATGACGTCGCCGTCCGCGTCGTGGTCGGTGTTCCACAGCAGTTCCCCGTCGACGAGCACGTAGGTCTTGAAGACGCACTTCTCGTCGCTGCCGTGCTGGGCGAAGTCCCGGGTCCACCACCAGTCGGTCTCGCCGTCGCGTACGTAGTGATTCTCGCCATGGTGCAGGCACCTTGTCGGCTTGGCCACCGGCAGGATGGGGCGTCCCGGAAGTGCCTCCACTTCCGGGTAGCTCATTAGCCCCGGGCCCACACCCATGATGCGTGGCAGTTCATCCAGCAGCCACTGCAGTGCGGCGTCAGCGGATGTGCAGACCGCGCGGTGGAGGTCGCGATCACCGTTCCTGCGGGTGAAGGTGGAAACGATGTTCTCATCGACTGCGGATCCTAGGGCGATGAGCTCGTGGGGGTTGTTGCTGTTGATCTTCGCTGTGATCGTCCCGCGGTCCTTGACGGTCGTTACGTGAACTATCGGGTTGGCTCCCAGCATCAGTGCGAGTTGTTTGATCTGGTCGGAAAATCCCGGCTGCTCCTCAACCAGGTCTTCTGCGATGAGGATCTCGATGCGGCGGTTTCTGCGTGCGGGTACGAGTATGAGCCCGGGGATGCGTAGAAGACCGGTCAGCATGCTGCGCGATGAATGCACCCACGAGATGTTCAGCCATGCGTCTTCAGGCCGCCCGCTGTCGTGCTACGAGAGCACAGTTGAGGGGCCCTCGATGACGGGGGTGATGGATACAACGGAAAGAGCGGCTCCGGACGCCAATCACGGGAGCCGCTCCACCACCCATCAGACCTGTGGAGGCCAAGATAATGAGCGATAGCCAGCCTAACGACCGTGCTGCTGGCGCGAGCGCGATCACCGAAGTACTGCGGCGTAATGCTCGAGTCGCCCGACGAGATCAGGCTCGAGTCGTTCGGCTTCTCGCGGACGGGTACGGGTACGACTCGGCACGAATCAGCGAAGCGCTTGATGTCTCCGAGCGAGTGATTACTGCGCTCCTCGCTGCCGATGGTGCACAGCTGTGTGTTGAGTGCTGCTTCAGCATCCATCGAGCGTGTACGCGGGAGCTCACTTCCGGGCCGGCGGGCGGCATTGTTGCCTGTGAATGCGCTTGTGCCCATGCTGAGTGAGAGGGCGTTGCGCGAGCAGGGACACGGTATTCGCGATACCCGGAGAGTTTCGTCAGAGCCTCTCGGCCCATTCTTTGAACGCTCTTAGGCCTTGAAGCACGGTCGTGTTGTGCTCGCGTGCGACCCGAGATGCGTTGGCGAGGTGGGCCCAGTTCTTGTCGGGGACGACCACGTCGCAGTACGGCACCGCGAGCGCTAGCTCCATGATGTCGACACGGTCGTGCTGCCGGAACTCATAGTTCAGATTTCGATGAGCAGCGAAGAGCAGTTCGGCATAGACCTGCTGCACGGGCAGGGCGGTGACGAAGGCTACTCCGTCGATGGGGCCCGTGAACCAAGCCCGTAGCTCTTCTCCCGAGACAGCCGTCGGTCCAACCTGCTCGAAAACGTCCTGCAGGCGGGTGTCGATGAGCATGCGGTAGAGAAGCGAGGGATCGGAATCAATGAACGCCACCTTGCGGCGGAGAAAGTTCTGCGCATCGACCCATTCGTCGCCTTGACGATGAGTAGGGCGGTAGTCGATGCCCGGGATGTTGTAGGAGTCGTCCAGGCCGGCGAGATTGAACCATTCAAAGGCTTCGGAAGTCATCGTCTCCCCCTTCACCGGCCAGGCCTTCGGCATCTCTGTCGGTGCTCCCTCGGGCGTCTCCTTCGTGGCGATGGTCTCCACGAAACGAAACCTGCCGGATGGCGACCCAAACGCATGCTGCGCGCCGACACCCAGAACCCACTCTCGCTCAATCGTGGCTGCTGGTCCGCGGGCTCCCGCACGTCGACGTGCGATGAGGCGGCGAGTCTCCTCGATCACGACTTCATGCATGGCGCGGAGCGAGACATAGTCGGTGAGCTGCGCCATGGTCGTCGCGATCTTGTGTCGTGACGCGGCTTTCTCACGGTTCCAAAGCTCCAAGTAGTTCCCAGAGGTCAATGCAATCTGGAGAACTCCGTCGGCCGTTGCGGCAGCGAGCTGTTCCCATGCAGCACGCAGAGGATCAGCCGGATCCGTGCGAGCGGCCGACAACCGGATCCAGACCCACGAATCCAGTACGCAGAGCGGGGCATCCCGTGACGGGGACCCGGGTGCGCGGAGCGCATTCGGAGATGAGACGCCTCGTGCCATGGAGCCAATCTACGTACCCCAAGCGGGCGGGGCTGTCTGTGCGTCTTGGGAAAAGTGGGGGAAGAATCTGGGGAAATCGCGGCCTTCCCGATGGAAAATGGGTCGAAGGAGCGAGCGAGGTGGCGCGCCACCACTGGCTTTGCGCAGTTTCCTAAACACACCACCAATTGTCCTGAGTCGCGACATCGTTTACGAACGAGTCGCGGCTCAGGACTTTTTCGTTCCCATCGTGCTCCACGTGTATCGCTGCAGCGGGCGATTCGATGCCCTTACCGACCGCTCGTAGGCTCAGAGTCATGCACTCCCTTGAGCAGACGACACGGACGGGTACGACCCGTGGCGTCGGTGTTCTTCTCGTCGGTTTCGCAATCGCGCTGTGGATCGTCTTCGGGCGGTTCCTGTTCGGTGCAGGCGGGGAGCTCACCGTGGTGTACCTGGCCATCGGGCTGATCGTGCTCGTGCTGCACGTCTTCATCGCCCGGGCGCTCTCGCGCACCGCGAGCCGCGGTTTCCCGGTCCGGCCCGCGACGCGCGGCACGCTCATCGCGGCCTGGGGATGCGGCATCCTGCTCGGCCTCACCATCCCCGACATCACGGCCAAGGGCATGCAGACGATCATCAGCGGTGCACAGCAGCCCGCTCTCGACGTCGCGATCGGCGTCGCCAACCCGGCCGGGATCATCATGATGGCGCTCACGATCATCTCGCTGGTGCTCGCGAATCAGGATGCGCAGGGCCCGCGTCCTACCGAGGATGACGAGTTCTGACGGAGTCCCCGTTCAGCGTCGCAGCCCGGCCACCAGTTCATCCACGATCGCCGTGCGCTGGGCCAGCGTGAGCGGCTTGCCCGGTACGCCCGGCCTGCGCTGATCGGGTCGGGGCCCGTCCAGGGGCCTGTACCGCACGCCGGCGGCCGCGAGTCGGCGCAGGTGCACCGGCAGTCGCCGGGCGAAGTCGTCGAACGGCGCGGGCTCTCCCCCGAGCCAGAGACGCTCGGCGATGGCCGAGAGCCGGGGGAACATCGCGAAGTCGACGCGGTCGCGCGTCGGCAGGTGCTCGGTCCACACGTTCGCCTGCCCGCCGACCGCTCCGTCGGGCACGCGCAGCGTGTAGGCGCGCTCGATCGGCAGTGGCGGCCCCACCCGGATCGGCTCGTCGACCGAGTCGGCCTGCGGATAGTCGAGGTACGCCTCGAGGTCGGGGCAGGCGATGACGGGGATGCCACGGCGCAGCGCCTCGGACATCGCGACAGGGCCGCGCCAGGCGAGCAGCCGCACCCCCTCGGGCACCTCGCCCTCGAGCACCTCATCCCACGCCAGCGCCGTGCGACCGTGCGAGCGCACATGCGCGACGAACGCGCGCGTGAACCAGGGCTGCACCTCGTGCACCGAGGTGAGGCCGAGCTGCAGCATCCGATCCTGGGCGGCGGCGCTCGCCGCCCACTCCTGGGTCGACACCTCGTCGCCGCCGATTCCGATCCACTCGGACTCGAATATGCCGCAGAGGGCATCTATCGCCGCGAAGCCGAAATCCAGCGCTGCCTGCGTGGGCGCGAGCGTGCGGTGGTTGAGACCGAACCGCTCCCACGGGCCCGAGGCCGGATCGGACACATCGGTGTTGCCGAGCTCGGGATACGCGGCCTGTGCGGCCTGCACGTGACCCGGCAGCTCAACCTCGGGCACGAGTGTCACGAAACGCTCCGCGGCATAGGCGACCAGCTCGCGCAGTTCGGATGCCGTGTAGAAGCCCTCATGGCGGCCGGGCTGCACGGTGGCATCCGCTCCGTGCCCGAGCTGCGTCGCCGTGCGCACCGCGCCGACCTCGGTCAGCCGCGGGTACCCCGGCACCTCGTAGCGCCAGCCCTGATCGTCGGTGAGGTGCAGGTGCAGCACGTTCAGGTGGTGCGCGCCGAGCAGGTCGATCAGCCGGCGCACGTCGTCCACCGGGCGGAAATGCCGCGCGACGTCGAGCATCACCCCACGCCAGCCGAACGCCGGCGCGCCCGACCAGGTGCCCGCGGGAAGTCGCGTGCCGATCGCATTCTCGGGCGCGCAGAGCTGCCGAAGGGTCGTCGCGCCGCGGAAAACGCCTTCGGCCGTCGCGCCGGCCACCTCGACGCCGTTCGCGGCGACCGTGATGCGGAATACCTCCGGGCCGCCCAGCGATGCATCGACACGCAGCGTGATCGCCGGGGCCGTGGCGGCTGAAGCCTCGGTTCCGAGCCAGCCCCGCAGCAGATCCGCTGTGCCCGCCAGGTCGTCGTCCGCGATCACCGGGGTGCCGGCGTGCAGCACGAAGGGGTCGGCGTCCGGATCGATGTCGTGCTCGATCCGCGGGACGGTGGCGCGGTGCGCCGGGGGCGGCGGCTGCAGCATCCGACCCGGCTCCGCGGCGGTGAGCGCGCCGTCGGCGACGACGGGGATGCCGGAGACGAGCGTCTCGACGGCGCGGAGCGTTCCGGGCAGATCGGCGGGATCGACCGTACGGGGGTCGAACAGCACGAGATCGGCGATCGCGCCCTCTCGGATCACGCAGCGGGGCGCATCGCCGAGGTCGAGCCCGAGCAGCGCGGCCGTCGCGCCCGACAGCAGGTGCACGGCCCGCTCCAGCGTGTGCACTTCGGGGGGCGACACACCAGATGTCGAACGGCTTGCGGGAATGTGTCCGACACCTGGCGCGCCGGCCCCCCATCCGGCATCCAACACGTTGACCGGACCGGCGACACCCGGACCCGCAACGCAGGTGACGCCCGACAGGGCTCCCCCGGACTCCGCGATGAATCCCGGCGCGAGCACGAGTCCAGCGGCATCCACCTCGCTCGTCCCGGGCTGAGTCTCGATGGTGCCGACGTCGCCCTGGCGTCGGATGCCGACGATGCGCGCTCGCTCGATCGCGACGTCCGCGGAAAAGCGTGCGGCGCCGGTGCCGTCGATCACGGTCACGCCGCGGTACACCCGCACGCGACCCTCGTTCGCAGCCGTCGCACTCAGCTGCACGTCGGCACCTCCGGGTGCGGGGCGGTCGTCGGATGCGGGATGACGAGAGCCACGGAGTGCTTCCCTTTCTCGGCGTTGTCCACGTTCGCTCCGCCCACGATAGCGGGCCGGGCGGGGGTGACCCGCCGTCTTCGAAACAGTGCTACGTAATTACGTCTTAACGTAGAATCGAAGCGTGACTGAAGAGCTGAACGAACTCCGTGAGCAGGTGCACGCCCTCGCAGAACGCCTCGAGGCCCTGGAAAGGCTGCGCGACGACGAGCGCCAGCGCGAGCACCAGCAAGAACGCGCCGCGCCCATCGGCGACAGCGACACCTTCTGGGCGCTGGATGGGCTCAACGCCCGGCTGGCCGACGACGCGACGACCGCCGACGGCGCCGTCATGCTCGTCGGATCGCTCACCCTGCCCACCGGCGCACCCGTGTCGTGGCAGGTGGGCCGCGGAACGGCGGGCATGCTCGAAGTCGACTGGAGCGACCACGCCGCGGTGTTCGCCGCGCTCGGGCATCCGGTGCGCATCGAGCTGCTGCGCCACATCCTCTCGGGCGTGCAGACCACAGCGGAGCTCGCGCAGGTCGAAGGACTCGGCACGACCGGGCAGCTGCATCACCACCTGCGCCAGCTCGTCTCGGCCGGATGGGTGCGGCAGAGCGGGCGCGGCAGCTACGAGGTGCCGGCCACGCGGGTCGTTCCGCTGCTGGTGTGCGTGCTGGGGGTGGAGCGATGAAGCGCCTCGTGCTGGCGGCGTACCGCGTTCGCGGCCTCATCTATCTGCCGGCGATGATCGTGCTCGTCGCGATCGCCGTCACCAGCGGCCTCTCCTACTCAGACGGCGTGCAGCAGGTGCGCAGCACCATCGCGTGGTGCGCGATCGTCGCCTTCGCGGCCACCATCGTGCTGGCGTTCCTCGGGCCGAGCCTGCTGCCGGCGCGCGAGATGATCACCGTGACATCGCCGGTACACGGGCGCTGGCAGGCGCTGAACAGCCCCGCGTCGAACGTGCCCAGCCATGGCATCCGCATGTACGGCCAGGCGTACGCGATCGACCTCGTCGCCGATCCGCTCGACCGACCCCGCCCCGCCTTCGGCGAGAGCCCGGCCATGCGGCATCCGCGCGATTACCCGGCATTCGGCGAACCGGTCTTCGCGATGATCGACGGCGTGGTCGTGCGCGCCTCAGGCTGGCGACGCGACCACCGGTCGCGGTCCAATCTGCTCGCCGTGATCTACCTGATGGTCGAAGGGGCGGTGCGCGAACTGGGCGGGCCCGGCTTCATCCTCGGCAACCACGTCATCATCCGCGGTGCCGACGGCACGCACGCGGCCATCGCGCACCTGCAGCAGGGGTCGGTGAGCGTGCGAGTCGGCGACCGGGTCACCGCCGGGCGGACGATCGGGCGCTGCGGCAACTCCGGCAACAGCAGCGAACCGCACGTGCACGCCCAGCTGATGGACCGGCGGTCGCTGCTGACGGCGCAGGGGATCCCGATGGCGTTCGCCGACGTCGTGCTCGACGACGCGCTCGAGCGGATCGACGGGCTGCCGCAGAACGGTCAGCATCTGACGGTCGCTGTGCGTGAGGAGCCGCGGCGCCGGGACTGAGAGGCCCGCCATCCCCCAAAAGGATGACGACGGATTCGACCGCCCGCCCGATGATCGCGGACGGCGATCTTGGTGGAGTGGATGTCATGGCATCCACTCCGTCCTCCTCCGGCTTCTCCGACCGTCTCACCTCGCGGCGCGGTGCGTGGATCGCGCTCGGCCTGGCCGTGCTCATGCTGGTCGTGCTCTTCGGCGCGTTCGGCGCCGCGAAGGCTCCCGCCGGAAACGCGCAGGCGCCTGTCGACTCCGAGTCGTCGCAGGCGGCCGCGCTGATGGAGCAGTTCCCGAACGCGGATCGCCAGTCGGTGCTCGTCGTCGCCTCGCGCGACGACGGCGCCGCGCTGTCGGATGCTGACATCGCCGACCTCGAGGGGCTGCTGCCCCTGCTGGACGAGCACGCGGATGCCGAATCGTCGGGCCCCATGGTCAGCGAGGACGGCGAGGCGGCCCTGCTGGTCACGCCGATCGAGGTGGGTGAGAGCAACACCGAGACCGCCGAGGTGATCACGGCGCTGCGCGCCGATCTCGACGGCCACTCCCCCGACGGCATCACCCTGCAGGTGACCGGCGGCCCGGCGTTCGGCGCCGATATCGCCGCGGCGTTCGAGGGGGCGAACATCACCCTGCTGCTGGTGACGATCCTGATCGTCGCGATCCTGCTGATCGTGACCTACCGCTCTCCCGTGCTCTGGCTGGTGCCCCTGACCGTCATCGCCCTCGCCGACGGACTCGCCGGCCGCATGACCGCCGCCGCCGCGGCCCAGTGGGATCTGCAGTTCGACTCGGGCATCGTCAGCGTGCTGGTCTTCGGCGCCGGCACGAACTACGCCCTGCTGCTGATCTCGCGCTACCGCGAGGAGCTGCTCGTCACCGACGACCACCGCCGTGCGCTCAGCAGCGCCTGGCGGCATACCGTGCCGGCGATCCTGGCATCCAACATCACCGTCGTGCTCGCCCTGCTCACTCTCGTGCTCGCAGTGATCCCCGGTACGCACGGGCTCGGCATCACCTCGGCGATCGGGCTGCTGATCGCGCTCGCCGCCGTGCTGTTCGCCCTGCCGCCGCTGCTCGCCGTCTGCGGCCGCCGCGTGTTCTGGCCCTTCGTGCCGCGACCCGGAAGCACGCGTGCGCAGGGGCGTGCGTGGCGCGCGGCCGCCCAGGGCATCGTGCGGCGTCCGGCGCGCAGCCTGGTGGCCGGAGTCCTGCTGCTCGCGGTGATGTCGGCGGGCCTGATCGGCACATCGGTCGGTCTCGACCAGATCGAGAAGTTCCGCGTGCAGTCCGAATCCGCGAGCGGACTCGAGGTCGTGTCGGCTCACTTCGCCGCGGGCGAGGCGCAGCCCATCTGGGTGATCGCCGACGCGGATGCGGCCGACGACGTCGTCGATGCCGCGGCCGGCGTCGATGGAGTCGTGCGCGCCCACGGCACCGCCACCACCGACGACGACGCACTCGCCAAGATCATGGTGACCAGCGAATACGCGCCCAGCACATCGGAGAGCCTCGACCAGATCACCGAGCTGCGCGAAGCCGTGCACGCTGTGCCGGGTGCGGATGCCGTCGTGGGCGGCGCCGTCGCCACCGACGTCGACGCCAGGGCGGGCAACGTGCAGGATCTCTGGCTGATCGCCCCTCTGGTGCTGCTGGTCAGCTTCATCGTGCTCACCGCGCTGCTGCGCTCGCTGGTCGCCCCCGCGCTGCTGCTGCTGACCAACGTCGCCAGCGCGCTCGCCGCCATCGGCGCCGGCGCGTGGCTGAGCCGGGTGCTGTTCGACCAGCCTGCTCTCGACCTGCAGGTGCCGCTGCTCGGCTTCCTGTTCCTCGTGGCGCTGGGTATCGACTACACGATCTTCCTCGTGCACCGGGCGCGCACCGAGGCGGCGTCCCGGGGTACCCGCGCCGGGATGGTCGAGGCCGTCGCACACACCGGAAGCGTCATCACCAGCGCGGGCATCGTGCTGGCCGCGGTGTTCGCCGCTCTCGGCGTGCTCCCCCTGGTCACCCTGGCGCAGCTCGGGCTCATCGTCGGCGTCGGCGTGATCGTCGACACGCTGGTGGTGCGCACCGTGATCGTCCCGGCGATCTTCAGCCTCGTCGGCGACCGCATCTGGTGGCCGCGCACGCCCCGCCCCACCGCCGAGCAGCCAGCGGGTGGGCCCGCACGCGGGGTCGCGACGGGGGCGACACCACCTGCGGCGGACATCGAGCGAGAGGCAGAATCGACGCATGAGTCTCGTGAACGCGCCGTTGACGCTCGCTGAGCCGTCGGCCGCGCCGTACATCCGGCCCGCGGCGCGCGCGATGGAGATCGGGCAGTACCTGATGGCGCTGCTGCTCACCACCGTGGGCGCCATCCGCGCCATCGGCGACGGCACCGCCGTGCCGGTGGCCATCGTCACCGGTGTGGCGATCCTCGTCTGGCACACCGCCGGCGCCCTGCTGCTCACCAGGTCGCCGTCGCGCCGCACGGCGGCGTGGTGGCTGCTGGGGTTCGCCGCGGTGTGGGTCGCCGCCGTCAGCATCTCGGCCGAGTTCGTCTGGCTGGCCTTCCTGCTCTGGCTGCTCGCCGGTCACCTGCTGCCGCTGCGCTGGGGGCTGCTGTTCGCGACGGTGGTTCTCGCGGTGGTGATCGTCGCGCCGATCCTGCACCACGGCACCACCAGTTACGCGAACGTGTTCGGCCCGCTGATCGGCGGGGTGTTCGCCTTCGGCATCTCGCGCGGCTACCTGCAGCTGCTGAAGGATGCCGCCGAGCGCGAGCGACTGGTGACGTCGCTCACCCGTGCGCAGCACGAGATGGCCGAGCTGCAGGACGAGCTCGCCCACGCGCAGCGCCAGTCAGGGGCGATCGCCGAGCGCACCCGCATCTCGCGCGACATCCACGACACGATCGCCCAGGGGGTCTCCTCGATCCGGCTGCTCGCGCACGCGGGCGGTGGGCGCACACAGGACGCGCAGGCCGCGCGCACGCTCGCGCAGATCGAACAGCTCGCCGGTGACAGCCTCGCCGACGTGCGTCGCATCGTCGAGTCGCTCGCCCCGGCCGAGCTCGAAGACGACGCGCTCGCCGCGGCGCTGAGTCGGATGCTGCAGCGCACGCAAGACGAAGCCGGGCTGCAGACCGACCTGCACATCGACGACACCCTGCCGCTGCTGCCCACCGAGGTCGAGGTGGCGCTGCTGCGCGTCGCCCAGTCGGGGCTTGCGAACGTGCGGCTGCACGCGCAGGCCGAGCGCGTCGTGATGAGCCTCATCGACGCCGACGACGCCGTGCGTCTCGACATCATCGACGACGGCGCCGGGTTCGACCTCGACGCGTGGGAGTCGGATGCTGACGCCGGCGCATCCAGCTACGGTCTGCGCTTCATGCGGGCGCGACTGCGCGAACTCGGAGGCGGGCTCGACATCGAGAGCGCGCCGGGCGAGGGAACGGCGATATCGGCGCATCTGCCCCTGGCGGTCGCGACCCGGCATCCGGATCCAGGCGAGGCCGCCACGAGCGAACCGGAGGAGAGCTCATGACCATCACCGTGCTGCTCGTCGACGACCACCCCGTCGTGCGCAGCGGACTGCGCGCCGTGCTCGACGGCGGGACGGCCCGCACCGGCGACGCCGTTCACATCGTCGGCGAGGCCGCGACCGGCGAGGAGGCCGTGACGCTCACGGCCACCCTGCGCCCCGACGTCGTGCTGTGCGATCTGCGCCTGGGGGCCGGCATCGACGGCATCCAGACCACCGCCGCGCTGCGCGCTCTCGACCCGCCGCCGACCGTCGTCATCCTCACCACCTTCGATCGCGACGCCGAGATCCTCGGGGCGATCGAGGCCGGCGCAGCCGGCTACCTGCTGAAGGATGCCGCTCCCGAAGCGATCCTCGAGGGCATCCGTCGCGCCGCCGCCGGCGACATGGTGCTCTCCCCCGGCCTCGCCACCCGCGTGCTCAAGGGCATGCGCAATCCGCTGCCCAAGCTCACCGAGCGCGAGATCGAGGTGCTGAGGCTGCTCGCCGAAGGCTCGGCGAACAAGCAGATCGCGCGAACCCTGTTCGTCACCGAGGCGACCGTGAAGAGTCACCTGGCGCACATCTTCACCAAGCTCGGCGTCGACAGCCGGTCGCGGGCCGTGCACGTCGCGCGCGAGACCGGGCTCATCTGACCGTCGAAAGGAAACCCATGAAGAAGCTGTTCAATGCCGCGTTCATCTATATGGTGCTCGGAGTCGCCTCGGGACTGTTCTACCGTGAGTTCACCAAGGCCAATGCGTTCCCCGAGGGGGAGTACACGCAGCTCGCCGTCGTGCACACGCATCTGCTCACCCTCGGGTTCATCGTGCTGCTGGTGTTGCTGGCCCTCGAGAAGCTGTTCCGCATCTCGCGCAGCGCGAAGCTGTTCGGCTGGTTCTTCTGGCTCTACAACGCCGGGCTCGTGCTCACCGCGGCCATGATGGTCTGGCACGGCAGCCTCACGGTGCTGGGTGAGCAGTCGAACGCGATGATCGCCGGCATCGCCGGTCTCGGGCACATCCTGCTGACGGCCGCGATGATCATCCTGTTCATCGCCCTCGGCCGCGCGGTGAATGCGACGGCCCCTTCGGCGGCATCGGGCACGCCCTCCGCGGTCACCGCCTGATCATGGCCGCGAGCACGCCGGGCACCGACGCCGCTCGTCGGGGCGACGCACCCACACGACGGGAGTGGCTCGGTCTCGGCGTGCTCGCGATCGGCCTCGGCCTGATCGTGCTCGACGGCACGATCGTCGGCGTCGCCCTGCCGGCCATCATCAGCGACCTCGATCTCGACCTCACCGACGCGCAGTGGGTGAACAGCCTCTACGCGGTGCTGCTCGCCGCGCTGCTGCTGTCGACCGGCAAGCTCGCCGATCGGTGGGGACGCAAGAGGCTGTTCCTGGTCGGCCTGCTGGTGTTCATGGCGGGGAGCCTGTTCGCGGCGCTGGCGACCTCGGCCGGTCTGCTGATCGGAGCGCGTGCCGTGCAGGCCGTCGGCGCCGCGCTGATCATGCCCTCGACGCTCTCGACCGTGAACGCCGTGTTCCGCGGCCGTCACCGTGCCGTCGCGTTCGGCGTGTGGGGTGCGGTCATCTCGGGGGCGGCCGCGGTCGGTCCGCTGGCCGGCGGTGCTCTCACGCAGTGGACGACGTGGCACTGGATCTTCCTGGTGAACCTGCCGCTGGGGGCTCTGGTGTTCATCGCCGCGCTGTTCACGGTGCCCGAGACGCGCGGCGGCAAGCCGCGACCAGGGGCCGACGTCGACGGTGCGCTGCTGAGCGGCATCGGGTTCGGCGCCCTGGTGTTCGCCGTGATCGAGGGGCCCGACCTCGGCTGGTGGAGTCCGCAGGGTGATTTCTCGCTGTTCGGCTGGGAGTGGCCGGCAGATGCCACGGTCTCGATCGTGCCGATAGCGCTCGCCGTCGCGGCCGTCGCGCTCACGCTCTTCGTGATCTGGGAGCGGCATCGTGAGCGCGTGCAGCGCTCAGCGCTGCTCGACCTGGGGCTCTTCTCATTCGCGACCTTCTCCTGGGGCAACGTCACGGCCGCCATGGTGGCGATCGGCGAGTTCGCGATCCTGTTCGTGCTGCCCCTCTACCTGGTCAACGCCGTCGGCCTCGACGTCATGGGCGCGGGCCTCGTGCTGGCCGCCATGGCGGTGGGCGCCTTCCTCTCGGGAGCAGCCGCCCGCCATCTCGCCGTGCGCTTCGGCGCACCCGGGGTCGTGCTGATCGGACTGGGACTCGAGGTCACGGGCATCCTGGTGCTCGCCGCCGTGATCCAGGCCGACAGTGCGGGGTGGGCGACCGCCCTGCCCCTGGTGGTCTACGGACTCGGCCTCGGTCTGGCCTCGGCTCAGCTCACCGGAACGGTGCTGCGCGACATCCCCGTCGGCGTGTCCGGTCAGGCGTCGGCGACGCAGAGCACCGTGCGGCAGATCGGTTCGGCGCTCGGCACGGCGTTCTCGGGTGCGGCTCTCGCGACCGCGCTCGCACTGACCCTGCCCGCGTCGCTCGCCGACGCCGGCATCAGCGGCAAGGGTGCCGACAGCATTGCGGATGCCACGCACGAGTCGGCCGGCACCACGATCCTGCAACTGCGGGCACAGGGCGACGCGGGTCCGCTAGGCGACCAGACCGCGACAGCGGCCGACGCGCTGGCCGCCGGCTTCGCCGACGCCACGCGCTGGGCGTTGCTGTTCGCCGCCGTGTTCCTGCTGCTCGGCCTGGTCGGCGCGCTGCGGCTGCGCGTGGAGGCGCGGCGATCGGATGCCGGTGGTGCCGGGCGTGGTCAGCCGGACATCAGCAGTGCGCGGAGCGTGGGAATGCCGCCGGTCGAATAGGCGGCGAGCTGACGCTCCGCGCCGGTGCCCTCGGTGCGCAGCAGACCGATGTGCTCCTCGACGAACGCCGTGTCGCCGAGCTCGTCGAGGGCGGGACGGATGCTGTGCAGCATCCGATCCACCGCCGACCAGGCGTCTTCGACGTCGCCGTCCGGGGTGAAGAACCTCGCGCGCATCCCGTTCTTGGCGGCCAGCCAGACCGACGCGTCCAGCTCGGCCGCCGGCGCGACAGCATCCGCCACATCGTCCGCGCACACGATGCCGCGCATCAGCGCGGCGAGCAGCAGGGCATCCGGCACGGTCAGCTGGGCGTCGGCCACGCGCACCTCGACCGTCGGGTACTGCTCCGACAGCCGCACCGCCCACGCGACAGACGCGCGCGACGGCAGCACCTGGATGCGCACCAGGCGGTCGACGGTGCGATGGTACTCATCCGCGTCGTGGAAGTCCGGCGGTGCCCACGACACCGGAAGGCGGCGGATCAGCACACTTCGCCAACTCGCCAACTCCGAGGCGACGCCGTTGGCGAACGGCGAGTTCGCGCTCAGCGCGAGCAGCACCGGCAGGTGGCGGCGCAGTCGTCGCAGCGCGCGCACGCGCTGCTCGTCGCCCTTCACCTCGACGTGCACATGCAGGCCGTTGACCTCGTGCTGGCGGGTGAGCTCCCCCAGCAGGGTCGACACGTCGTCGTAGTGCGGCGACGACGAGACCAGCGAGCCGCCCGACAGGGCGAAAGGGGCGCCGGTGGCGGCGATCAGCGAGTGCGGGGGCGCATGCCGCGCGAGCAGACGGCGCATGCCGCTGAGCTGCACGGACGCATCGGCCATCGTGTGCACCGGCTCGGTGGCGCATTCGAACTGACAGGTGAGGTACTCGGCGGTGATCGTTCCGCCGGCGTCGGCGGCACCGAGCACGTCGGCGGACGGATCGGCTCCCGACAGTGGAACAAGAGCTTCGGCGTCGAGGAGGACGAACTCCTCCTCGACGCCGAAGCGGGTTTCAGCGGGCATCATTCCCCCTGGGCGTGAATGTTCAGCGGGACCGATGCCGCTCCGCGGTGGGGTCGGTCTACTTGTCGAAGGCGTCCTTGACGTCGTCCCCGACCTTCTTGGCGTCGGCCTTGACCTGGTCGAGCTTGCCCTCTGCCTGGAGCTTCTCGTTGTCGGTCGCGTCGCCGATGCCCTCCTTGGCCTTGCCGACCAGCTTCTCGGCGTTGTGCTTGGCGTCGTCCATGGCTCCCATGTCGCTCCCTCCGTCGTGGGCGGGACCACCTGGTGGGTGGAATCACCGTCCGGTGTGATGTGGAGTGTCAGCCTGTCACCCGCGGCACAGGTGCGAACACGGGATTGACATGATGGGTGCGACGTGGGAGTGTGCGGCTCGGAGAGAGTCGGTGCGGCACATCCGCTTCTCTCCGAGCCTGCAACGACCCGGGGTGGACTTCACGGGACCCGGCCGGAGCCGCAGCAGTGGCTCCGAGCCGTTCATCCCTTTGTGTGAAGTGCATGTGCCGGGATCTGATCGCGCTCGCTGATCCCCGTCAGCGACGGAAACTCCCCAGTATCCGACGATCAACACATGCGGTTCGATCTCTCCCCCGGCAATGTCCCCAGTGTGCCGCAAGATCGATCGGCTTCATCATCGCACCTTTTTCGAGATTTGTCCCCCTTTTGGGGGACAAGTTTCGAGATTTGTCCCCCTTTTGGGGGACAAATCTCAGGCAATCTGTGTATGCTGAATCTGACGCACCCTCCGGTCGTCTTCGGCCCTCATCGCTCCCCCCGCGATGAGGGCCACCACTCTTTTCCCGGCCGCTCATATCATCTGAGCGCGCTTTGGGCGCATCCGTGGCGTGATCCGGATGCAACGTTTCCATCACCATCTGCTGAGTGCTGTTGCCGGATGGGCCGTCTGGGATAGCGTTAGCGCAGTCGGTGCATCCTGCGTCGGCATCGCAACAAGCAGAACGGCAGTAAATGAGCACCCAGGGCACGGTCAAGTGGTTCAACTCGGAGAAGGGCTTCGGCTTCATCTCCCCTGACGACGGAGGCGCCGACGTGTTCGCGCATTACTCCGCCATCCAGTCTTCCGGCTACCGCTCGCTCGACGAGAACCAGCGCGTCGAGTTCGATGTGGCGCAGGGCCCCAAGGGCCTGCAGGCTGAGAACATCCGCCCCATCTGAGGCGAAACGAAGAACCCCGCCGGGCTGCGAATCACAGCGCCGGCGGGGTTCTTTCTGTATCCGGGTCGATCAGGCAGACGCCTTGGCGCTCTTGCGGCTGGCGCGGCGGCTGCCTTCGGCAGCGGTCTCGACGGCTACTTGTGCATCGTGCTGGGCCTCCTCGGCCGCGCGCGCGGCCAGGAACAGACCCTCGCGGTTGAGGTGACGTGAGTAGCGCGCGTCCAGGTACAGCACCGGCACGTCGCCGGCGGCCTTGATCAGCTCGGGGTAGAGCTGGTCCTTGATCGGGCCCGAGCCGCCACCGTAGACGTAGACCACCTCGGTGGACTCACCCGACTGGCTGAGCGTCTCGCTGAAGGCACGGCGGATCTGCTCGACCAGGTGCTTGACGTCCGGCTCGACCAGACGCTCGGCGCGCTGATGGCGGTTGCGCTGCAGCACCGACGGCGTCGACTGCAGGAAGTCGGCCAGCTGCTTGCGGCTGGTGAAGCGCAGGTCGGCCTCGTCCTGACGGTCGAGGGCGTTCTCGAGGATCGTGCCGTAACCCATGTCGAGGGTCGACGCGGCCTCGGCGTTGAAGCGACCGTTGGTGAACACCGGGAAGTTCACGGTGCCCTCGCCGACGTCGATGCCGACGGTGTTCTGCGCGGCGACCAGGTCGGCGCCGGTCACACCGGGAAGGATGTCGGCCTCGCGCGAGCGCAGGTCGGTCAGCAGCGCGTTGGCGAGTGGCTCGCCCTTCTCGGAGATCGCGAACTGTGCGGAAGCACCCTCGGCGACGACCTGCACGTCTTCGAACTCGAGGCGCACGCTGACCGGGGTGTTGAAGTTCTTGATCGTGACCAGGTGCACGGCCGAGCCCTTCGAGCCGAGGAACTCACCGGCGTACCCGTAGCGGCGGGCCACGAACTCGCTGATCGGCAGCGCCAGGCCGGCGCGCACCTTGACGCGCAGCTCGTGGTCGGGCAGCGCATCGTGCGTGCGCACGTAGTCGCGCAGCGCCTTGGCTGCGAACACGCCGAGCACGAGGATCTTGCTCAGCTGCTGGTCGGCCTTGCTCGCGTGCCCGTCGTGCACCTCGAACTCGCTGAACACCGAGCCGCGCACGCTGAGGGCCGAGCGGCCGAAGATGCGGCGATCGCTGTCGGAGACCAGCGGCGACGAGAGCGAAGCGTCGAGGCGGTTGTAGAAGTCCTCCTCGGCGTCGTTCATGGTCTGCGACGCCTCAGCATCTTCGAGAGGCACCTTGGGCGACTGGCGCGGGGTGGCGACGATGGCACTGGGCAGGTCGATCCGATCCCGAACGAGCGTTTCGGTGTTGAGGATCATGCCCTTGACGTAGCCGTTGCCGACGTCGATGCCGCCGGTCAGATGGATGATGTCCGAGCTCATGTGGGGAGGCCTTTCATTGCGTGCGAGTCGGTGGAGGGATCGTGGATGGTCACAGTCCGAGGAGGTCGTCGATCGTCGCCGAGGCGTTGGTGTCCACGGCTTGCGGCCTCTGCTTCTCGGGTGGCTGAGGAGTGGAGTCTTCCGGGGCAGCGAGGCCGTCAGCGGGCGCCGGGTCCTCGGCGGGTGCCGGGGCGACGGCGACAGGCTCGACGGCGACGGGCGCAGCGGGTCGGGCATCCCGTTCGAACGAGAGGTCCTCAGCGATGTGCACCGGCTGCGCCGGCGGCCGCACCGGGCGGTTGGCGACGTCGACGAATCCCTCGCGGGCGATGGCTTCACGGATCAGGCGGCGGATCGATTCCGATGCGGAGTACTGCAGATCGAGCCACTCGACCACGCTGATGTCGGCAGCCGGGACGGTGATCTGCACCTTTCGGGTGGAGGGCGTCTCGGCCACTGCTGCTCCTTCACTTGCTGTTCACGCGCTGCTGATCGCGCGTGGCGTACCCGGGCACGCCTAGATCACGGTACAGTACCCGGCTGTCAGCCGAGCAGAGCGCGGTGCAGCTCGTCCGCGTCGGCGACGCGGAGGACTGCGCCGTCGGCCTCATCCGCGTGCCCGAAACCCCACTCGGAGAAGATCACCGGGATGCCGTGGTCGGCGGCACCGTCGATGTCGTGGTGCCGATCGCCGATCAGCACCGGGCGCGATGTGTCGACGCCTGCCGCGGTGAGACGCTCGAGGGCCTGGGCGATGACGAAGGACTTGCCGTCGGCGTTGCCGACCTCGCCGACGCGGGCGCCTGAGATGGCCGTGAACATCGGCGTGAGTCCGTAGTGGTCGAGGATCGCCTGCACCTGGTTCTCGGGTTTGGTGCTGGCCGTCGCCTGCGGGATCCCCGCCGCGTGCACGGCGCGCAGCACGTCGGCGACGCCCGGATAGATGTCGACTGACGCCGCATAGCCGTCTGCCGCAGCCAGTGCACGGTACCGGGCGACCGCCTCCTGCGCCTGATCGAGCGGCATGCCCGCCCGGATCTGGAACGATTCGAGCATGGGAGGCCCGATCCACTGGGACAGCGCGTCGACGTCGGGCTCGGGCAGGCCGTACGAGGCGAAGACCTGTCGCAGACGTGGCAGGATGCCGGCGGAGGCATCGGCGATCGTGCCATCGACGTCCCAGAGGATGCAGGAGTAGCTCACGTGTCCAGCCTATGACCGGCCGCATCCGCTCCCGTCGCCCCTGGCCGTCCCGGGAACGGATGCAGGGAGAAAATACGTTTGCAGGGCGACACGCCGCCGAAACTCTCCGCAAGCGTTCAGGCTCCCTGCATCCGTTCCCGAATGCGGGGTGGGGAGGTCAGAAAAGGCGGGGGATGCCCGATTCGACGCCCTTCATGTCGTCGTAGTCGAGCACGACGCAGCGGATGCCGCGGTCTTCGGCGAGTACCCGCGCCTGCGGCTTGATCTCCTGTGCGGCGAAGACGCCGGTCACGGGCGCGAGGTGCGGGTCACGGCCCAGCAGGTCGAGGTAGCGCGTCAGCTGCTCGACGCCGTCGATGTCACCCCGGCGCTTGACCTCGACCGCGATCGCGGCACCGTTGGCGTCCCGCACCATCAGGTCGACCGGGCCGATCGCCGTCGGGAACTCGCGGCGCACCAGCGTCGCGCCCTCACTGATGAGATCCACCTGTTCGGCCAGCAGACGCTGCAGGTCGGCCTCGACGCCGTCCTTCTGCAGTCCCGGGTCGATGCCCAGGTCGTGATTGGAGTCGTGGATGATCTCGTAGATCTGCACGCGCAGCGCGTCGCCGGTCTTCTTGTGCGTGACGCGCCAGACCTCGACGACGCCGGCGCTCGCTTCCTCCTCCCCCGGAGTCTCGGGAGAGAGTGAGCACGGCGGGCTCATCCAGTTCAGCGGTTTATAGCTGCCGCCGTCGGAGTGCACGAGCAGACTGCCGTCGCCCTTGTGCACCAGCAGGCGTGTGGCCAGGGGCAGGTGGGCGTTGAGACGACCGGAGTAGTCGACGGAGCAGCGGGCGATGACGAGACGCACCCGACGAGCCTACTTCGTCGTCCACAGACGGGCATGACGTGCGAGTTCTGCACAGCCACCGGATGGCCCGGGTCAAGGTGTCGCACGGCCGACATATCCTCATGACATCGGCGGAATCCTGGGTCAGAATGGAGGTATGACGGTGTCCATCGAGGTGATCACGATCGTCGCGAGCGCGGCGACGCTGCTCGTCGCGCTCATCAGCGGGTTTGGCTGGGTGTTCAGTCGGATGGATGCCCGGTTCGCCCAGCAGGATACCCGGATCGAAGCACGTTTCGCGGGCGTCGAGACACGCCTCACGGGACTTGAGCGTGAGCTCACCGAGGTGAAGATCGCTGTGGCGCGAATTGAAGGCCCGCCGCGACGCTTCATCGAAGCGCGTTGAGTCGCCTCCACCCCGTGCTCAGGCGACCGGCGTCTTCTCCTCGACGCGCAGCGGACGCGCCGCCGAAGAGAACAGCCCCGACAGCACGACGAGCGCGACCAGGATGTAGAGGGTGTTCAACAGGCCGATGTGCTCGCTGATCAGGCCGAGCAGCGGGGGGCCGCCGAGGAACGCGACGTAGCCGATGGTCGCTGCCGCGCTGACGCGCGCCGCGGCTTTGGCCGGATCGTCGGCTGCGGCGGACATGCCCAGCGGGAAGCCGAGCGAGGCGCCGATACCCCAGAGCGCGGCGCCCAGCAGCACCAGCGGCAGCGACGGTCCCAGGATGAACAGCAGGATGCCCGATGCCGCGGTGACCGCGAGCACGCGCAGCACGGCGACGCGACCGAACCGGTCGACGAGCGGTCCGCCGAGCAGGCGGACGACCGTCATGCCCACCGAGAACACTGCCAGGGCGACCGCCCCCATGCCGGCCTCCTGATGGTGGCCTTCGACCACGCCGAGTGCGATCCAGTCGTTCGCGCCGCCCTCGGCGAACGACATTCCGAGCATCACCACCCCCAGTGCGTAGATGCGCGGTTCGCGCCATGCCGACAGCGCGGTCCGCGCGCGCTCCCGCCAGTGCGGCCGCTCGTGCGGTTCGGGGTCGAGGGCCGCCTCGCGCACGGGAACCTGGAAGAAGCAGGCGACAGCGGCGGCGACGATCATCGCGCTGACGATCGCGGTGTGCGCCGCCACGTCGAGGTGGAGGTTCGCCGCGAGTGCGCCGATGCCGGCGCCGACCACCGTTCCGAAGCTGAAGAAAGCATGGAACACGGGCAGGATCGTCTTGCCCATCTGCTGCTCGATGGCGGTGGCCTCGACGTTCATCATCACGTCGACCGAGCCGTTGCCGTAGCCGAACAGGGCCATGCCCAGCACGACCACGGGCAGTGCGCCGAACACGTTCGTGCCGAGCCCGATCAGCAGCACTCCGGCGCCGAAGATGAGCATCATGATCAGCATGCCCACGCGGGCGCCGGTGCGCGCCATCACCAGCGGCCCGGTCGAGATGCCGATGATCGAGGCGATGCCCATGCCCAGCAGCAGCAGCCCGATCTGGGCCTTGTCGATCTGCAGCGCATCGGCGATGCTGGGCACCCGCGAAGCCCAGGTTGCGATCGACAGGCCGCTGGCGAAGAAGATGGCGAAGATCGCGATGCGCCAGCGCACGAACTGTGATCGGGTGAGGGCAGTGTCCATCGCACCATCGTAATCGAATCGATTCGATACCGGATGCACCGCCGGGTTATCCTCGGGATATGACCACCGACGGCCGCCGCGCGACCATCGCCGACGTCGCACGAGAAGCAGGGGTGTCGACGTCGACGGCGTCGGTCGTCTTCAGCGGCAAGGTGAACGTCGCCGACGCCACGCGCGAGCGCGTGCTCGCGGCGGCCGAGTCGCTCGGCTACGCCGGCCCCGACCCGCGTGCGGCGTCACTGCGCACCGGACGCAGCGGGATCGTCGGCGTGCTGCTCGGGGGAGAGCTGCGTCATGCCTTCCTCGACCCGGTCACCACGGTGATGATGGACGGGCTCGCCGACGCCCTCGCCGACGACAGCGTGGGCCTGCTGCTCCTGCGCGACGACCCGCGCGAGGGCGAGGCACCGCCGATCGCCGACGCGCCGGTGGATGCCGTCGTCCTGATCGGATGCTCGACGCGAATCCGTCCCGCCCTCGACGCCGTCCGTCGCCGAGGCCTGCCGGTCGTGGTCATCGAGGGCGATGCCGGCGCGGACTTTCCCCAGGTCACACTCAACAATCGCGAGGCCAGCGCAGAGATCGCGGAGCATCTATTCCAGCTCGGGCACAGAAACGTCGCCACGATCACGCTTCCGCTCGCGGAGGACCGCAGCCGCCTGGCCCTGACGGAGGAGCGGGTGGCTGCTGCGACGGTCGACGTCGCGCTCGACCGGCTCGCGGGATTCCGTCACGTGTACCCGGACGCCCCCGGGGTGTCGTCGGCGGGGAGCCTGGTCGACGAGGGCATCCACAGTGCGCGCATGCTGCTCGCCGACGCCGACGGGCGATTGCGCGACGACCGCCCCACGGCGATCGTCGCGCAGAGCGACCTGCTGGCGGTGGGTGCGATTCGCGCCGCCGAAGAACTCGGTCTGCGCGTGCCGGACGACCTGAGCGTCGTCGGTTTCGACGGCATCTCGGCCGACGGACTCGGATCGCAGCGTCTGACGACGATCGCCCAGCCGGCGTTGGCCAAGGGGCGCGCCGCCGGTGAGCAGATCTCGCGGATGCTGGCGGGAGAGCCGGGGGAGTCGGTGCACTTCACGTGCACCTTCCGCGCGGGCGAGACCACGGCGTCACCGCCGCGGGATGTCGCGGACCGGGTCACTCCCCAGCCGCGGGGTCGGTAGAATAGGACGAAACGCCCGCCTGTGCCGGAAGGCCTCGACGCGCTGAGGAGCCGCTTATGCTGTTGCTCCTCGCGGTGTTCCTGGCGGGGGCGCTCATCCTCCCCGTGCTGGTCCGCTGGCTTGGAGCACAGGCATTCGTCATCGGCGCACTCGTGCCGATCGCGGCATTCGTGCATGCTCTTGCCCGCACCCCCGAGGTGATGAACCCGGACACGACGCCGTTCCAGAGCTACGCGTGGATCCCTCAGCTCGGGCTGAATCTCTCCATGCGCATGGACGTGCTGGGTTGGGTCATGACGCTCATCGTCACCGGCGTCGGAGCGCTCGTGCTGCTGTACTGCCGGTGGTACTTCCACGACGATGCCGTCGAAGTCGGCCAGTTCGCGGGCGTGCTGCTCGGCTTCGCCGGTGCCATGTACGGGCTGGTGCTCACCGACGACCTGATCGTCATGGTGATGTTCTGGGAGCTCACCAGCATCCTCTCCTATCTGCTCATCGGGCATTACCGGCGCCGTGCCGTCAGCCGTCGTGCCGCGCTGCAGGCGCTGCTGGTCACCACGCTCGGCGGGCTGGTGCTGTTCGTCGGTGCGATCCTGCTCGTGGTGGACGCCGGCACAGCCAGCATCCGAGAGCTGCTCGCCCTCGCCCCCACCGGGCCGATGGTCGATGCCGCCGTGGTGATGCTGCTGATCGGCGCGATCAGCAAATCGGCGCTCTTCCCGTTCCACTTCTGGCTGCCGGGAGCGATGGCCGCGCCAACGCCCGTCAGCGCCTATCTGCACGCCGCCGCCATGGTCAAGGCGGGCATCTACCTCATCGCGCGCTTCGCGCCGATCTTCGCCCTGGCCGCGCCGTGGCGGCCCATGGTCATCGGTCTCGGCGTGTTCACCATGCTGCTCGGTGGCGTCCAGGCGCTGCGCGAGACCGACCTCAAGCGAATCCTGGCGTTCGGCACGGTCAGCCAGCTCGGATTCTTCGCGATCGTGATCGGCTACGGCACGCCAGGGGCCGCGCTGGCAGGACTCGCGCTGGTGGTCGCGCACGCCCTGTTCAAGTCGGCGCTGTTCCTGATCGTCGGAGTGATCGACCGCCAGCTGTCCACCCGTGACATCGACGAGCTGTCGGGAGTGGGTCGTCAGGCGCCCGTCATGGCGACGGCGGCGTTCATCGCGGTCGCATCGATGATGGGCATCGCCCCCACGATCGGGTTCGTCGCCAAGGAGTCCACCCTCACGGCCCTGCTCGAAGACGCCCAGCACGGGTCGGTCTGGGGGTGGGTGGCCCTGATCGGCGTCACCGTCGGCGCCGCGCTGACCGCGGCCTACGGCGCCCGGTTCCTGTGGGGCGCCTTCTGGCGCAAGAGGGACTCCTCTGGCACATATATGCCCGAGACGGCATGGCCGGATCCGCCGGTCGGATTCCTGTCGGCGCCGATCATCCTCGCGGGCCTCACGATCGCTGCCGGCCTGGGCGCACCGGCCGTCGACAGCGTGCTGCAGGGCTATGCCGTCACCGCGCTGCCGCCCGGGTCGACGGCATCGCCGGAACCCGGGCATCTGGCGCTGTGGCACGGGCTCGAGCCCGCGCTGTTCCTCTCACTGGGCGCGGTGCTCGTCGGCCTCGCCGTCTTCCTGCTCAGCATCCGCACCGCCTGGGATCGCCGACGCCGCCTGCTGCGCTTCACCGCCGCCGACGTGTACTACGCCGTGATGCGCGGCGTCGACCGGCTCTCCGTGCTCACCACCAGCCTCACCCAGCGCGGTTCGCTGCCGCTCTACGTCGGCACGGTGTTCGTCGTGCTGGTCGCCGCCGAGGCGACCGTTCTCGTCGCAGCCCTGCCCGGCAGAGTCGAGCTGTCTGCCTGGCACACGTCCGCGCAGATCGTCGTCGCGCCCGTGATGGCGATCGCCGGGGTCGTCGCCGTGCGCGCTCGCAAGCGATACACCGGCGTCGTGCTCGTCTCAGTCACCGGTCTCGGGATGGTGGTGCTGTTCGCCACCAGCGGTGCACCCGACCTCGCGCTCACGCAGATCCTGGTCGAGACCGTCACCATGGTCACCTTCGCCCTCGTGCTGCGGCGCCTTCCGTCGCGCCTGGGCGAGCACAACGCCTCGGTGGGGCGGGTGCCGCGCGCCGTGCTGGCCATCGGGGTGGGCGTCACGATGGCGTTCGTCGCGATCGTCGCCACACAGGCGCGCATGTTCGATCCGGTGTCCGTCGACTTCGCCGACCTCGCCTACGAGCTCGGCTACGGCAAGAACGTCGTCAACGTCGCACTGGTCGATCTGCGCGGCTGGGACACCATGGGCGAGCTGAGCGTGCTCGTGCTGGCAGCCACGGGCGTGGCATCCCTCGTCTTCGTCACCCACCGCGCCGATCTGCTGTCAGCGACCCGCGACCTGCCTGCCACTGATCGGCGCTACGCCGCCCGCCGTCCCCTCGTCGAGACCGACGAGGGCCTGCGGTTCCAGACCGCGGAGAACCGCGGCGCACCGCGGGCGTGGCTGGTCAGCGGACAGCAGATCAGGGCCGAGGACAGGTCGATCCTGCTCGAGGTGATCGTGCGCGTGCTGTTCCACACGATCATCGTCGTCTCGATCTATCTGCTCTTCGCCGGTCACAACAACCCCGGCGGCGGCTTCGCCGGGGGCCTCGTCGCCGGCATGGCCCTGGTGATGCGATACATCGCCGGCGGTCGCTGGGAGCTCGGCGCCGCCGCACCCACCGATGCCGGACGCCTGCTCGGCTCGGGCCTGGTGCTCGCGGTGGGCGCCGCGACGGTGCCGCTGTTCTTCGGCATGGCACCGCTCGAGAGCACCGTGTGGGAGTGGGATGTGCCGGTGCTCGGTCACCTGGAGTTCGTCTCGTCGACCGTATTCGACATCGGCGTCTACCTCGTCGTGATCGGGCTGGTGCTCGACGTGCTGCGCAGTCTCGGCGCCGAGGTCGACAGGCAGGCCGCGGCGCTGCGCTCACCACGCGCGACCGCGTCCGAGGGGGTGCGTTCCTGATGGATGCGTCACTGACCCTCATCATCATCATGGCGGTGCTCTTCGCAGCCGGGGTGTACGCGATGATGGAGCGCAGCTTGACCCGGGTGCTGATCGGGTTCCTGCTGCTCGGCAATGCGACCAACCTGCTGCTGCTGATCGTCATGGGCAGGCCGGGTACGGCCCCGTTCTACGGCGCCGAGGGGGAGGTCAGCGACCCGCTTCCGCAGGCGCTGACCCTGACCGCCATCGTGATCACCTTCGCCGTGTCGGCGTTCCTGCTCGCCCTGATCTATCGCTCATGGCAGCTCGGACAGGCCGACACCGTCGAGGACGACGAGGTCGACATCGCGCTGCGCGAGCGCTCGGATGCCGAAGAGGAGCTCTTCGACGACGAGTCGGATGCCACCGAGGACGACGCCACCACCGACTTCGTCGGCGTCACCACCGCGCCCATCACCGTGCTGCATATGCGCGATCACCCGTCGATCCACGATGACGCGCCCGTCGACCGGCCCGATGGGCCCGCGCTCCCTGAGCGAGCGGAGCCCAAGCACCCGGTTCCTGAGCGAGCGGAGCGAGACGAAGGACGACCAGAAGGCTCTGCATCAGCATCCGACGAAGCAGGGGAGGAGAAGCCATGAGCGCGCTCGTTCCCCTGATCGTGATGCTGCCGCTGCTCGGCGCGGCCGTCACGCTGATCTTCGGCCGCAATGCGCGACTGCAGATCTTCGTGTCGGCGGGCACCCTTGCGGCAGTCTCGATCATCGCGGCGGTGCTGCTGTATGCGGTGGATACCGGCGGCCAGGCCTTCGCCGTGTCGGTCGGCGGCTGGCCCGTGCCGTTCGGAATCGTGCTGTACGTCGACCGGTTCGCGGCGCTGCTGGTGGTCATCTCGAGCATCGTGCTGCTGGCGGTGCTGCTGTTCTCGATCGGTCAGGGTTCGGCAGACGGCGCCGAGGAGACGCCGATCTCGATCTTCAACCCGACCTACCTCATCCTCGCCGCGGGCATCTTCGATGCGTTCATCGCCGGCGACCTGTTCAATCTCTACGTCGGATTCGAGATCCTGCTCGTCGCCTCGTACGTGCTCATCACGCTGGGCAGCACCGAATCCCGCATCCGCACCGGCGCGGTCTACATCGTCGTCTCGCTGGTGTCGTCGATCCTGTTCCTCGCGGCGATCGCCATGATCTACGGAGCGGTCGGCACCGTGAACATGGCCCAGGTCGCCGAGCGCGTCGCGCAGCTGCCGCAGGAGACCCAGCTCGTGCTGCACCTGCTGCTCGTGGTGGCGTTCGGCATCAAGGCCGCCATCTTCCCGGTGTCGTTCTGGCTGCCCGACTCGTATCCGACGGCCCCGGCACCGGTCACGGCGGTGTTCGCGGGACTGCTGACCAAGGTCGGCGTGTACGCGCTGATCCGCACCGAGACGCAGCTGTTCGCCTCGAACAGCATCGACACGCTGCTGCTCATCGTCGCCCTCGCCACGATGGTGGTCGGCGTGCTGGGTGCGGTGGCGCAGGCCGAGCTGAAGCGGATCCTGTCGTTCACCCTGGTCAGTCACGTCGGGTACATGATCTTCGGCCTGGCGATCGCGACCGAAGAGGCGATCGGGGCGACGGTGTACTACATCTTGCACCACATCGTGGTGCAGACCACCCTGTTCCTCGCCGTCGGACTCATCGAGCGCAAGGCCGGCAGCACGTCGATCCTGCGGGTGAACGGCCTCATGAAGGCCGCGCCGCTGCTGGCGGTGCTGTACTTCGTACCGGCGATCAACCTGGGTGGACTGCCGCCGTTCTCCGGCTTCATCGGCAAGATCGCCCTGTTCGAATCAGCGGCCACGGTCGGTACGCCGCTCATGATCGTGCTGATCTTCGGTGGCATCCTCACCTCTCTGCTCACGCTCTACGCCCTCATGCGCGCCTGGAACCTCGCGTTCTGGCGCGAGGAGGACGACGCCGGTGAGGGCGTCGACGGCGACCGCCGCATCGCCTACCTGGGCAACGCCCCGGCCGCCGACGTGCAGCAGGAGACGCGGGTCATCCCGTCGATCATGACCGTCGCCACCGGTGGCATGGTCGCCGTCACCCTGGCCCTGACGATCTTCGCCGGTCCGCTGTACGCGCTGTGCGACCGCATCGGCAGCGGACTGCTGCAACCCGTCACCCTGTCGCAGATCGATGAGGAGGCAGGCTGATGAGCCCCGAATCTCGACGTGGCATCGCGCGCGACCTGCTGCTGCAGCTGCCGTTCCTGCTCTGGCTGGTGGTGCTGTGGATGCTGCTGTGGCACCAGTTCACCCCGCTGGCCGCGCTCACCGGGCTCATCGTCGCGATCTTCGTGACCCGCGTCTTCCGTCTGCCGACGGTCGAGCTCGTCGGCCGGATCAACCTCTGGTACACCCTGGTGTTCATCGTGCTGTTCCTCGGCGCGGTCGTCGTCGGTGCCGTCAGCGTCGCGATCCAGGTGTTCGACTTCCGGCGTCAGCCCGGCGCGGCGGTCATCGCGATCCCCCTGCGTTACGCCGACGACATCGTCACCACGCACGTGGCCATCACGGCCTCGCTCATCCCCGGATCGCTCGTGGTCGAGAGCGACCGGGATCGTCGCATCCTCTATCTGCACGTGATCGGTGTGCACGACCGCGCCGACGTCGATGCCTTCCGCGAGGGCGTGCTGCGCTGGGAGCGGCGCATCGTGCGTGCGGTCGGCTCGCCCTCTCAGTACCGGGCGCTGAAGGCCGACATGAAGGCTGGGTCGCTGAGCCGGGCGAAGGGTCCCGGGGCGGGAGGCACCCGATGAACATCCTGCTGCTGATCATCATGATCGTCTTCGGCGTGGCCTCGCTGCTGTGCGTGGTGCGCATCATCCGCGGTCCGTCGATCCTCGACCGCGCAGTGGCCTCCGACGTGCTGCTGACCCTGGTGATGTGCGTGCTGGGTGCCGAGATGGCGATCAACGGGCACACCCGCAACGTGCCGGTGCTGCTGATCATCGCGGCCGTCGGCGTGTTCTCATCAATCGCCGTGGCCCGCTATGTGGCACGAAGGGACAACACGACATCGTGAACACCTTCCTCGAGCTCGAACTGCCCGCCCCCGTCGCCGACGGGATCGTGCTGGTGCTGGTGCTGCTGGGTGCGATCCTGTGCCTGTCGGCGGCGGTCGGGCTGCTGCACTTCCGCGACGTGCCCTCGCGGCTGCACGCAGCCACGAAGCCCCAGGTTCTGGGACTTCTGCTGATCTGCCTGGCCATCGCCGTCTCGCAGCGCACTGTCGGCGCGATCCTCTTGGGGGTCGTGATCGTGATCCCGGTGATCCTGCTGCAGTTCGCGACCGCCCCGCTGTCGGCGCACATGGTCGGGCGACAGGCCTACCGCAACGGCTCGATCCAGGCGCACAGCCTCGTCGCCGACGAGTACGCCGAATCGAAGCAGACCCCGCCCGCCGCGGGCTGAGACCGGACGGGCGCGGCCGGTTCTGCTGTTTCTGTTCAGAACTCCGGAGAACTTCTGCGGGTGGTGCCGTTCTCCCCCGATTCGGGGCCGACAGCCCAGGTTCCTCCGGAGTTCTGTGCATCCCACTCTCCCTGCACATCGGCGGTGAGCGGGAATTCTGTCCACAGAGCTTTACGCACAAGGGCCCGACACCCGCGCGATCACCGCGGGAGTGCGCGCGGGATCACTCATACGGCTGCGGCACGGCTACTATGTCACCCACCGCGTCTCAGAGCACATCGCCACCGCTGTGCGTATCGGCGGACGTGTCGCCTGCGTGACACTGCTGCAGATGATCGGGGTGTTCGTGCTGGGGTTGCCCTTCGAGACCCAGGTCACGCTGATCGGGGTCGGCAGGGTGGACTTCGTCGTGGCCGGCTGGCTCATCATCGAGTGCGACAGTCGAGAGTTCCATGAGGGCTGGGACAAGCAGGTGGATGATCGGGCGCGCGATCTGGCGGCCGCCCGGCTGGGATACGTGACAATCCGGCCAATTGCCGCCGACGTCTTCAACAGGCCGGACACGGTGAGGGCGGCGATCAAGGAGGTGGTTGACGTGCTGGGACCTCTGCTCGGCGATCGGCCTCGTCCGAAACTCCGGAAGAATCACCGGATACCTGCCTGATCGTTGCCGGTATTGGGGAAACCGCCGGATTTCTCCGGAGTTCTGTGCACAGGGGCGCTGCGCGCGGCCGGGTCAGAGCCCCCGCACGTAGTCGAGGATGACCTCCGCCGCCGCGCCGGAGTCGCTGATCAGCGTGCCGTGGCCGTGATCGGGGATCTCCTCGAACCGCGAATCGGCGATCGCGTCGGTGATCTCGCGGCACCAGGCCATCGGGGCAAGCGGGTCGTGCTGACCGCGCAGCACGAGAGTCGGAACGCGCACGCGGGCGTAGGCGTTCTCGGGCTCGTGCACGATCGTCGCGCGCATCTTGCGAATGAGGTTCGGGCCGCCCCGCAGGTACTCGCGGGCGCCGCGCCACAGCACCGTCGGGCGCTCACCGATCAGATCGCGCAGCAGGTAGCCGGCTTGTGCGCGCACGCTGCGCGATGCGCTGTTGACGGTGGGTCCGGCGAGGACGAGCCCGGAGACGATATCGGGATGCCGCGCAGCGACCTCCGCGGCGATCTGGCTCCCCATCGAATGACCGAGCATCACGGCATCGTCGATGCCACGCGAACGCAGGAAGGCCGCCACCAGATCGGCGTGACGCTCCATGGTGAGTGTGCGCTCCGGCTCGGGCGCCTCACCGAATCCCGGAAGGTCGATGCCGACCACGCGTCCCTCAAGATGCGAGGTGAGGTCGACGTACACGCTGCGCCCCATGCCGATGCCGTGCAGCAGCACGATGGGCTGCTCACCCGAGCCGAAGTCCTCGAACACCAGCGTCGCACCGGCGTGTGCGAACTCGCCGATCCGCGCGAAGACGCCCTCGGGGGCGAGCAGACGTTCCGGCATGCGACCAACGCTACCCGCGCTGCGGCACTCAGCCGGCAGGCTTCAGCACCAGGGTGTCCACCGCGGCGGCATTCACCGCTTTGTCGCTGTATGCCCACGGCTTCTGCACACCCTTGGCCCAGTCGTCGGTCTGGTCTGTGTAGTGCTGGTTGAACGCGTGCCCACTGGCGCCGGTGAGGTGGTTCCAGGTCGAGGCGTCGAAGTCCGACAGGTCGATCACCATGCGCATCGACGGCACTGTCGTCGTCGCGTACGACTCGCCCATCCGCCAGCCGGTGGCGTTGACCACCGATGAGCCGCCGCCGACAGGGTACGGGCCGCGGTTGAACAGCCATTCGATGGGTGCGATGCCCGAGGTGCCGAGCGTGTCGTGGGTGAGCGGCAGCGCGTGCAGCGATCCCCAGTTCCATCGCGTGACATCCTCGCCCTGCAGTCCGGCGAGCTCGTCGTAGGCCTGTTCTGCAGAGAGCGCCAGCATGGCGTACATGCCGGTGGTGTCGAGTCGCTCATTGACCCACAGGGGGTCGTCGGCGTCGTCGAGCATCGTGCGGACGACGCTGAACAGTCGCCCTTGGTCACCGACCGGCAGCGGTACCTCGCGGTCGACGAAGACGTTGTGCACCAGGTTCGACCACAGCACGTTCGCGTAGGCGGCGGCGGGGGAGTCGGGGTCGTTCTGCGCATCCCAGGTGCGCAGCAGGTCGACAGCCGCCTCCGGTCCGGCGCCATCGACCTCGACCTTGTCCATCACGACCGCGAGCTGCTTGCCGATCCACATCTCGTTGTCCATCTGGATGTCGCGCATGTCCTGCGCGGTGATCAGCCCGGCCGCGGCCTTGCGCTCGATCAGATGTGCGATGCGGGCCGCACGATATCCGTAGTCCCAGTCGCGGGAGAGGAAGTAGTCGTAGTCGTCAGTGACGATCGCGTTGTTCGCCGTGACGATGTATCCCTGGGGCGGGTTGTACGAGACCGGCAGCTCCTCGAAGGGGATGAAGCCCTTCCAGTCGTACGCGCTGTCCCAGCCGGCTTGCGGCAGCCACCCGTCGCCGGCGCCTCGGATCGGCAGCCGTCCCGGTGCCTGGTAGCCGATGTTGCCCTCGGTGTCGGCGTAGACGAGATTCTGTGCGGGGACGTCGAAGAGGGATGCTGACTGTCGGAACTCCTGGAAGTTCGACGCCGTGTTCATGGCGAACAGTGCGCTCGCCGTCGTACCAGGGTCCAGTGCCGTCCAGCGCAGGCTCACCGCGGTCTCTCCGGCGGGGATCTCGGGCGCGTTCTCGAGCGGGAGGACGGCGTCGCCGGCGCTGACCACAGGGGCATCCGAGATCGCGGTGAAGTCGTCGGTGAGCCCTGAGATGATCGGGCCGTGCACCGTGCGCCGGATCGTGAGCGGCACGTCGTCGCCACCGGCGACCTTGATGACGTCCTGCTCGATCTCCATCGGCGTCAGTGCACCGTCTCGCCAGTACTGATCGCCGTCGACCTTCTCGATGTACAGGTCGGTGACGTCGGTGGTGAGGTTGGTGAAGCCCCACGCGATCTCGGCGTTGTGGCCGATGACGACCCCGGGCAGCCCCGAGAACGAGAAGCCGCCGACGTCGAACGGGCAGCTGTCGCTGACCGTGTCGCAGCGCAGCTGGATCTGGTACCAGACCGAAGGCAGCGACGCGCCCAGATGCGGGTCGTTCGACAGCAGCGGCATGCCACTCTCGGTGAGGTCGCCCGAGACCACCCACGAGTTGGAGCCGATGCCCTCGCCGACGCCGCCGAGCAGCATGCTCGCCGCCTCGATGACACCCTCGGCCTGCTGCCACTCGACGGTCGCGAGGGCATCCGATACGTCGGCCTTCGTCTCGTCGGAGTACGCGGCCGGCACCGCTTCGGCCGGCAGAGGCTCGACCGCCGAGATCTTCGGCACGATCACGGGGTTCCGATCGAACGGATACGGCGGGTAGGCCGTCTCGATCAGAGCCTGCGATTCAGCATCCGACGATCCTGACTGCTGCAGCTGGGCTGCGAGCAGCGCGCGGTCGGTCTCGTCCTCGACGTTGGTGCGCAGGTCCCAGGCCATGGCCTTCAGCCAGGCGACGGAGTCGGCGGGTTCCCAGGGCTCGGGTTCGTAGTCGGGGTTCTGTATGCCGAGGACGGCATACTCGAGTGACAGTTCGGCGCCCGAGCGGGATGAGAGGTACGCGTTCACGCCGTCGGCGTAGGCCTGGTAGTACGCCCTGGTGGTCTCGTCGAGGTTCTCGACCTCTTGCTCCGCGACCTTGCGCCAGCCGAGGGTGCGCAGGAACTTATCCGTCGCCACCTGGGATTCACCGAACATCTCGGCGACGCGCCCCGCGGTCACATGGCGGCGGAAGTCCATCTCGAAGAATCGATCCTGCGCGTGTGTGAATCCCTGAGCGTAGAACAGATCGTCGGTGCTCGACGCCGTGATCGTCGGGATGCCGCGTTCGTCGCGCTGCACGGTGACCGAACTCTCGAGTCCCTTCAACGGCACCTCGCCCGAGGTCTGCGGGAACGATCGCTGGATGGTCCAGGTGACGAAGAACGCCGCGGCCACCGCGAGGGTGACGAGCACGGCGATCACGATGAAGGCGATCCGCCCGATCCTAACGGAGAGAGATCGGCGGGCGGGTTCGCTTGCTGTGCTCATCATCAATGAAAGACTCTCGGGTAGTTCGTGAGACTCCGTGTCACGGAGTCTGAGCGCGCGTTTCGGGACGCGCACGCTCTGGCATCCTACCCACTTCGATCATCGGTGAGCGTACGTCACATGAGCTTGGTCGACTCCAGCGCACGCAGCATCTTCCGGTTGCCGCTGATCAGCGGCAGCCGCAGCACGAGACCCAGCAGAAGCGCGGGCGCGATGAACAGCGCCAGCCATCCCAGCGACACCCAGAAGTCGTTCTGGTAGATGCCGGCGATCGCGGCGCGCATCGCGTTGACCGCGTGAGTGGCGGGGAGGAACGGACTGATGTTCTGGAACCACTGCGGCAGCACCTGCAGCGGGTACGCCCCTCCCGAACCGGAGATCTGGATCACCAGCAGCAGCACGGCCAGCGCCTTGCCGGCATTGCCGAAGGTGACCACGAGTGTGTAGATGATCAGCATGAACACCAGCGAGGTCACCCAGGAGGCGAGGAGCAGCAGGAGCGGATGCTGCGGCTGCGCCTGCGTGAACAGGACGCTGCCGAGGCTCACCAGCGAGCTCTGCAGCAGGCCGACGATCGCGAAGATGCCGAACCGGCCCAGATACTGCTGGGTGGGGGAGAGCGGGGGGAGCTCCGATCCCTCGCCCTGTGGCGGATCGACCCGGATCGCCACCGCGGTCAGCAGCGCCCCCACCCACAGTGCCAGCACCGTGTACAGCGGGGTCATCGCGGCGCCGAAGCTCACGACCGAGTACACCGGCACGCGCTCCAGCGCGACGGGCTCGGCCAGGAACGTGGCGATGGCCCGCGGGTCGGCGCCGATCACATTGGTGAGATCGCTGAGGTCGCCGGTGTCGATGGCCTTCGTCAGGGCGGCATCGAGGTCGTCGAAGCGATCGGCGGCGTCGGTGAGTGACGTCGCCAGGCCGGTGCTCAGCTTCTCGCCGTCGGTGAGGATGCTGGTGAGCGAGTCCGTTCCGGAGAGCGACCCGACCGCTGCCGACAGGTCAGCGCCGATCGAGTCGATGTCGTGGCCGATCGAAGCGAGCGTGCCGGCGAGGGCGTCGAGCTTGGGCTGCAGGCTGTCGGCGTACGCGCTGCGGGCGTCTTGCATGGCAGTCGTCGCCTGCGAGATGAGCGCGGAGATCTCGGCGTGGGCGGACTGACGGTCGGCGTTGCCGTCGATGATCTGCGTGGCCGCCTGGTCCAGCCGCACCTGCAGGGCCTGTTGGCGTGCGATCGCGGCGTCGATGCGTGCGACAGCCGCGTCGAATGAGTCGAGCTGGCTCTCCGGCAGCAGTGGCCGCACGGTGTTGACGAGGTCGTCGCGCACCTTCTGCTGCTGGTCGACCTGCGTCTGCACGCGCGCGCCGATGGCGCGCAGCGCGTCGGCCGAGCTCGCCGACTGCGCGTCCATCGAGGCGAACACATCGTCGACGCTGTCGCCCAGGTCCCGGTAGCTGTCGGCCGTGGCCGACAGCGCCCGGCCGAGTGCGGCGGTCGTCGACGAGAGCGTCTGCCGCAGCGTCGTGGCGGCCTGCTTGCCGTCGCCGAGTGCGCCGGTCGCGCTGCGGAGGGTGTCGGCGGATGCTGATGCCAGGCCCGATGCGCTGTCGATCAGCGGCCGGCTGGAGCCGATCAGAGCGGTGAACATGTCGGCCGTGTCGGACCCCGCGCGCAGTTGCGCCGCCACAGAGGCGACGTGCGCCTGCAGCCGTGACAGGGCCGCCTGCGTATCGGCATCGTCGAGGTATGACGACAGTGAGGTGATGATGTTCAGGCCCGCCTCGCTGAGCGTCTCGGTGAACACCTCGTTGATGCTGGTCGAGACCTCTCCGGCGCCCTGCTCGGTGATCTTCGGGGCGAGGGCGTTCTTCTTCTCGTTGGTGTAATACTCGATGCGGGTGGGCTCGGAGCCGTTCGCGTAGAACGTCATCATGTCGGCGCTGAATGTGGGCGGCAGCACGATCGCGGCATAGTACTCTCCCGACCGCGTGCCATCGATCGCGTCGTCCTCAGAGGTGAAGACCCAGTCGAGGTCGTCATTCGCGCGCAGCGCCGAGAGCACCTGGTCTCCGACATTGAGACGGATCGGCACCAGGTCGCTCTGGTAGCCCTCATCGGTGCTGGCGACGGCGACCTTCAGGTTCTCGGTGCTGCCGAACGGGTTCCAGCTCGCGATCACGTTGAACCAGGTGAACAGCGACGGGATCACGACCAGGCCGAACAGCACGATCACGGCCATCACGCTGCTCGTCGCGCGACGCAGGTCGAAGCGGAGCACCCGCAGGATGTTCGTCACTTCTGCTCCCCTCCGTCCTGGGGGTCGACGTCGGGTTCCCTGTCGTCGTCGGTATCGTCCGAGGGCTCAGGCTGGGGGATCGCCTCGTCACCGGCATCCGCCTCGTCACCGGCATCCGCCTCGAAAAGCGCCTCGAGAACGGCGGTGTCGTCGTCAGGTCCGGTGTCGTCGTCCGGCCGCGCCTCCGAAGCCGGCCCCGCCTCGACCCGCGATTCCGGATGCTGCAGGACAGCGATCTGCGCGGTCGCGGCGTCCGGCGCGACGCTCGCGGCAGGATCCGACCCCGCACCCGGCGACGCGGCGGTGCGCAGGATCTCGGCGCCGCCGGCCTCATCGATCAGCGCCTGCCGCACCTCGGCCTCGGGCATCTCGCCCAACTCGGCTGCCTGCGCGATGCTCTGCTTGACGTACTCCAGCGCCACCAGCACGGCGATCAGGATCAGACACCACAGCGCCCACAGGCCGAGCATGGCGGCCTTGGCATCCGGCAGCAGCCACGCGGCGACGCCGATCACGGCCATCACGGCGATGCCGATGATCAGCGTGAGTCGCAATCGAGTCGGATACCGCTCGGTGAATCGACGGGCGCGCTCCGCGTTCTCGGCGCGGAAGCCGTCGCCGTCGGTCAGGGCGCGGATGATCTGCGGGGTGCGGCGGCGGCCGATGATCTGCACGTCCTCGCTGACCAACAGCCGGCTCTCGGCCAGCTTGCGGTTGAACAGCAGGGCGAAGCCCGCCAGCCGGCGCCGCAGGAACAGCCCCAGCACGAACGCCAGCACCACGAACACGGCGAGCGTCCCCATCGCACGCCACCAGGTGCCGTCGTAGAAGCCGCTGATCGTCTCGCGGAGCGCCTCGATGCCGTACGTGAACGGCAGGAACGGATACAGCCCGCGGAAGAAGTCCGGCATCATCTCGATCGGGTACAGGCCGGACGCCCCGGGGATCTGGAAGATCACCAGCAGGATGCACAGCCCCTTGCCGACGATGCCGAAGCACACCGACAGCGCGTAGATGATGCTGAGGTAGGCGAGGCCGATGAGCACACTGGTGCCCACGAAAGCGAGGGCGCTCGCGGTCTGGACGCCGATGATCAGGTTGCCGATCGAGACCAGCAGCGACTGGAAGAACACGATCGCGGCGAACAGCATCCAGCGGCCCAGATAGGCCTGCCGTACGGTGATGCCCTCGACGCCCTCGGTGTCGACCTCGAGGCGCATGATCACCATCAGCACGAAAGCGCCGATCCACAGAGACAGGTTCGTGAACAGCGCCGCCATGGCCGAGCCGTACGCCTGCGTCGGGAACATCACGTTCTCGTGCACCTGCACGGGCGAGGCCATGAAATGGGCGATCTGCTGCGGGTCCAGACCGCTGATCTCGCTGAGCCGGTTCCACACGTCGGCGGCACCCAGCGCGAGGACGTCGGTGCGCACGGTGCCCAGACCGTCCTCGGCGGTGGCGAGGTTGCCGTCGAGGGCCGTCAGCGCCGTCGCCGTCGAGCCGAGCTGGGTCTTCAGCCCCGCCAGCAGGCTCTGCGCCTGCGTCAGCTGGGAGCGCTGCGCGGCCACGGCCGCGGAGAACCCATCGGCGCTGGCCGACAGCGACGACATCGCACGGTTCAGGTCGGGCACGCTCCCGACGAGCGCCGTGCGGATGTCGCTGGCGGATGCCGCTGCCTGCGACACCGCGTCATCGAGCCTGCCCGCTGCGGTGTCGACCGAGGCGATCGTGCCGGCGACGTCGCCGTTCAGCGTCTTCAGGTCGGCGAGCACCTGCTGGTCGGCCGCGTTGCGCTGCTGCAGGGCCTCGATCGCCGTGCGCAGCGCCTGCGCCGACTCTGAGCCCGGGTCGGTCCGATCGAGCACGGCCTGCAGGTCTTCGAGTGCCGTGCCGTTGGCGGCGATCACCGCGGTCAGGTCGTCGATCGCGGTGCCTACCGCGACGTTCGCCTGCTGCAGACCGGCCGTCAGGGTCGCGATCGAGATGCTCATCCGGCTGGAGGCATCGGCGAGCAGGGCGGCGCCCTCCACATAGGCCGACGTCACTTCATCGGTGACGGTCAGCAGCTCCTGCTGCGCCTCGGCCGCGAGGGCCTGCGCCTGGGCGATCGACCTCTGCACGTCGGCGAGTGTGCGGTCGACCTTGCCCAGCGTCGTCGAGGTGCTGTCGAGCCGGTTCTGAGCGTCGGTCAGGCCGGAGCGCAGCTCGCCGAGACCCGTCCGCACGGACGAGACCTTCGCGACGGCGTCATCGAGAGCGGTGATCGAGCTGTCGCGCGCCTGCGTGAGTCTGCCCTCGACGTCGACCCCGGCATCCTTCAGCTGCTCGGCGACGGTCTTCGAGACCACTGACACGAAGGTGCTGTTGATCTGCTTGTCGAGAGTGGAGGCGCCGACGTCGGTGATCTTCGGGGCGATCGCGTTCGCCTTCTCGTTCACGTAGTACTTCAGCTCGGGGCGGGTGATCTCGTCCGTCGTGATGCTGAGGAAGTCGCTGCTGAAATCGGGTGGGATCACGATCGCGGCGTAGCTGGCGCCGCTGCGCACGGCGTCCAGCGCCTCGTCCTCGTCGAGGAACTGCCAGCCCAGCTGATGATCCTTCTTCAGCTCGGTCACGAGCTCGCCGCCGACGTCGATCGGGCCGGTCAGATCCGATGTCGCCCCCTCGTCCTGGTTGACGATCGCGACACTGACGTTCTGCGTGTTCGAGTACGGGTCCCAGAAGGCGACGATGTTGAACCAGGCGTAGAGCGAGGGCGTGACGATCACACCGATGATGATGATCCACGCCTTGCTGACGTGGGCGAGGCGGCCGAGGTCGCGCCGGAAGACGGTCCAGGCGTTGGGGGCGCCGGCCGAGCTCACGCGAGGGGCTCCGAGATGTCGGGGTGTGTCGTCAGCAGGGCGTCCGCCTCGCGCCACGACAGGCCTGCCACGCTCAGCACCGTGCGCACCGCGAGATCCGCGGCACCCGTGCTGGTGGCATCCGTCCTGGCGATGACCGTGCGCGCCACCTCCTCGATGAGTCGCGCGAGCACGTCGGCGGGGAGGTCGGTGCGGAAGCTGTCGTCGTGCTGTCCCCGTGCGACGAGCGCCGCCACGGTGTGCCGCAGCGGCGCGAGGGCCTCGGCGGTGTGCGCGACATGGGCCTCGTCGAGGGCGATCACGGCGGCGAACTGCACATGTGCGGCCTCCTGCCAGAGGCGTGCGGCCAGGCGCGCCAGCGCGAGTCGGGCGTCGGTGTCGGTGATCGACTCGGCGATCGCGTTGAAGCGCTGAGCGCCGGTGACGATGAGCTCGCGGATCAGGGCGTCGCGGTCGTCGAAATGGCCGTAGAGGGTGCGACGGGAGAGCCCAGCGCTGCGGGCGATGACGTCGACGCTCGCGTGCGGGTCGTTCGCCAGCGCGACGCGTGCGGCTTCGAGGATGCCGGCGCGATTCGTGCGCGCGTCGGCGCGGGGAATCCGTGCGGAAGGCATGCCTCAAGCGTAACTAACTTGCACAATCGTGTGCAAGTTAGTTCGGCGAACTCCCAGCATCCGCCCGCACGGCCCCCGTTTCGTCAAGGGAGCGGGCGCCGATCAGTCGGTGCCCAAGTCGAAGGCGGCACCCTCGGACGCTGCATCGACAGCATCCGCGAGGGCTTCGTCGTCGATGTCGGATGCCGAGATCTCGGCCGCTCCGCCGGCGGTGACCTTGCCGACGAGCTCGCCCGTCGCACCGCCGACCAGGCCGAGGCCCGCGTACTGCTCGAGGCGCGAGCGCGAGTCGGCGATGTCGAGGTTGCGCATGGTCAGCTGCCCGATGCGGTCGACGGGGCCGAAGGCCGCGTCGCCGACGCGCTCCATCGAGAGCTTCTCGGGACCGTACGACAGGTTCGGCGAGACGGTGTCGAGGATCGTCCAGTCATCGCCGCGGCGCAGGCGGAGCGTGACCGTCCCGGAGATGGTCAGGCCGACCCAGCGCTGGATCGACTCGCGCAGCATGAGCGACTGCGGCTCGAGCCAGCGGCCTTCGTACATCAGGCGGCCGAGGCGGCGGCCTTGCTCGTGGTAGGTCGCGAGGGTGTCTTCGTTGAGGATGCCGTTGACGAGGCGCTCGTAGGCGATGAACAGCAGCGCCATGCCCGGGGCCTCGTAGATGCCGCGCGACTTCGCCTCGATGATGCGGTTCTCGATCTGGTCGCTCATGCCGAGCCCGTGGCGGCCACCGATGGTGTTGGCCTCCATGACCAGCGCCACCGGGTCGCTGTACTCGGTGCCGTTGATGGCGACCGGGCGGCCGCCCTCGAAGGTGACCGTGACGTCTTCGGTCTCGATCGCGACCGAGGGGTCCCAGAACTTCACGCCCATGATCGGGTCGACGGTCTCGAGCGAGACATCGAGGTGCTCGAGGGTTTTCGCCTCGTGCGTGGCACCCCAGATGTTGGCATCCGTCGAGTACGCCTTCTCGGCCGAGTCACGGTACGGGAACCCGCGCTCGACCAGCCACTCGCTCATCTCCTGCCGGCCGCCGAGCTCGGTGACGAAGTCGGCGTCGAGCCATGGCTTGTAGATGCGCAGGCGCGGGTTGGCCAGCAGCCCGTACCGGTAGAACCGCTCGATGTCGTTGCCCTTGTAGGTCGAGCCGTCGCCCCAGATGTCGACGCCGTCCTCGCGCATGGCGCGCACGAGCATGGTGCCGGTGACGGCGCGACCGAGGGGCGTGGTGTTGAAGTACGTCTTGCCGCCGGAGCGGATGTGGAAGGCACCGCACTGCAGCGCGACGAAGCCCTCTTCGACCAGGGCGGTCTTGGCGTCGACGAGGCGCGAGGCCTCGGCACCGTACTCGAGCGCGCGGCCGGGGATCGAGGCGATGTCGTCTTCGTCGTACTGCCCGAGGTCGCCGGTGTAGGTGAAGGGGATCGCCCCCTTCTCGCGCATCCACGCGACGGCGACCGACGTGTCGAGACCACCGGAGAACGCGATGCCGACCTTTTCGCCGACGGGGAGGGACTGGAGCACCTTGGACATGGGTTCAAGTCTATCGGCGCTCGGCGTGTCGCCCCGCTCGCAGTGACGGCGCGGAGGCGGTCCTCGGATGCTGCTCGCGCGCATCCGAGGATTGCGGCGACCATAGATAGTCGATAGCGTTTGCACTGGTGCCCGGATCCGGAGGCACCTCGGGGCGCGACCTGGACCGACCTGCTCGGCGAGCCCCAGCAGCTCGACATCGAGGTGCGCGCCGGCGAGGCGACCGTCATCGAGAACCTGCCGCTGGGCACCGAGGTGACGCTCACCGAGAACGCGGCAGAGGTTCCGGCCAACGCCCGTTGGCACGGCGCCACCTGGTCGACCGATGACGAGTCGGTCGCGGTCGGCGGCACCGACGGCAACGCGGTCATGATCGTCGTGTCGGGCGAGAACGGCGCTCAGGCCGAGATCGAGGTCTCGAACGAGTTCGAGAAGCTGCCCGACCTCGCTGTCACCGGTGGCCCGATGATCACCGCATCCGTCGTCGTGCTGGCCGCACTTCTGATCGGAGTCGGCATCCTGATGCTCGTGCTGCGTCGCCGCCGCGTGTAAGCGGCGCGGTCAGCCGGATACATTCTGGGGGCCGACACGCCACATGTCGGACCGGTTCGCCGGTTTCGTCCGACATCTGGTGTGTCGGCCTCCGATGTGTATGGCCGAAGGGCTATTCGGCGAGCTCGCCCTGGGGGATGTCGGCCTCGGCGAGTGCGCCCAAGAAGCGGATCGCGGCCTCGCGGTCGTCAGGGGTCATCGCGGCCGCGGCGGAGAAGCGCCTGGCGTGCTGACGTCCGATAGTGTCGTGCGCGGACCGCCGCGTGCTCTCGGTGACCTCGAGACACGTGGTGCGTCGGTCGCGCGGGTGGGGTACCCGGATCAGGTGACCGCCGGCGACGAGGCGGTCGACGAGCTTGGTCGTCGAGGCGCTCGAGATGCCCACCTCGCGCGCGATGTCACCGGGCGTGACGACCTGGTGCTGCTCGGTGGCGCGGATGATCATGCGGATCGCGCGCATATCGCTCTCGTTGAGCTTCATGTATCGCTTGGACGCCTCGGAGAGCGCACGCGAGGCCACCTGCCACTCGCGAAGGGCCTCCAGCACGCGATAGCACTGATCGACATCCTGGTCGCTGAGCCCGGAACGGTCGATCAGATCGGATTCGGGCGAGAAATATCGCACCGGGCGATCCTCCACACGATCGTGTTCTGACTTGCGCACGTCGCCAGTGTACCTGCTAACCTTGGCGAAAATCATGCTTGGCTAGAGAAATGGGGTGAGGCATGGAACTGGTCGTTCTCGTGGATTCCGACGGGTCTGCGGTCGGCGTGCATCCCAAGCACTCCGTGCACAGCATCAGCACTCCACGCCACCTGGCCTTCTCGTGCCACATCATCGATGACGCGGGCCGCGTGCTGATGACTCGCCGCGCCCTTGGGAAGTCAACCTGGCCCGGTGTGTGGACCAACTCAGCCTGCGGTCATCCGATGCCCGGGGAGTCGATGCAGGATGCGGTGCGTCGCCGCGTCGCATTCGAACTCGGCGCCGTCGTCGATGACATCGTCTGCGCCCTGCCCGACTTCGGCTACGTGGCGCGCGATGCCTCGGGCATCCAGGAGAACGAGCACTGCCCTGTCTTCATCGCGCGGATCGCGTCGGAGCTCGCCCCGAATCCCGACGAGGTCGCCGAGCTGCAATGGGCCGAGGTCGGCGCGCTGCGCGCGGCGGTGGATGCCACCCCGTGGGCGTTCAGTCCGTGGCTCGTCGAGCACCTGCCGCAGCTCGCTCCGCACCTGTCCCGAGTGATCGCCGAAGCGGATGCCCGTGTCTGAGGTGGCCACGGCACAGCGTCGGGCGCCGGTCGACATCCACGGCGTCGACGCACGATTGCGCGAGGTGATGGCGCGCGCCCGCATGCTCTCGGGGGCGACCACGGTGGGCGAACAACTCTGGGATGCGCTGCAGACAATGGCGAGCGGAGGCAAGAGGATCCGACCGCGGATGCTGATCGACGCCCACACGGCGCTCGGAGGCACGGATTCCCGAGCGGCCGTCGACGCGGCCTGCGCCGTCGAACTGCTGCACATCGCCCTGCTGATCCACGACGACGTGATCGACAAGGACCTCACCCGCCGGGGCGAGCTGAACATCACCGGCCGGTTCGCTATGGACGCGATGCTGCGCGGCGCGGGCGCCGCCGACGCCCGCGGATGGGGTGAGGCGTCGGCGATCCTCGCCGGCGACCTCGCGCTGACGATGGCGCACTCGGTGCTCGCCCGCCTCGACGTCGACGCCGACCGCCGACGCGCCATGCTCGATGTGTTCGAGCGCGCCGTGCACGAGAGCGCGGCCGGCGAGCAGCAGGACGTGTGGCTCAGCCTGCGCCTCGAGCAGGCGACCCCGCGGGACGTGCTGCACACGCTCGAGCAGAAGACCGCCGCATACTCGTTTCAGGCCCCGCTCGTGCTCGCCGCGGTGCTGGCCGGTGCCGCACCGGTCGTCATCGACGAGCTGACCGACATCGCCCGTCTGCTCGGGGTGATCTACCAGCTGCGCGATGACGTGATCGGGCTGTTCGGCGACGAGGCGCGCACCGGCAAGTCGATCCTCAGCGATCTGCGAGAGGGCAAGGAGACCCTGCTGATCGCCTACGCCCGCACCGATGCCGACTGGCCCGGCGTCGCCTCGCTGTTGGGCGACGAGAAGCTCGACGAGACCGGCGCGGACAAGCTGCGACGGGTGATCCTCGAATCCGGCGCACTCGACCGTGTCGAAGCCGACATCACCGAGCGCTGCGTGCAGGTGAATCGGCTGATCCGGTGCGCCCAGGTGCCCGAGGTGCTCAAGGAGCAGCTGTCGGCACTCGCGACCGCGTGCGGTGAGCGCAGCGCATGAGCACGACCGGCATCGAGCTGTACAACGCGACGGCGAAGGCCAGCGCGGCGGTGGTCATCGGCCGGTATTCGACCTCGTTCAGCTGGGCCAGTCGACTGTTCGACGCATCGACGCGCGACCACATCGCCCGCATCTATGCGCTCGTGCGACTGGCCGACGAGCTCGTCGACGGGCCCGCCGAGACCGCCGGGCTCGACGTCGGGATGCGCCGGACACTGCTCGACGAGCTCGAATCCGAGACCGCGCGTGCGCTGCGCCTGGGGTTCAGCACCAACCTGGTGGTGCACGCGTTCGCGTTGACCGCCCGCGAGCACGGCATCGGCATGGAGCTGTGCGCGCCGTTCTTCGCGTCGATGCGGCGCGACCTGGATGTCGCAACGTTCGATGCGGCGGCACTGAAGGAGTACATCCACGGCTCGGCCGAGGTCGTCGGCCTGATGTGCCTGGCGGTCTTCGATTCGGGGACGACCCGCTCACCACTGCAGCGCGAACTGCTGACCACCGGCGCACGGCGCCTGGGCGCCGCGTTTCAGAAGGTGAACTTCCTGCGGGACTTCGCCGAGGACCACGATGAGCGCGGACGCGCCTATCTTCCCGGCACTGCGCAGCGACTCACCGAGACCGCGAAGGCTGACGTGGTGAGCTCGATCCGCGAGGACCTGCACGCGGCCGATCAGGCGATCCCGCTGCTCGCCGGTGGATGCCGTGCGGCGGTCTGGGCGGCGCAGGCGATGTTCCGCGAACTCACCGACCGTCTCGAATCGACCCCGGCCGACGTGCTCGCCCACACCCGCATCCGCGTGCCGGCGCCCGTCAAGCTGCGCATCCTGGCCCAGGCGCTGGGCCGGAAGGCGGCGTCGTGAAGCCGAAGCGCGCCGTCGTCGTCGGCGGAGGCGTCAGCGGACTCGCCACCGCCTGTCTGCTCGCGCGCGAGGGCCATCGGGTGACACTGCTCGAGCGACACGGCACGTTCGGCGGCCGGGCCGGCGCGTGGGAGCACGACGGCTTCACCTTCGACACGGGCCCGTCGTGGTACCTGATGCCCGAGGTGTTCGAGCACTTCTACCGACTGATGGGCACCACCACCGAGCAGGAGCTCGATCTCGTCGCACTGCAGCCGGGGTACCGGGTGTATGGGCAACCGACTGCCGGCAGCAGATCGGAGCCCCTCGACATCGTGACCGGAGCGGACGCGGTGGCCACGCTCTTCGAGGGCCGTGAGGCAGGCGCCGGCAGGAGGGCGCGCCGGTATCTGGCATCCGCATCGAAGACGTACCGCGCCGCCGTCGGATCGTTCCTGTACAACCCGTTCTCGTCGTGGCGCGACGTCGCGCACCCGACGGTGCTCGCCGCGGCGCCCGCCGTCGCACCCCTGCTCCTGCGATCGCTGTGGTCGTTCATCGCGCGACGGTTCCGCGAGCCGATGCTGCGGAAGATCCTCGGATACCCGGCCGTGTTCCTCGGCACGTCGCCGTTCCAGGCGCCCGCGCTGTACCACCTGATGAGCCACATGGACCTCGTCGACGGCGTACAGTACCCGCTCGGCGGCTTCCGTACGTTCGCGACGTCGCTGGTGCGACTCGCCCGCGCGAACGGGGTCGAGCTACTGAGCGACAGTGACGTCACCGCCATCCGCACCGCCGACGGCGTCGTGGGTGCGGTCGAGTTCGTGCGCGACGGCACGACGCAGAGTGTGGATGCTGACATCGTCGTCTCGGCGATCGACGAGCACCACACCGAGAACGTCCTGCTCGCACCGGGCGATCGCTCGTACCCCGCGAAGCGCTGGGAGAAGCAGGTCTCCGGTCCCAGCGCGGTGCTGATCATGCTCGGGGTGCAGGGCGAACTGCCCGAGCTGCTGCACCACACGCTGTTCTTCTCCGACGACTGGCACGACAACTTCGATGCGATCTTCGGCGCGCAGCCGCGGGTGCCGCACACCCCCTCGATCTACGTCTGCCGCCCCAGCGCCACCGACGACGGCGTCGCACCCGCCGGCGCCGAGAATCTGTTCGTGCTGATCCCTCTGCCCGCCGACACCGCGATCGGGCAGGGCGGCATCGGCGCGTCGGGCGACGACACCGTGAACGAGATCGCGGATGCTGCCATCGCGCAGATCTCGGAGTGGGCGCGGATCCCGGATCTCGCCGACCGCGTCATCGTGCGGCGCACCGTGGGACCCGCCGACTTCGAGACGCAGTTCAACAGCTTCCGCGGCAGCGCGCTGGGGCCTGCGCACACGCTGGCCCAGAGCGCGTTCTTCCGGGGCGTCACACGCTCGCGCCGAGTCGAGGTTCTCTTCTACGCTGGGGCGACCACCGTGCCCGGCGTCGGCCTTCCGATGTGCCTGATCAGCGCCGAACTCGTCGTCAAGCACGTTCGCGGAGACCACACGCCCGGACCGCTGGAGGAACGATGAATCTCGTCTACGCCGCGGCGCTGCTGATCAGCACGGCCGGCATGGTGCTCCTCGACGTGCGCTTCGCGCTGGTCTTCCGCCGTCGCCCGGTCGCCGCGGGGGTCGCCGTCGTGATCGGCGTGCTGTTCTTCACGGCGTGGGATGCCGTCGGCATCGCCCTCGACGTGTTCCGCCACGTCGACTCGCGGTGGGCGAGCGGTGTGCTGCTTGCACCGCAGTTCCCGATCGAGGAGCTGCTGTTCCTGCTGTTCCTCAGTTATCTGACTCTGATTCTGCTCAGCGGCTGGCGACGCACGCAGGAGAGGAAGCGACGATGACCTACCTGCTGATGTCGATCCCGTTCATCGCCGTCGCCGTCGTGGTCTTCCTCGTCGGCGCGGCACGAGCCCGACGCCAGGGTGATGGCCGCCGGTACGTGGCCTCGTGGGGTGCTGCCACGGCCGTGCTGCTCGTGCTCACCGTGGTGTTCGACAACGTCATGATCGGCGCGGGACTGTTCGACTTCGGCGAGCACGGCATCACGGGCATCCGACTCGGTCTCATGCCCATCGAGGACCTGCTCTATCCCATCGCCGGGGCGCTGCTGCTCTGCGGTGTCTGGCAGCTGCTGGGCGCCGAGCGCCCCGAACTCGGCCGCTCCGAACCCGGGCGCGCCGATGGCTGAGGTCACGGCGCTCACCGCCGCGCGCACCCTGCTGCTGGCGTCGCGTCCGCTGAGCTGGATCAACACCGCCTTCCCGTTCGCGGCCGCCTACCTGCTGACCACCGGGCGGATCGATGCGGCATTCGTGATCGGCACGCTGTTCTTCCTCGTGCCGTACAACCTGGCGATGTACGGCGTCAACGACGTGTACGACTACGAGTCCGACCTGGCGAACCCGCGCAAGGGTGGCGCGGAGGGCGCCAAGCTGCCACCCGAGCTGCACCGCATCACGCTCATCGCCGCGGGGGTCCTCACGGCCGGGTTCGTCGTGCCGCTGGTCGTGCTCGGCGCGCAGCGCCCGGTGTCGTGGGCCGTGCTGGCCGTGAGCCTGTTCGCCGTGCTCGCCTACTCGGTGCGCGGTCTGCGGTTCAAGGAGATCCCGGTGCTGGACTCGATCACCTCGAGCACGCACTTCGTGACCCCCGCGCTCTACGCATTCGCGCTCGCCGGAACGACGATGACACCGCCGCTGGTGATCACGATGATCGCGTTCTTCTGCTGGGGAATGGCCAGCCATGCGTTCGGCGCCGTGCAGGACATCATGCCCGACCGGGAGGGCGGCATCGGGTCGATCGCGACCGCGTTCGGTGCGGCCGCGACCGTGCGCATCGCGGTATCGCTCTGGCTCATCGCCGGAGTGCTGATGCTGTTCACCCCGTGGCCTGCGAACCTCGCCGCGCTCGCCGCGGTGCCCTACATCGCCGTCGTCGCGCCGTTCCTGAACGTCGACGACGCCCACTCCGCGACGGCCAATCGCGCCTGGCGGGGGTTCCTTGCCATCAACTACGCCGTCGGATTCGCGATCACCATGCTGCTGATCGCGTGCGCGGGGCAGGGGGTGTTCGCCTGACGGATCGGGGGCGTCACCGGCGCACGCCGCGTCGCCTGCGCACTGTCGGGCTCAGTCGCGGGCGACTTCGGCGAAGCGGTCGCGCAGCGGATGCTGGGGGCCGAGGTCGGCGAGGGCGACGGCGCCGTCCAGGCCCGAGCCCATGGGGGGCACGAAGCGGGCATCCGGTCGCTCGGCGCGCACCGCGTCGATGAACGCCGCGCGGATGGCATCCGACCCGAACACGCCGCCGACGGCGCCGACGGCGGCATCGGCGGGTGCGTCCACGACACGCAGTGAGGTGGTGGCGGCCAGCGCCAGCTCGCGTGCGGCATCGGCGCAGATGCCGGCAGCGACAGCATCCCCCGTCGCGGCGGCCTGCGCCACCTTCGCGGCGAACGAGGCCACCACCCGCACCCGGTCGTGCGTCGCCTGCAGCTGCGTGTACGCGGTCTCGAGCTCGGACCATCGCTCCTGCACCGCGGCGGTCAGCATGGTGGCCGGTCCGCGCCCATCGTATGCGCGCATCACGGCTTCGAGCGCCTGCCGGCCGATCCAGAACCCGCTGCCGGCGTCGCCCATGATGTGACCCCAGCCGTCAACGCGGGCCGAGTGCTCGGGGCCGACGCCGAGCGTGACGACACCCGTGCCGGCCGCGACTACGGAACCGTACTGGTCGCCGAGCACGCCGAGGAACGACGTCACCGAGTCGTGCGTGATGACGATGCGCTGCACGCCGGCGAGATCGGGATGCTGCACCAGCGCCTCCGCCTCGGCCTGGGGATCCGTGAGGCCGGAGACGCCGAGCGTCACCGTGTGCGGCGCCGACGTCACCCTCGACACCTCGGCGACCACGCGGGAGAGCTGCCCCAGCAGCGGTCGGTCGGTGAGAACGCCGGGGAACAGCCACTCCTGGATCGACCCGTCGACGCCGCGCAGCCGGGTCTTGATGCCGGTCTGACCCGCGTCGATGGCGAGAAGCGTGTGCTGGTCGTGCTCGGGCAAGACGGTGTCCCCTCGTGACTGGAGGCCGGGTCGCTTCTGCGGGGCCAGATGCAAGCGTAGGACACACCGCGCCGTGCGAGGAGAAGTCAACCCCCCTTCGATCGCGCGCCGGGCGCGATGTACTGAACTCAGAAGGAGGCCTCCGTGAAATCTCTGTGGATCGACCGGCGCAGCGACCCGGTGCCGACTGACCCGCTGCCGACTGACGGCTTCGAGTCCGGGGCGCGCTACGACGCGGTGATCGTCGGTGCGGGCCTCACCGGGCTGACCACAGCCCTGCTGCTCGCGCGCGCCGGGCGCACGGTCGCCGTGCTCGAGGCCCGGTCTGTCGGGGCGGTCACCACTGGCCATTCCACCGCGAAGCTCAGTCTGCTGCACGGAGGCGTGCTCTCGGGCATCCGATCGCGCGGATCGAGCCGCGTGCTCGCGGCGTACGTCGAGGCGAACCGCGAGGGACAGGCGTGGATGCTGCGCTACCTCGAAGACCACGGCGTCGACGTGCAGCGTCGAGACGCCATCACCTACGCGGGCACGGCCGAGGGTGTGGAGCGGTTGGATGCCGAGTACGAGGCATCTCACGCCGCCGACCTCGATGTCGAGCGGATCCACGGCCTCGATCTCCCCTTCGAGACCCACGGCGCGCTGCGCCTGCGCGATCAGGCCCAGTTCGACCCGATGGACGTGCTGCGTACGCTCGCCGCCGATGTGCGCGCGCATGGCGGCGCGATCGTCGAGGGGGCGCGGGTGAACGACGTCGAGACCGGCGAGCCGAGTCGTGTGAGCACGTCGCTCGGCGAGGTGCTCGCCGATGTGGTCGTGCTCGCCACCGGCATCCCGATCCTCGACCGCGGCCTCTACTTCGCCAAGGTGCGGGCATCGCGTTCGTACGCACAGGCGTACCGCGTGTCCGGTGAGCTTCCGCAGGAGATGTATCTCTCCATCGACGCGCCGACGCGGTCGCTGCGCACCGCGCCGGTCGGAGACGAGCGGCTGCTGCTCGTCGGCGGCAACGGTCACACCGTCGGCCGCGAAACCGACACGCGGCGCCTGGTGGACGACCTCGAGCAGTGGACGCACCGGCACTTCCCCGGCGCGGAGCGCACGCACGCGTGGTCAGCCCAGGATTACGAGTCGATGAACCTGGTCCCGTTCGTCGGATGGATGCCGCGCACCGGCCACCACGTGACGCTGGCCACCGGCTACAACAAGTGGGGGATGACCAACGGGGTCGCCGCGGCGCTCAGCATGACGGCCGACATCCTGGGCGGCAGCATCCCGTGGGCGAAGACGCTGCACCACCGGATCACCCTGCCGCAGGATGTGGCGCACGGGGTGGCCGCCAACGCCCAGGTCGCCGGCAGGCTGGCCTCGGGTTGGGTCTCGTCGAACGTGCACTCGCTGCCCGACGCGCCGCCCGCCGAGGGCGAGGGCGTCGTCGGCGCGTACGACAAGGAGCCGACCGCGGTCTCGACCGTCGACGGCACCACGTGCCGACTGTCGGCGGTGTGCACGCACCTGGGCGGGATCGTCACCTGGAACGGTGCCGAGCGCACGTGGGACTGCCCGCTGCACGGATCCCGGTTCGATTCCGCGGGTCGCCTGCTGGAAGGTCCCGCGGTCGACGATCTGGAGCGACTGGACTCAGACGACGCCGTCGGGTGATGGGGGCGGAGCCGTCGAGGCGCGTACGATCAGCTCAGGGGCGAGGGTGAGTGCGGTGGTCGGATCGTCGTGCCCCTCGAGGCGGGCTGTGACGGATGCCACCGCGCTGCGCCCCAGCTCGACGAACGGCTGCGCCACGGTGGTCAGCGCCGGGGTGCAGTAGGCGGCCAGGCGCACGTCGTCGACGCCGACGATCGAGACGTCCTGCGGCACGCGTCGCCCCGACTCGTGCAGCGCGCGCACCACACCGAAGGCCATCTCATCGCTGGCGACGAAGATCGCGGTGACAGTGGGATCGGCGCCGAGCCGCAGGCCGGCCTGGTAGCCCGACTCGGGCGACCAGTCGCCGTGAATGGGTGCCGGCACGGGCCGTCCCGCCGCCTCGAGCGCGTCGCGCCAGCCCATGGTGCGCTCGACGGCGTCGACCCAGTCGTCGGGGCCGGTGATGTGCTCGACGGTGCCGTGGCCCAGCGCGAGCAGATGCTCGGTGGCCAGCTGGGCCACCGCCTGCTGGTCGACGTCGAGTGCCCGGGCATGACTGACCGGAGAGCCGCCGATGGTGGCCGTGGGCAGCCGGTCGGCGATCGCCTCGACGCGGCTGTCCTGCGTGCGCAGCGGCACGGCGAGGATCAGGGCCTCGGCGCCCAGTCGCTCGAGGCGACCGAGTGCCGCGCTGATCGACTCGACGCCGACGCTCGAGATCTGCGCCCCGACGACGCTGTACTGCATGTCGTCGGCGGCGTGCTCGATGGCCGCCTGGGTCATCGCCCCGGCGTACGACTCAGTCGCCATGCTGACCACGCCGATGGTGCGAGTGCGCCCCGACGACAGGGCGCGGGCTGCCGTGTTCATGCGGTAGTCCAGTTGCTCGACGGCGACGAGCACCCGGCGGCGCTTGTCGTCCGAGACGTAGGGATGGCCCCGCAGCACTCGTGACACGGTCTGCGCCGAGACGCCGGCCACGCGCGCAACGTCGAGCATCCCCGGTGCTTTGCGCTGCGCGTCCTTCACGGGATCCTCCGCCTTCGATTCGTTGACACAGCTTAGCCAGTGCCGATATGTTATCGATGCCACACGCGGTGTCGCTCCTCATGCAGCAGCCCGTGCCGACATCGCCGTCCCCACAGAGAGGTCCACCGTGAGAACACCGACGAGAAGCCCCGGGCGCCGACTGCGCACGGCGCTCACCGCCGCCTTGACCACCGCCACCTTCGTCGTCGGATCCGTCGTTCTGACGGCACCCGCGGCGATGGCATCCGCTCCTCTGCCCGACGTCATCCCCTCCATCGACGGCTGGCAGCCGACCGAAGGCACCTTCACCGCGACAGACGACATCGGCATCGTCGTCGACGGCCAGAGCGCGCCGCTCGGCTCCACCGCCGACATCCTGCGCGACGAACTGCGGCCCGCCTACCCGGCGGCACAGGTCGAGACGACCGCATCGCAGGGCGACATCGAACTGCGCGTGGATGCCGGCCGCGACGACCTCGGCGAGCAGGGCTACGACCTGAACATCGGCGAGCGCATCGTCGTCACCGGCGCCGACCCCGCCGGCGTGTTCAACGGCACCCGCACCGTGCTGCAGATGCTCAGCCAGCAGGAGACCCTGCCGCAGGGCTCGGTCATCGACGTGCCCGAGTACCCCGAGCGCGGCGTCACGGTCTGCGCCTGCGTGATCAACATCTCGCCCGAATTCATCGACCGCCTCATCGAGGACATGGCCTTCCTCAAGCTGAACACCATGCTCGTCGAGCTGAAGGTCAAGGTCGACGACTACCCGCAGACCAACACCTGGTCGTACTACACCAAGGACGACATCCGCACCCTCGTCGAGAAGGCCGAGCGGTACGGCATCGACGTGATCCCCGAGATCAACTCCCCCGGTCACATGGAGATCTGGCTGGAGAACATGCCGGAGCTGCAACTGACCAATGAGAACACCGGCGCCAAGGACGAGGTGCGCATGGACATCACCAAGGACGCCTCGTACGAGTTCTACACCGACCTGATCGACGAGTACTTCGAGGTGTTCGAGAGCGACTACTGGCACATGGGCGTCGACGAGTACATGCTCGGCAGCGGCTACGCCAACTACCCGCAGATCAAGCGCTTCGCCGAGCAGGAGTTCGGCGCCGGCGCGACCGAGAACGATGTCGTCGCCTGGTACGTCAACAAGATCAACGACTACGTGAAGTCCAAGGGCAAGTCGCTGCGCATCTGGAACGACGGCGTCATGCGCGACAACCAGTTCGTCGACTTCGACACCGACATCCTCATCGAGCACTGGAACCAGGCGGGATCGTCGATCCGGCCGCAGCAGTTCATCGACTGGGGTCACCAGATCAGCAACATCTCCAACTCGCTGTACATGGTGCGCGGCGGGTACGGCGTGAACAGCCAGGGCCTGTACGAGGGCGGCTGGACGCCGGAGCAGTTCCACGGCCAGAAGGTCACCAGCGGCACCGACCAGATCACCGGTGCGCGCATGAGCATCTGGCCCGACGGCGGCACCCCGCAGGAGGCCGAGAACACCACAGAGCAGCGGATGTTCGAGCCGCTGCGCTTCGTGGCGCAGTCGACATGGACGAACGAGCGCCCGTGGGCGACCTACGCCGACTTCAAGACCGCGATGGACACCATCGGCCGCGCCCCGCTGTGGGAGAACGCCGAGCGTCAGCCGCTGCCCGCCGGCGCCTACACGCTGCAGACCGACGGCGGCGCGCTCGCCGTCGGCGAGGCTGCGGGCACACTGCTGGCGGATGCCGGTGAGACCTTCACCTTCACGCCCACCGACGACGGCTACTACACGATCACCGCGCCCGACGGTCGCTGCCTGAGCCTGGCGAACGACGGCACGATGCGCCTGAACGTTCCCGTCGAGATCGGTGCGGATGTGACGTTGAGCGCCTGCGGCACCTCGACGCTGCAGAAGTGGCAGGTGCGCAAGGTCGACGGCGGGTACACGATCGCCAACGCGGCGAGCCAGCAGTTCGTGTCGGTCTCGCAGGGCCTCACCGACGTGCCCGTCGCCGGTGAGGGCTTCAAGGATGTCGCCGACGGCCGGATCGTGCAGACCCCGGCCGACTGGGGCCGCACCGTGTGGAGCGTGATCGGCGACGTGTCGGTCACCGTGGCGCCCGGCATGGTCAGCGCCGCGCCCGGCGCATCGGCCGACGTCGCCGTGACCGTCAGCAACTCGACCTCGGATGTCCTCGCCGGGGCGACCCTCCGCGTGAAGGCCGCCGAAGGCTGGACGGCGCTGCCGTCGACCATTGCACTCGATGAGATCGCGGCATCCGGCAGCGCCGACGTCGCGGTGACGCTGTTCAACGTGAGCGCGGCCAGCGGAACCGGAAACTTCACCTTCGAGCTGGTGGATGCCGAGGGCACGGTCATCGCCAGCGGGGCGACCCAGGCGAACGCCGTGTGCGCGGCCGGCACCGTGCAGCCGACGGCCGTCTCGGCGGTCTCGAGCGAGCAGCGCACCGGTGAGCCGGCTCCGAACGGACCGGCCACCGCCGCGATCGACGGCGACCCCGCGACGTACTGGCACTCGCAGTGGTCGCCGAGCGAGGCGACCTACCCGCACGCGATCGTCGTCGACCTCGGCGAGGAGCAGTCGGTGTGCGGCCTGGTCTACACCGGTCGCAGCAGCACCGGCTCGGGCGGCGCGAACGGCCGCATCGGAGAGTACGAGGTCTACGCCTCGACCGAGGTCTCGACCATCGACGGCGAGTGGGGTGACGCGGTGTCGTCGGGCACCTTCGCCAACACCGGTGACGCGCAGACGGCCGGGTTCGCCGCGCAGTCGGCACGCTACCTCAAGCTGGTCGCGCTGTCGGAGGTCAACGGCAACCCGTGGGCCACGGTCGGCGAGCTCGCCGCGGCGGGCCCGGCGCAGGAGGCACCGACATATGAGGCCACGCTGTCCGTGGACGACGAGGTGACGGCCGGCGAGGCGCTGACCGTCACCGGCACCGGATTCGCCCCGGGCGACGCGGTCACGGTCACGTTGGAGCCGGCGCCGCGAGCGGCGCGCGCGGCCGCTTCGGGCGTCGAGATCGCGGCATTCCAGGCGGATGCTGACGGAGCCTTCACGGGCGAGGTGACAGTTCCTGCCGACACAGCCGCAGGCGACTACCGGATCGTCGCGAACGCGGACCCCTCCGGCGCCTCGGCATCCGCCGCACTGGCCGTGTCGGCAGCCGACGACGGCACGGTCCCGGGGGACGGTGACGGTGACGGCTCCGGGGACGGGGACGGTGACGGCTCCGGGGACGGTGCAGGGCAGGACGGTTCGGCCGACGACGCTTCGGCCGGCGACGGTTCGGATGCCGAGGAGGGCGCACTGGCGACCACGGGCGCCGAGATCGCCGGTGGCATCATCGCCATCGCAGTTCTGCTGATCACCGGCGGGCTGCTGATGCTGCGCCGCCGCAGGATCGCTTCGGAAGGCTGACCCCTCCCGACCCGGAACGGATGCAGGGCGATTGAACGCTTGCAGGTGAAAACCTCGGCGTGTCGCCCTGCATCCGTGTTTTCTCCCTGCATCCGTTCCCGGCACCGGGTGACGAAACCTCAGAACTCCGGGTACTCCTTCAGGCGCTCCTCGAACTCGGCGCGGTCCTGCTCGGGCAGCACCTGGCGGGCGATGATGAGAAGCTGCATGCCCTCGACGGGCTCGCCGGTCTGCTGCGCCACCGCCTCGCGCTGCAGGCGGAACTCACCAGTGGCATCCTTCGACAGGTCGTATGTGGTCACGTAGAACCGCAGCGGCTCGGGGTACGTGTCCGAGTAGTGCTCCCAGGTGTGCTGGCGCTCGACGTCGGCCGACCCGTAGAGCTTGGCGACCATGTCGTCGGAGATGCCCGAGCCCGACGCGTTCAGTGGGTACAGCGGCCACATGCCACGCTCGACGAGCACCTCGTCGACCACGGCCAGGATCTGACGTTTGCGGTCGTTGTCGTGCACGGGCTCCGCCGTGGTCCACGTGGTGGACGTGTAGCGCTTGAGCATCGACTCGCCGCCGTGGCCGTTGCGCTCGGGGCTGATGTCGACCGTACCCGCCTGCACCCAGCCGTAGCCGTACCGCTCAGTGACCCGCTCACGGACCTCGGCCATCAGCTCATTGCCCTCGGCCTGCACCTGCTCGAGAGACGGACCGTTCAGCACGTCGTAGTTCGAGACGCCATCGACTCCCGGGTACGCCTCCTCGTGCTTCTGCTGCTCCGACTTCGTGCCCTCGTAGGCGTGCGTCGCCGCCGAGCGCAGAGCGCCCATCGCGCCGACGGTCGCCACGTTGAACACCAGCGTCACGGCCAGGGCGATCGCGCCCCGCATCCGACCCCGCGGCGTGAGCAGCGCCGCGACAACCACGCCCACGACGACCAGCTGCAGCACCAGCATCGTCGCGCCGTACAGCGCGTCGGTGCCGCCGGCGCCCATGAGCAGCAGCAGCGCTATCGCGAACAGGCCGGCCGCGGTGACGGCGACCAGGCCGATCGCGTTCGATCGTCGCGGTGCGGGGTGCGCCGCGGTGTAGACCTGGGTGGCGGATGCCAGCGGCAGGCCGGCCGCGGCATCCAGGCCGGCCGGAGCGCGCCGGTGACCCCGGTAGCCGCCCGGCGGCGGAAGCGGCGGTGCGCCCTCGTCGCCGCCGACGTATCTGCCGCGCCGCCGATCTACCATGGCTTGTCCGTTCCGCCGCCGCCCCCGTCGCCGTCGCCGAGCTGATCCTCGCGCTCCTGTGCGCCCTGGTTCAGACGGTCCTCGATGTCGTCGAGGTCGCCCTGCGAGGGCTGGTCCTGCTGCTCGCCCTCCTCGGGCTGCGGGGGCTGCTCGCCGCCGTCGGGGTTCTGCTGGCTCTGCTGCTGCTTCTCCTGCTGGCGCTGCTGGTTGTCCTGCAGGGTGTCGCTCATGTCGCGATTCGGGTCGGGTGACTGATCCTGGGCCTCGTCGGAACTGCACTCCTCGGGCGTCTCCACGGTCATCTGCAGCGCCTCGCCGTAGAACTCCGAGGCCGCCACCGCGTCGCCGTCTGCCTGGGCGGCGTCGCCCTGCCGCTCCATGACGAGCGAGAGGTTGATGCGCACGGCGCACACGTCGAGGCCCGTCGCAAGTGGGAGGGCCTCTTCGAGCTCGGCGCGGGCCTGCGGCAGTTCGTCTGCGCCGGCCAGCGCGGTGCCGATGTTGTACGGAGCCTTGAACGGCTGGAACCAGTTCAGCACGTCCTGTCCGCGCGCCGCTGACTCCGATTCGGCGTAACCGCCCGAGACGTACGCGCTGATGGACTGGTGGGCGAACGCGTACATGCTGAGCAGCTTCACGGTCAGCAGCAGCGCGGCGAGGGTGAGCGGAAGGGTCGCGATCGCGACCCAGCGGCGGATGCTGCGGCGCCGGCGATTCGCCGCGAGCAGCGCTGCGGCGGCATCGGTGTGCGGAGGTGCGGTCATCGCGGTGCACCTCCTCGGAGCGGCCCTTCGTCTCGCTGCGCTCGCTCAGGAACCGGGGGTATTCCGGTTCCTGAGCGAGAAGCGGAGCGACGAGACGAAGGACGCGCCAGTGCTCGCAGCCGCACCACCTGCATCGTGGCCCTGCCGACCTCGATGGCCACCAGCACCAGCAGCACGAGCGCGAGGATCCAGTACAGCTCGATCACGTTGCCGACCTCGCCCGACGAGGAGTAGTCGGTCGTGGTGGCCGGCGCCTCGGGAAGCGCGAGCTCGGCATCCACCGCCCGCGGCTGGTACTCGACGCCGAGCTGCTCGGAGATCTGGCGCAGGTTGTCATCGTCGCGCACCGACATCGCCGGAGCGCCCTGGTATTCGATGTACCCGGCGTCGGTCCCTGAGCCTGTCGAAGGACTCGAGCCCGTCGAAGGGCGCCCGGTGGTGATGCGCATCGGCCCGCCCTCCGCGGAGCCGTAGCCGAGTACAGCCCCTCCGTCGACGAACTTCGCCGCGGCAGCGAGCGACTCGGGTTCGCTGGTGACCGTCTGCTCGCCGTCACCCAGGTAGAACACCATCCGGCTGCGCTCGGGGGCGGCGCTCGCCGCGGCGGAGAGGGTTTCCGCCAGCATCCGATTCGCGATGCCGATCGACGAGCCGCGCGACTGATCGGTGACCTCGGGACTCATGACCTCGAGCGACGACATCAGCGCCGTGGCATCCGTCGTCAGCGGCAGGCGCAGCTGCGCCGCCGCGTCGAAGCTGATCAGCGCGAACCGCGCGCCGGGGTACTCGTCGACGATCGCCTGCACGTCGGCGCGCACGCCGTTCAGGCGCGGCTCGTCGCCGTTCCAGTCCTCGGCGACCATGCTCGCGGTGGTGTCGACGGCGATCACGATGTCGGTGTCGGTCGCGAGGGTCTGCGAGGTGCCGCCGGGGATGCCGGGGCGCAGCAGCATGGCGAAGACGACCACCACCATGCCGAGCCGAAGCGCCCATATGTCTCGACCGGCATGGGTTGCGGAAGGGGCGCGCACGAGTGCCCAGACCGCGAGCGCGACCAGCGGCGCGCACAGCAGCACGAGCAGCAGCGGATGCAGGACAGGCTGAACGATCACAGCTTCACCCGCCAGAGAAGTACGACGAAGCCGAGCACGGCGACGAGCATCAGCGCGACCCATAGGCCGGGACTGTCGACCCAGATCACCTGGGCCTGCCCCTGCAGCGCCCTGGCCTCCTGCTTCTGGATCTCAGAGACGATGTCCGAGACGGTGGTCGTGTCGCGCAGTGCATACGACTGTCCGCCGGTGATCGTGGCGGCGTCGGCGAGCTGCGCGCTGACCTCGGCATCCTTGCCCTGCACGGGATTGAGGGCGAACACGCGCACCTGCTGCGATCGGGCGTACTCGGCGGCCTCCTCGATCGTGAGGATCGATGCGCCGGCGAGCTCGTTGTCGGTTGCGAGGATCACCGAGCGGCTGCGCTCGTCGTCGAGATGGTCGAACCGCATCGTGCAGGCCGCCAGGCCGTCGCCGATCAGCGAGGCGCCGGGCCCGTTGAGCGTGCCCACCCAGTGCTCGGGCGTCTCGTCGGAGTAGTCGAAGCTGCTGCGCACGCGCTGCAGCTGATCGCGGACGAACGGGTAATCGTCGGTGAGGGGGAACACCTGCACGGGGGAGCTGTTGAAGATGGTCAGCCCGATCCGCTCACCTTCGAACTCGTCGAGCAGCTCCTCGAACACGCTCAGCACCTCGACGTCGACCTCTGACATCGAGCCCGAGACGTCGAGGCACAGCATGATGTCGCGACTGGTGTTCACCGGCTGCACGGTCTGGGCCGCCATCGGCCGCGCGGCGACGACACCGCCGAGCAGCACGGCGATCGCGCCGAGGGCGAGGATGCCCGCCAGCAGCGCCATGCGCCGGTTCAGCGCTGCGCGGAACGATGGCAGGTCGCGTACGCGCTCGGCCCGTGAGACCAGCGCGGCCGGGTCGGTGACACGGAGAGGGTCGCGGCGCACGCCGAGCAGGATGCCGACGCCGACCGCCACGGCCAGCACGCCGACGGCGATGAGGACGACCCATGGGTTGTTCAGTGCCACGTGATCACCCCTCAGCGCCAGCTCTTGACGACGGTGCGGGCGGCCTCGGCACCGTACACGGGGTCGACGGCGGGACCGCGCTGGAAGATGCTCGGGTAGTAGTGGCGACGCATAGCGTCGATCAGGGCCGGGTCGACACCGCGGGCGACGAGGTCGTCGAGCGAGAGCACCGGAGCCTCGAGCCCGGAGTACTCGTTGACGAAGGCGCGCACGGTGCGGCTGAGCTCAAGGTTCGCCTGACGCGGATGCATATTCCCTGAGCGGTATGCGACTTCGATGCGCTGCACCTGGTCGAGGTACTCGGTGCGCAACTGGGCGAGCACTTCGCTGGTCGGCGGTGTGTAGCGGGCCTCACCGGGAAGGCTGATGCTGTGCCTGGGACGGGTGAAGCGGAGCAGCAGCCAGGTGCCCAGCGCGAGGATGAGGAGGATGCCGATGGCCAGCACCAGCCAGCCCCAGCCGTACTGCGCCGGAGGGTAGAGCTCGTCAGAGGCGGGCATGCGACCTCCGGTTGAGCATCGTCAGCAGGGTGGGCACGGCGGTGTCGCGCCCACCGAACTCGGCGTGGGTGATCTCGAGTCGGCGCAGCACGTCGTGCCGCCGGGCGGTGTCGGCGGCTTCCCGCGCCGCGAGCTCATCACGCACCGCGGTGTCGCCGTGCACGAAGTCGGGCACGGTCCACCCGGTGTCGACGTCTCGGCGACGGCGGCGGGCGGGGGCGACCGGGTCGGCGTCGCGCACCGTGAGCCAGAGCACGTCGTGCTGCATGGTGAGGCGCCGCAGCATCCGCTCGGTGTCGTCGGTGACGGGCGCCTCGTCGGTGACGATCACGACGATCATGCGGCGTGCGATGTTGCGTGCGACGTAGTCGAGCAGCGCCTGGCGGTCGTTCGGCGCGGCGCTTTCGGTGATGGCGCGGTCGAGCGTGCGCAGCGCATGCTCGAGCGAACCCTCGCTGCTGCCGGGCGCGAGCCGGCGCACGCGGGCGCCGTCACCGTAGACCACCGAGAAGTCGTCGCCGTGGCGCACGGTCAGGAAACCGAGGGCCCCGGTGAGCAGCACCACGAGGTCGCGCTTGGAGCCCTCGTCCTCGGCGAGGGCATTCATGCCGCGACCGGAATCCACCAGGAACAGCACGGTGTGCTTGCGGGTCGCCTTGGTGCGCTTGATCAGCGGTTCACCGTGCCGGGCCGTCGCCCTCCAGTCGATGTCGCGCACCTGGTCGCCGTACTCGTAAGGGCGCAGGTCCTCGAAATCGAGGCTGCGTCCCCGCAGCAGAGATGCGTACGCGCCGTCGAGCGCATGCATCGACTTCTGTGCCGAGCGGATGAAGAGTCGGCTCTTCACCTGGGTCACAAGGCTGGTCATATCGTTCCTGGGGCGCCGTCCGTTACGGCGTCGGCACGGCGCCGAAGATCTGGTCGATGATCTCCTCGCTGCGGATGCCCTCAGCATCCGCCTCGAAAGTGAGTAGCACCCGATGACGCAGCACGAGGTGACGCAGCTCGCGCACGTCTTCGGGCAGCACGTGCGCGCGACCCTTGAGCAGCGCGAGCGCGCGGGAGGCCTGCAGGAACGCGATGCTCGCGCGGGGGCTGGCGCCGTACTTGATGAATCGTGCGCGCTCCTCGCCGATGTACGGCGCGGGATTGCGGGTGACGTAGGCCAGCTGCACGATGTAGTTGCGGATGGCGGGATCGACGTACACCCGCGAGGCGATCTGCTGCAGGTCGTGCACGTCGTCGAGGCTGACCGCACCGGGCACGTGCCGGTCGGGGTCGAGCACTCCCGAGTCGATGCGCCCCAGGATCTCGAACTCCTCGGCGGGGCTCGGGTACTCGACGATCTCCTTCAGCAGGAAGCGGTCCATCTGCGCTTCGGGCAGCTCGTAGGTGCCCTCCTGCTCGATCGGGTTCTGCGTGGCGATCACCAGGAACGGTCTCGGCAGGGGGTGCACCTCGCCGCCGATCGTGGTCTGGCGCTCCTGCATCGCCTCGAGCATCGCCGACTGGGTCTTCGCGCTGGAGCGGTTGATCTCGTCGAGCAGCACGAAGTTCGCGTGCACCGGGCCGAGCACCGTGCGGAACGTGCCGGTCGCCGCGTCGTAGATCTGGCTGCCGGTGATGTCGCTGGGCAGAAGGTCGGGAGTGCACTGGATGCGCTTGAAGGACGCCTTCACCGTGTCGGCGAGCGTGCTCGCCGCGGTCGTCTTGGCAAGTCCTGGAACCGATTCGAGCAGGATGTGCCCGCCGGCGATCAGCGACACGAGCAGGCTTGTGCGCAGCCGCTCCTGCCCGACCATCTTCGTCGAGTACGAATCGGAGATGATCCGGATGATCTCGCGGGCGCGCGCGAGATCGCCATCGGATGCTGAGGGCGCGGTCGCCCGGCCCGGCGCCGGCGCGCTCGCGATCGGCGTCGACGGGCGTGGGGCCGGTGGCAGCGGGGGAGGAGGAGGCGGGGCGGACGCCCCGTCGAAGACAGGGAAGGACTCGGTCATCGGCGCTCTCCTCACAGCGTGCGGCCTCGTGCACAGGCCCGGATACAGGGTAGCCGCCGTTGCTCGGCAATCGGCCGAGCGTGCCAGCGCCCGGTCCGCTGGTTCGGCGGCGGCGCCCGACGGTGCTGGGTCGATCCTTCGGTGCGTTAGCGCAGCGCAGCGGATCGGGAAGGGAGCAGCCGCGGAATGAGGCGCACGAAGATGAGCATGAACAGCAGCTCGACGAGGGTCTGAGTGACCACGACGAGCGGGGTGAGGTTGAACGCAGCAGGCAGGGCGAGAACGAGCGGCAGGACGACGAGGGAGTTGCGGGTCGCGCCGCTGAACACGATCGCCCGACGCGCCGGCACGTCCAGGCCGGCGACTCGACCGGCCACGGCCCCGAGCGGGACCATGACCGCCGCGAACAGGACGTAGACGGGGATCGCGAGCAGCAGCGCTCCGAGCTGCCGGCCAACCCCCGCGATCTGGGAGGCCACCACCACGGCGAGAGTGAGCATCATGAGCGGCACCATCGCGCCCAGTACGACCTCCTGCGTGACCGCCCCCCAACGGGTGCGGGCGGCGGCGAACTGGGTGAGCCCGGCCGCAACCAGCGGCAGAACGATGAGCAGCAGGAATGCCTCGACGAACGGGGCAAGGTCGACCGCTTCGACGAAATCGGCGCCGACAAACAGCCACAGGTAGAGCGGCAACAGGAGCATCTGGGTGAGCATGAGCAGCGGCGCGGCCGCGAGCAGTCGTTCCTTTGCGCCGCCCGCAATGCCGGTGAAGACGATGACGTAATCCACGCACGGGGTCAGCAACACGAACAGCACGCCGACCAGGAGCACCTGGTCGTGCGCGACGATCCGCGACAGCAAGAACACCACGATCGGGACGATGACGAAGTTGACCACGAGCGTGGTGGACAAGAATCGCCAGTCCCGGAATGCCTGCCCGATCTTGGCGAACGGTACGCCGACGAAGGTCGCGTAGAGCAGCAGCCCGAGCACGGGATTGATCGCCAGCTCGGCCGGATGCGCGATCGCCGGCGCCAACAGTCCCACCGCGGCGCTGAGCACGAGTGCGGCGAGGTAGAGCGGGATCTGAACGCGCTCCATCCACTCGACAGTCCCTCGCATGGTCATATCCTCCCAGGATCCAAATAGGTCACTGGTCGCTGTATAGTCACTACATGCTGACTCTTGCTTCGCGGGTGAACGTGATGAACCGGCTGGGCCGGGCAATGGCCGACCCGAACCGCTCGCGCATCCTTCTCGCCTTGCTCGAACAGCCCGGCTATCCGGCCCAGCTCGCCCGCGACCTGGAGCTGAGTCGCACCAACGTCTCGAACCACCTGACCTGCCTCCGTGGCTGCGGAATCGTCGTAGCCGAGCCCGAGGGCCGGCAGACCCGGTACGAGATCTCCGATCCGCACCTGACGACCGCACTCGTCACACTCGTCGACATCACTCTCGCCGTCGATGAGAAGGCGCCCTGCCTGGACCCGGCCTGCACCGTCGCCGGCTGCTGCGACGCCGAGACGACCGTCTCATGAGTGCCAACACGCTGACCGAGGAGCGCCGGAGCCGCCTGCACCGGCGGGTGAAGTTCATCGTCGGCTTCACGATCACCTGGAACGTCATCGAGGCGATCATCGCTCTTGCCGCCGGCGCGGTCGCATCCTCCGCCGCACTCATCGGGTTCGGGCTCGACTCCGTGATCGAGGTCGCATCCGCGGCCGCGATCGCCTGGCAGTTCACCCGCGCAGACCCCGAGCGGTGGGAGAAGGTCACCGTCCGCGTCATCGGCATCGCGTTCTTCGCCCTCGCCGCTTACGTCACCGTCGACGCGATCCTCGCGCTCACCGGAGTACGAGACCCCGACCACAGCCCGATCGGCATCGGCATCGCCATAGCCAGCCTCATCGTCATGCCTGCCCTGGCCTGGTTCGAGTTCCGCACCGGCCGCGAACTCGGCTCGAAGAGCGTGCAGGCCGACGCCAAGCAACTCCTGCTGTGCATCTACCTCTCCGGTACGGTCCTGATCGGCCTTCTGCTGAACACCCTGTTCGGCTGGGCATGGGCCGACTCCATCGCTGCCCTCGTCGTCGCCGTGCTCGCGATCCGGGAGGGGATTGAAGCTTGGCGCGGCGACCTCGAATCCCCCTTTGAGGTTCTCGAAGACCTTGACCAGGACGTTCGTTGAGGGGTACGCGCTGGCCACCGAGCGCACCGACGCCCGCCTGACGATCCACTATGTCAAGCTCGACGACTCCACCCGCCGGCTGCGTGAGCCGGTCGCAGTGGAGAGCGCCTGCTGCGCCTTCGTCGATTGGAGCATCGACGATACGCACGCCGACCTCCGGCTCATCGTCACCGGCACACCCGACCGACTCGCCGCGCTCAACGTCGGATCGGCCAGCCGATAGCGATCCTTTCCGGCAGCCCAGTCGACATCGACGATCAAGGCGAGCACTCCACCGGTTTGCGCGAACCTCCGACGATGCACGGCCCCGATAGTCTGAGCGCACCCGACCAGAGAAGGATTCCGCCATGCCCGAGGAGCGTGAGCTCACCGCCCCCGTCTCGCTGACGCTGCCGAACGGCACCCTGAATCCGGATGCTGTCGGCTGGGCGCGCACGCCCCTGGTCGACACGTCGGGCATCGCCCGCGACGGGGCCCGCTTCTTCGGCCGCAACAAACGCTGGGAGTATTGGGCGATCACCACGCCCACGCACGTGATCGGCATGACCGTCTCGCTGATCGACTACGCGGCAGTCAACGAGGTGTGGGTGCTCGATCGGGCATCCGAGCGCACCTGGCATGCGACCCCCACGCTGATCCCGCCGCGCGGGGTGAAGCTTCCGCCGAGCGCGGAGACCGGGCCGAGCAGAGCCCGCACGAAGGACTTCCGCGTCGACATCGATGAGCTCCCCGAGGGCACGCGTCTGCGCGCGAGCATCCCGGGCGTGGAGATCGACGTCGTCGCCGCACTGCCGGAGAACCACGAGCGGCTCGCTGTCGTCGTGCCGTGGAGCAGCACGCGGTTCCAATACACGGTCAAGGACGTCGCGCGACCGGCATCCGGCACCATCGTCCTCGACGGCGAGACGCACACGCTCCCGGACGGGGAGTCGTGGGCGACCCTCGATCACGGTCGCGGACGCTGGCCGTACGACATCCGCTGGAACTGGGGCGCCGGCTCCGGCGTCTACCACGGGCGCACCATCGGCATCCAGGTCGGCGGCAAGTGGACCGACGGCACCGGGTCGACCGAGAACGCCTTCGTCATCGACGGTCGCCTGCACAAGATCAGCGCCGAGCTCGACTGGCAATATGACCTCGCCGATTGGCGGCGACCCTGGCGGGTCACCGGAGGAGGGTTGGATGCCACATTCGCGCCGGCCTACAGCAAGGTGACGCGCACGAACTTCGGGATCATATCGGCGTCGACCGATCAGTGCTTCGGTGACTGGTCGGGCACGTTCCGCACCGCGGCGGGCGAAGAGATCGCGTTCGAGAGCATCTTCGGCTGGGCAGAGGACGTGCACAACCGCTGGTGATGTGACGAGCGTTAGGCGGTTGGTGCGGATCAGTGACCGATGACGCCCTGAAGGTCGACGGCGACCTGGATGGCGGGGATGGTCTCGCGCTTGTGGAGGTTCTCGACCTTCTCCGCCCCGCCGAGGGAGAGCAGCGGCACGAAGATGAACGACTGGTCATAAGGCAGCTCGCCATGCGCGGCAACAGCCTCGGGGAACAGGTCCCACCTCAACGTCCTCGACAGGTGCGCGGCGCCCCCCACACGTGTCAGCGTGAGGAAAGTCTTGAGCGTGCCGAGCCCTTGGGTATCGCCCAGTCGGTACATGATGGCGGTCACGCCGGGGCGGCTGGGTTCCCAGGTGATGAGGTCGCCCAGGCCGGTGACCATGATGGGGATGGCGATGCCGTCGCCCTGGGTCTTGCCGATGCAGTCCCCGACCTCCGCCTCATACAGCTTCGGGTCGATGATGCGCAGGAATCCCTCGGCGAAGGTGCCGTATCCGTACGTCTCCCAGATCTCGATCAGCTCGTCGGGGACGCGGCCGCGGAACTCTTCGACGATCTCCGCCGGAACCGGCGCATGCGGAACGAAATCAGCGATCTCAACCATGTTTCCCAACCTATCGGAGGACGACGTTGATGAACGTGTTGTCCATGTCGACGCCGGGATTGTTGTTCAGGAAGTTGATCACAGCCTGATCGATGTCTCCCACGCGGCTCCTCCACTGCGAGCCGAGCGACGAGTTGATCCGCGTGTCGCCCACGCGTGAGATATCGGTGACATTGCCGCCGGCGATGCCATCGAGCCGGTGCAGCGCAGCCTGAGAGTCCATCCAGTCCGTGGCGTCCTTGGTGGCCTTGTCGAAGTCACCGCCGTTCTCCTCGAGAAGCTCAACGATCTTGTTATCGAGCGCGTCGTCACGGGCGTTCTGCTGCGCCCGCAGAGAGTCCGAAGTCCGGCCGTTCTCGAGGTACTCGATCCGGTTCTTGATCCAGTCCGACAGCGGCATCTTCTGCAGCGTGTCCATCTGCTCGTCGTACTGCCGCTTGTACTCGGCCGAGTCGTGCTTGCTGTTCTTCTTGAACTTCTTGAGGCTGACATCGACCTTGCCGTCGTAGTTGTCGGCATCACGCACCTGGCGGATGACGTCGTCAAGGTGTCCGTCCATGTTCGCGGTGAGCTGGTGGAGTTTGTGGTCG
>NZ_JBBDGM010000014.1:0-97235 GCF_037204185.1 Microbacterium bandirmense | reverse complement strand
CCCTTCGGACCTCTACGACGAGAGTAGTCGAGCTGCGCACGCGGCCAAATGGGGAGCGCTACCCATGTGGTTCCGCAGGCCGTCGACCACCCTCATCGCAGCGGCGTCACGGCGCCGCGGGGCCCTCGGGCACGTACGGCATCTGCATCGTGATGGCACGGCCGGCCTGCACGAAGATGCCTCGACCCACCGGGAAGTCCGACCGCTTGACGCGGCCGAAGGGCGTCTTGAAGATGCCCTCGCCGTCGTAGGTGTCGGGCTTGAGCACGATTCCCTGGCGCCCCGACTTCCATTCGCCGAGCACGCCGATGCTTCCGCTGGCGCGGCTGATCTCGGCGTCGGCGATCAGCAGGTGGTCGCTGTTGTTCATCGCCTGCAGCAGCGCGCGCATCGGGCGGTCGGCGGGGCCGTCAGCGAGATGGGTCATGTCTTCGATCACGATCATGATCCGCCCGGCCGGGGCGTCGCTGACGACGAGCTCGGCGAGCTCCGCCGCCAGGTCCTTCGCCTCTTCAGGGCGAGCCGCGCTGCCGGTCCACGGACGGAAGTCGCGCAGCTCGGCCCGGCGGTTGCCGAAGTGGTACATGCGGATGCTGGGATCGAAGCGCTCCATGGCGACGATCAGCGCCCGCAGGGCGTTCGTGCGGCCCGACGACGGCGGACCCGAGATGACGAACGAGCCGATCGGCTCGAACCCGTGCGGGGCCAGGGTGTCGTCGGCCACGCCGAACACGGGCATCCCGTCAACCTGCGCCGGCATGTCGGCGACCGGCACCATCGTCGGCAGCGCGCCGATCTCGGGCAGGTCGCGCACGCCCTGCGCGCGCAGGCGCTCGCCGAGCACGGTGAGCGCCTTGGTCTGCTCGACCACGTTCGTGCTGCCGCCGAGCACACCGATCTGGGCTTCGTGCCCGTCGATGACCGCGCGTCCTGGTCCGGACTGCTCGTCGAGGATGTCGCGCGGGGCGTTGAGCAGCATGTACTGGCTCGGATCGCCCATGCGCAGCACGACGCGTCGCGAGATGTTCGACGCCACGGCGCTGGGCACCGCGTTGCCTCGGTCGGCGGTGATCACGGTGTGCAGACCGAGGGTGCGCCCCTCACCGAGGATGCGCATGAAGATGCGGTAGAACGGCCCGCGTCCCGGAGCCATCTCCCAGTCCTTCTTGAACTCGGGGTAGTTGTCGATCAGCAGCAGGATGCGCGGCATGGCCGGGTCGGCGAGGTCACGGTACTCCTGCACCGATGCGGCACTCGCGGCCGAGAAGGCCGCCGCCCGGCGATCCATCTCGCGGTCGAGCGTGCGCAGCAGACGCTGGATGCGATCGGTGTCGGCGCTGTCGACCACCGACCCCACGTGCGGCAGACCGGCGAGCACACCCAGCGCACCCGATGCGAAGTCGAGGCAGTACACCTGCACGCGGCCGAGCTCGGGTCGCATCCCGGCCGCCGTGGCGATCGTCTTGAGCAGGGTCGACTTACCCGATCCGGACGTGCCGTACACGACCAGCGAGCCGTCGCGGTCCGGCGAGAACACCGCCGTCTCCTGCAGCTGCTTCTCGGGCACGTCCAGCAGCGCCAGCGGGATGCGGGTGTCGCCGTCGTTGGTGAGGTGCCGCAGGTCGACGACGGTCGGCAGGTCGTCCAGCCAGGGCCGTCGGGGCAGCTGCAGCCGGGCGACGTCGGCCGCGCGGATGAGGTTCGTGACGATGCGCTTCTGGTCGTTCGGCCCGAGGTCCTCCTCGTGCGTCTCCGACTCGGCGGGGCGGTCCGACTCCCACTCTCGGGTGGCTCCGAAGCGCAGCTCCGAGACGCGCACCTCCGCCACCGCGGTCTCGTCGTCGCTCGTCCAGCCGCCGGCGTACGCCGATTGGAACGGCACGAGGCGCCCCGGACCGGTCTTCGCGATCGCCCGGCCGGGGATCGACGCGGGGAAGGTCGCGGCGATCTCGTCATCGACGACGTCGCGGGAGTCGGCCTCGTCGGCCATCCGCAGCGCGATGCGCAGGTTGGTGTTCGCGCGCAGGTTGTCCTTGATGACGCCGGCGGGACGCTGGGTCGCCATGATCAGGTGGATGCCGAGGGACCGGCCGCGCTGGGCGATGTCGACGACCCCGTCGACGAAGTCCGGCATCTCGGATGCCAGTGCCGCGAACTCGTCGATGACGAGCACCAGTGCCGGCGGGCACTCCGGATCCTGCCGCTTCTCGAGCTCGAGCAGATCCTTCGCCTTCTTGCGGTTGAGCAGGTGCTCGCGGTACTGCAGCTCGGCGCGCAGGCTCGTCAGCGCTCTGCGCACCAGGTGCGGGCTCAGGTCGGTGACCAGTCCCACGCAGTGCGGCAGCTCGACGCAGTCGGCGAAGGCCGACCCGCCCTTGTAGTCGACGAACAGGAAGGTGACCCGGTCGGGGCTGTGCGCCGCGGCCATGCCGAGCACCCAGGCCTGCAGGAACTCCGATTTTCCGGCACCCGTGGTGCCGCCGACCAGGGCGTGCGGGCCGTGCGTGCGCAGGTCGAGCGCCATCGCGTCACTGGCGCCCTGACCGATGATGGCGCGCAGGGTGCCCGCCTTCTTCAACCGCGGACGCGGATTGCTCGACCGGTCGACGATCGTGTTGTTCTGCCGCCACCGCTCGATGACGACCTGGGGGTCCTCAGCGATGGCCGGGTCGACGAGCTGCAGGAAGTTCACCGAGTTCGGGATGTCGGATGCGTCGTGCACCACGGTGCTGGCATCCACCACGGGGGCGAGGCGGCGCGCGAGCATCTGCATGTACGCGTTCGAGACGCCCTCCACCCGCACGTGCTCGTAGCGCTCCCCGTTGCGCACCAGTCCGACCTCGGCGTCGTCGAGACCGCCGGTGACGTCGATGTAGCTGCGGCACGCGGCGGGCAGCGACTCCACGGTCGGCGAGACGAACACCGCGTGCACACCGTGGTCGGCGCCGCGCTCGAGCACATCGGTGAGCCGTCCGCGATCGACCGGTGCGTCGCCGGTGACGAACACGATCACCGACACCGTCGGAGTCTTCTGGTGCTCGGTCGCGGCGCGCGCGACGTCGGTGCCGTACAGCAGCGGGTTCCAGTCCTCCTTGAAGGGGCCCCTGGGCTCGCCGCCGCCACCGGCGGCCGCGCGCTGCACGTAGTCCTCGAGCATGCTGAGCAGCCCCGCCGAGGTCGGCGCCGAGTCGGCGAGCGCCACATCGCGGAACGGGCTGCGCTCGCTCGACGCGTGCGGCATCCACTTGAGCCAGTCCAGCTCGGGCGTCCACGCCGCGTCCGAGAACGCGACGGTGACGACGTCGTTGGGTGCGTGCAGGCCGAACAGCTGCACGGCGATGCCGCGCATCGCGTCGGCGACCGGCCCCTGCTGGCCCGCGATGCCGATGGAGCCGGCATCGGCCAGCAGGTCGAACACCGGCACGTCGTCGACGAACTCGTAGCGCTCACGCAGCCGGTCGACGCGGTCGATGAACTCCGGCAGCCCTTCGGGCGTCTCCTCATCCTCGATCGTGTTGCGGGCGGTGAGCCGGCAGGTGCCAAGACGCACGCCGAGGAAGTTCCAGTGCTCGGGCCGCCTGGTCCACAGCATGGGGCCGAGCCGCATCGCGTGATCGAAGACCTCGGCGACCGGCGGCGACTCCTCATTGCGCGCCTGCTCCTCAGCGGGCTTGCCGTGAAAGAAGTCCTCTTCGAGCTGCTCGTACTGCCGCTCGAAGAGCACGAACTCGTGATTCGTGCTCTTCTTCTCCTGCACCGACTGGTTGATGATGTTCCCGAACGCCATCAGCGGCGTCATCACGATCATCAGCAGCGAGCGCGGGTTGCCGTTCATCGCGTAAAGCGCCGCTCCCATCAGGATCGGCGCCACCAGGATCGGCCACGGGAACATCTTGCCGATCTTCTCGGTGGGCAGGCGAGGCATCTTGAACCGGGTTCCCGGGTAGCGCACCTCCACCCGCGGCCCGCGGTTGAACATCAGCCCGCCGCCGCGCTCGATGATCGGGTCCTCTGAGGCGGAGCCGTCGAACGAGCGCGCCAGTCGCAGTTCGAGCGTGGTGCCGCCGATCACGAACGGCTCACCCTCCTCGACGCGGACGCGCTGCACCGCGACACCGTCGACGAGCACGCCGTTGGCCGAGTTCAGGTCGACGACCTCGATGTGCGTGCCGACCTCGAGGCGCGCGTGCCGCTTCGACACCATGGGATCGGTCAGCACGACGTCGTTGTCGGCATCGCGCCCGAGGAACACGTGTCCGGCGGAGATGGGGAACTCCTGGCCCGCCGCGGGGCCTGCGGTCGCACGCAGCACGCCGACCACCTCGCTGCGCCCCTCGGCGGAGTAGCCGGGACCGTAGTTGACGATGGAAGCGGCGAAGCCCGATCCGATCGCGGCCTCGCCGATCGGCACGTCGGGGCGCAGCGGAACGAGACGCTCCCCGGTGGGCGGGGCGACGGCGAGGGTCAGCACGTCGCCCTCGGCGACCGGGATGGACCGTGTCGGGTCGGATTCGGCGACGTGACGGGCGACGTCGCCGGCGGTGGCCGTCGAGTCGGTCGTGATCGCGATGTCGACGGGGTCACCGGCCGGGCGATGCAGGGTCAGCTTCAGCCTCATGCGTCTTCCTCAGTTCGTTGCAGGCGTGAGTTCGTGCTCGGCGCAGCGATGGCTGCGGTGTGGCGTGCGGGCACTGTCATCCGCGCATCACGGTGGCGACCCGGTCTCCGAGTCGGATCCGGTCGCCCTCGATGGTGATCACGGGCACGTCGGCGGCCACGCTGTACTCCACACCGGCGCGGACCAGCCCGGAGCCGTTGGTCGAGCGGCAGTCGGTGATCTCGAGCCCGCCCGGCACCGGGCGCACCAGCATGTGGGTCTTCGACAGCGACCGGGTGTCATCGGCCATCGGCACGGGACGTGCGCCGGCGTGCGCGCTCGCGTCGGGGTTGCGTCCCAGCAGCACCGGTGCGCTCACCGGGATGCGCTCGCCGCTGTCGAGCACCAGCACGAGAGCGGCGGACGCCGCCGCCGAAGCGGGCGCCGCGGCGGAGGGCGCGGATGCCGAGGGTGCGGATGCGGGCGGGGCGGATGCTGGAGTGCGGGGCTCCTCCACGTGCACCGCCACCGACGGCGGTTCCGGGGTCTGTTCCGGTGCCTTCGGCGGGACGGCCACCGAGAGCGGCTCGGATGCCGGAGCCGGCGGAGTCGCCTGCGGCGCGTGCTGCGGCGCGGACGGCATGGCTGGCGGCGCAGGTGCGGGCGCCGGGGCATTCGCGTCGGTGGCGAGGCTGCGGTAGCCGCCCAGCACGGGCTTCCCGGCCTCGCTCGGCAGGCCCCGCGCCGGCATCATCGGCTCCGGCCGATCGGATTCCGCACGGCGACGCCCGTCGTGGGGGCGCGCCACCCCGAGCACGCCGGCGCTGACGCGGTTGCCGGGTCGGTACGACGGCTGGGCGCCCGGACCAACGGGTGTCGCGAGCGACGGCAGTTCGGCACGCTCGGCGACGGGCTCGGCGACGACCATCTTGCGGGCGACCCGCATCCGCTTCTCATCGAAGGGGTTCAGTCCCTGCTTGACGTCGACGAGCCAGGTGCCGGTGGCGAGGTCGTGCCAGCCGCGCCGCCGCCTTGCCGGGTCGAAGGCGGGTGAGCTCAGGAACAGCACGGGTCCGATCAGCGGGACGATTCCCGATGCGCCCACGATCAGGAAGCGCAGCAGCACCGCGCCGACCTTCGGGCGCTCGAGTGTGCGCACGTTCACGGTGCGGATGCCGGTGATGTTCTTGCCGAGCGTGACTCCGCGCCGGCCGTGCAGGATCCACTGCACGATGCTGTAGACGAGCGTGAGCACCAGCGTCACGGCCGTCGTGACGATCGCGAGCACGAATCCGGGGTGGTTGACGAGCCCGTACACCGAGATCGTGCCGGTGCCGAACTTCAGCAGCAGCGCCACAGCACCCAGCCAGAACGGCAGCTGCAGCGCCAGCAGCACCGCCATGTCGATGGTCATGGCGAGCGCGCGTCGGCCCAGCGGGGCGGACAGCAGCCCGAGCGCGGCGGCATAGGCGGGATCGGGACGGCCGGCGGCGTCGAGTCCCTCGACCTCCTTCTGCTTGCCGTCGTCGATCTCCCAGATCATGCCCGTCACACGCACTCCCTCACCGACTGCGACGAGCGTCCGTCTGCACGCTTGAGCACGACCTCCACGCACGTCCGCTCGGGGTGCGCCCCCGGGAGTGTGATCTCGGTCTGCTCCGTCTGGTGCGCCTGACCGGGGCCGTCGAGGGTCACCTGATTCCAGATGTACGAATCGCCCTCGGCCTCGTCGGGGTTGCTCCACGAGAAGCTCACCGTCTCGCCGTCGCGCGTGCCGGTCAGGTCGCCGACCGACGGGACGATCGCCGCGACCGGATCCTGCGGCAGGGCCGACTCGCTCGCGGTCGGCTCCGCCTGAGGCACGAGGGCGTCGGTGATGTCGTCGCCGAAGACGAACACGCCCACGAGCAGCACGACCGCGGCGGCTGCGCCGATCACCCAGCCGATCCATCCCCGGCCGCGCGGCGTCGCTCGACCGTCGTGCTCCGCAGGCGGCGCCGAGTGCACGGGTGCGGCAGGTGCGGCAGGTGCGGGCTGCGCGGGCGAGACCACGGCGGGCGGGCGCAGCACGGTGCGCTCGTCATCGACGGGCGCGACCGGGGTGACGGTCTTGGGCCGCACCTGGGTGCGGTCCTGCACCGACGACGCCGCTGGATCGAAGCGCGGCATGTCACCGGGCGTGTGCTCGGGGCGACGAGGCTCGGTCAGCGCCGAGGGTCGCGTCGCGCCCTCGGGGGCGATCGAGGTGACCTCGCGCACCCGCGTGAGGCCGTCGTCGTCGTCGCCGCGCTCTTCGGGGGACGGATGCTCGTCGACGATGTCGATGGGCGTCACCGAGTGCGCCAGCTCGATCTGCACCTTCTGCAGCGCGCGGGCGAAGGCCACTGCGCTGGGGTAGCGGTCGTCGGGGTTCTTCGCCATCGCGCGGGCGAGCACGGTCTGCAGGCTGGCCGGCGAGTCGGGACGACCGAGTGTCGGCACCGCCATGCGCTCGATGCGCTCGATGAGGTCGGCACTGCTGTTGCGCTCACCGGGGCGTTCGAACGGAGAGCGTCCGGCGAGCAGCGTGTAGACCGTCGCGCCGAGCGCGTACACGTCGGTGCGGGGGCCGCTGCGCGGCGGTTCGGCGAACGACTCCGGCGGCGACCACGGGATCGACATGCCGGCAGATTCGGTGACCGCTCCGGTCGTCGAGGCGATGCCGAAGTCGGTGAGCGCCGGACGGTTGTACTCGGTGACGAGGATGTTCGCCGGCTTGATGTCACGGTGCAGCACACCGGCGCGGTGCGCGGTCTCGACCGCACCCGCGACCTGGATGCCCACGCGCAGCGCCTCGGCGACCGAGAACGACTCCTTGCGGGCGCGCGCCTGCAGGTTGGGACGCGGGCAGTACTCCATCACCAGATACGGGCGTCCGTCGCCGGCCACGCCGGCCTGGTAGATGGTGACGATGGCGGGATGGGTCGACAGCATCGCCATCACGTTCGCCTCGTCGGTGAACTCCTGCGCGGCTCCGGTGGTGATGCGATCGGCGAGCAGCACCTTCACCGCCACCCTGCGTCGCGGCATCTCCTGCTCGTACAGGAACACATCGGCGAAGCCGCCCGCGCCCAGCGGCTGCAGGTAGGAGAAGCCCGGCAGCTGGGGTGGTGATGACGGGGGCCTGCTCACGCGAGCCCCTCGAAGGCGACGGTCACACTGTCACCGAGATCCACGACGTCGCCGGTGAGCACGAGGGTGTGCTCGCCGGGGTGCAGGCGCACCGGGTCCGCACCGGGGCGCAGCAGCGTGGAGCCGTTGGTCGTGCGCAGATCGATCACCACGACCGAGTCGCCCTCCGGGCGGATCTCGAGGTGACTGCGCGAGATGTCCTGCTGGGGACTGTCGACGGCGACCAGGTGCGGCATCGACTCGCCGCTGGCGCGCGTCGAACGCGGTCGACGGCCGATGATGACCGTGCGGTCGAGTTCGATGACCTGACCGGTCGACAGGCGCACCACGCCATGCGTGGACTGCGGCGCGTCGGTCGTGGGGATCAGCTCGGTCGGCGCGTCCGGCGCGGCCGGCGCCGGCGCACCGGCCTCGGCGCGCAGCCTGCGCACCTCGGCGAGCGAGATGGTCGCGCCGTCATGGTCGCCCAGCGGCGGCACCGGCGGTGCCGGCGGCAGAGGCGGGACGACCGGCGGCGCCGGCGGCGGAGGGGGGAACGCGGATGCTGAAGACGGCTTGTGCACGGTGTGCTCGAGCGCGGATTCGTGCAGGTCGGACTCGGGCTGTGGGGCAGCCGGCTCATCCTCGGGGCCGGTCGCGTCGACCGGCGGCTGCGCGTCGACCGGCGGCTGCGCGTCAGCATCCGATTCCTCGGAGCCGAACTGATCGGCGGCGTCGGGCGCAGATGCCAGCGTGAGGTCACTCGGGATCAGCGTGTGCAGCGCGGGCGAGGAGTCGGACAGCTCCGCGGGCGTCTCGTCGACCGGCGCCGGCGGCGCCTCGACGGGTGTTGTCGGCGCAGCCGCCGACACGGACGCGTCCGAGGGCGCTTCGCCCGACGGCACTTCACCCGTGCGCAGCGATCCCGCCAGCACGACCCCCGAGCGGATCGGCAGCGCGGCGTCGCCGGAGGGCTCCTCGAGCACGAGTTCGAAGTCCTGCGGATCGACCACGTAGCGTTCGCTCCAGGTGCTGACGTCAGCACCGGAGACCGACTCGGCACCCGACTCGGCGTCGATGCGCACGGTCACCGGTCCGCGCACGGCGAAGCGCACCGCCCCACCGGGCGTGAGCGCCACGGCGAACGAGCCCAGCGTCGCGATCGAGCCGGCGGCGAGCACGTCGATCACATCGGTCAGCGCCGGCGTGCCCTGCCGCAGCATCTGCGTCAGGCGCACGAGCCGGTCGGCGGCGACATCACCGGGGACGGCCACGACACCGCCGTCTTCGACCACGACCTGCCAGCTGCCGGGTCGGTACGAGAACTGATTCATCGAGCCCCTCCATTCAATGCCTCACGAGGGCGGGTTGCATCGTCGACCTCATCCGAGAGGACGACCGCACCCGGCCTCGACGCCACCGCGGTCGCGTCGACCACGATGACGGTGATGTTGTCGCGCCCGCCCGCCTCCACGGCATCGGCGGTGAGCACCGCGGCCGCACGCTGCGGATCGGACTCGTGCGCCAGAACCTCGCGGATGCGCGCATCGGGCACCTCCGAGGTGAGGCCGTCGGAGCACACCAGCATCCGATCGCCGATCTCGGCGGGGAACAGCCAGAAGTCGGCGTCGCCGCTGCTGCCGCCGCCGATCGCCCGCGTGATGATGTTGCGACGCGAATCGGTCATGGCGGTCTCGGGCGTGAGCTCGCCGAGATCGATCAGCTCCTGGATCACCGAGTGGTCGACGGTGATCTGCTCGAGCTCGCCGTCCGCGAAGCGGTACGTGCGCGAGTCGCCGATGTTCATCGCCAGCCAGTACCCCAGTCCGTCGACAGACGAGATCACCACCCCGCTCAGCGTCGTCCCCGCCCGCGAGGCATTGATCGTCTCGAGCTGCTCGACCGCGAGGCGGGCCCGCGCGAGCGCCTGCCGCACGTCGTCGAGGGCCAGTGACTCGCGGCCGATCAGCTCGGTGAACTCGGCGATGACCGCCGCGCTGGCGCGCTCGCCGGCCTCGTGCCCTCCCATGCCGTCGGCGACCAGGAACACCGGCGCCGCGGCGAGATGCGCGTCCTCGTTCAGGCTGCGTCGTCGGCCGGTGTGCGTGTCCGCCCCGGAGCTGGCCAGCAGCGGTGCACTCACGCGAAGCCGCCGATCGTCACGATCCGGTCGCCGATCTCGATGGCGTCGCCGAGACGCACCGGGATGCGCTGCCCCGGAGGGCAGGCGATGCGCACGCCGTCGCGCACGACGACCGTGCCGTTGGTCGACTGACGGTCCATCACCCAGCCGCCGGTCGGCTCGGCGCCGGCCTCGAAATGGGTCTTCGACAGCGACAGGGTCTCGTCGCGCACGGCGATGATGACCGCCCCCGCCTCGGGGTCGGGGTTGCGGCCGAACACGGTGCGTCCCGACACCGACGAGCGCTGCCCATCGTCCCAGGTGAAGACCAGGCGGTGCCCAGGGATGCTGATGCGCGTCGACTCGATGTCATCGTCGCCTCCCGCGGGCGCCGATGTGAGCGGGGCCGATGGCGCCGCGGGCGTAGCCGGTGCGGGCTTAGCCGGTGCGGGCGGAGCCGGTGCGGCCGGTGCGGCTGCCTCGGGCGCGGACGTCGGCTCGGGAGCGGCCGGTGCCGGCGGCGCACTCGGCGCCGGAGGCTGCTGCGTCACACCGGGTACGAACGAGATCAGCGGGTCATCGGGCAGAGCGTCGGTGCGCCGCGGAGAGATGACGGTCTGGTCCGGCAGATCGGCGGGCACCTCCGGTGCGGCGGGCGTGGCCGGCGCGGGCTGACCCGCGGGTGCCGGCGGCGCTGGACGCGGGGGCATCGCCGGAGGCATCGGCGGCCTCGGCGGAACGACCAGCGAGGGCGCCCCGGCGGGGTAGATCGGCGCCGCCGGTGCCGGCTGCGGGAACGACGCACCGGGCACTGCCACGGGCACCGCGGTCGTCGGCGCCGAAGGCGCCGAGATCCGGGCATCCAGCATCACAGCATCCGACGCCTTGTCATGCCAGCCCTGGAAGCGACCCGAGCCGTCGAACAGCGGCGAGAAGTATCCGACGACGATGCTGCCGGCCAGGCCGAAAACCACGTTGCGCAGCAGCGCGCGCCAGAATCCGATGCCCGAGCCGTCCTTCACCGACACCAGACGCAGTCCCTGTGCGCGCATGCCGATCGAACCGGCACCCGACTGCATCAGCGTGTACACCACCAGCCAGGCGATCTCGAGCAGCGCGATGATCGGCATCAGCACCATCACCGCCGCCATCCCGGCGAGCGGATCCGGCGATGCGGCGGCGCCAGTCAGCAGGATGATCGTCACCACCGTGCCCACGATCGGGATGACGCTCGCGATGAGCGCGTCGAGGATGTACGCCACCACCCGGCGTTGGATGGGAGCGACCTCGCCGAAGGGAAGTGTCGTCATCGGGTCTCACTCTCGGGTTTCGTGCTCTTCGAGTCGATGTTGCCAGGTTCGCGGCGCACGCGCGCGGCTGCGGCCGCACGCACCTCTTGCAGCCGTGCCGTCAGCCGGCTGCCGCCGGAGAGGGATCGGATGCTGAGACGCGCCCTCACGCGGGTCCAGAATCCGGCGCTGCTGCGCATACCGCCCACAGCGTCGTCGACCTCCCGCCAGAACGCCTCGACATCCTCAGCCGTCGGCTCGCCCGGTCCGAAGACCTGACTGTCGGCGCGGTCGGCAAGGGCGGTCGCGGCGGGGACGGCGACCGCGGACGCCACCATGGACGCCTCCTCGCCGCGGGTCGCCCCCGGCGTCAGACGGGCGCCGTGATCGATGGCACGGTCGGTCAGCTCGTCCCACCCGCCGCTGATGCGGTCCGATGGAGTGGCCGCGTTGCGGCGGGAACGACGCTTGGCCGCCTTCCACACGCCGATCACGATGAACGGCGAGAGCAGCAGCAGCAGGGTGCCCAGCGAGATGCCCGCGATCGCCAGGATCATCCCGATGATCCCCAGGATGTTCGGGCTGTCGTCCTGCGGCTCACGATCGTCGGGCACCGTCGGCGGAAGGTCGACGGGCTCCTGCGGCGGGGGCGGGGGCTGCAGCACCTGCGGCTTCGGGTCGACCCGCGGCTTGGTGTTCTGGTTCTTCGGCACCTGGTCCTCGGGCGGCGTCGGATCGAACGCCACCCAGCCGATGCCCTCGAAGGGCACCTCGACCCAGGCGTGCACATCGTCGCCGGTGGCCTCGAAGGCACCCCCGGCGTCCTTCTCGTCGGGGTAGTACCCCATCACGACCCGCGCGGGGATGCCGACCTCGCCGGCGGCGAGCGCCATCACCACGGCGTACTGCTCGTCGTCGCCGACCATCTGGTCGCCGCCCAGCAGCGTGCTGATGCGCTCGGCCGTATGACCGGCCCTCGAGAGCACCTCGCCCTCGAGCCCGTGGCTGAAGAACCCGTCCTTCGAGAAGTGCGCCTCCAGTGCGCGCACCTGCTCGATCGGGGTCTCGGCGTCGGTCACCACCTCGGCCGCGATGTTCGCGAGGTCCTCGGGAGCGTACGTCGCGGTATGCGGCTTGACGTTCGCGAACTCGGCGTCCTTCAGCTGCGCGTCGCTCGGCGCCACGGGCACGATCGCCTCGACGGTGTACGTGTCGCCCTTCTCGAGCGCGGCGGTCGCGACGGTGGTGTCGGTGGTGTTGTTCACGTAGGTGCTGCGACGCAGCTGCTCTCCCCGCGAGCCGGTGTAGGTGATCTCGTCGAGGGTCGGCACGCCCGGCACCCAGACACCCGCGTAGTCCTCGATCGTGAAGCGCAGCGTGGTCGGCACGCCCTCGGCCTCTGGCGCCATGTCGGAGCGCAGCGGCGTGAAGGCACTCGACGAACCGGGCCCTCCGTCGGTGACGTTGTAGACCATGCCGTCCCACTCGTCCATGGCGCCGATGCGCACACGAGCGCCCTTGGGCAGTCCTTCGACGGTGAACAGCGTATTGGTCTTGTCGTCGCGCACGTTCTTGCGGAACGACTGCAGCGGACTGGCGTAGTCGCGGATGTCGAACGGCGGGATGATCGCGTCGCGGAACACGTGTCGCGGCTGCGCGGGTGCGGTCGCGGCGCTGAGCCCGACGCCGGCCCCGGCGGCGATGGCGATGATCGCGACCCCGCCGATGAGCCGGCGGGTGCGCATGTGCCTCGCGCGGCTCGGGTCGGCCTCCGACACGTCGACGGCGTTCCGCTGCGGTGCCCACCAGGCCCGCAGCGAGAGCCAGATGACGGTGACGGCGGCGAGCACGAGACCCTGCACGATCGGGAACGCGGGCTGCGGCACACCGAGGGCGATCACCAGCACGAGCGCGCCGACGATCGGGATCAGCGCCCACACCGCGCGCTGAAGTCGCAGGGCGAGCGATGCCGCGGTGACCGACGCGACCAGACTGATCAGGAACGTCACCAGCAGGTGACCGTCCTGCACCGACACCGGCGCGACCGTGGTGAGCAGCTGCTTCCACGAGGTCACGGCGCCGAGGGCGAGACCACGCAGCGTGTCGAGCGTCGGGACGACTCCGGCGATCGTCGTGTACGGCAGCGCGAGCGCGCCGCCGAAGACGAAGTAGGCGGCGATCGTCAGACCGGCGGTGATGAGGATGCCCCAGCGCAGCCACGCACAGACCAGGGCGATCGCGATGCCGAGCAGCAGACCTCCGACGACCGAGATGAGGAAGACCGGGCCGGCGAAGGTCGACCAGAAGCCGATCAGCGCGACGAGCAGCAGCAGGCCGACGGCGACGACGTCGAGCACCCAGCGCCGGATCGGCCGCTCGGAGGGGGATACCGCGGTCATGCGAGAACCTTCTGAAGAGCGAGCGGAAGCTGGTCGAGTGCGCCGACCGTGACGACGTCGGCCTCGGCGATGCGGCGCAGAGCGGGCTGCTCCAGCCCGGACTGCACGACGACGGCCAGCGCCTTCGCCCCGAACGGCAGCCGCGAACACGCCTGTCGCAGATCCTCGGCACGCGTGCTCGAGCCGCACACCAGCACGACGACGCTCGCCAGCGGCATGGTCGCCGCGAGCACGCCGGCGAGGTCGGCGATGCCGCCCTCGCGCGGCTTGGACTGCTCGACCATCGACAGCGCGTCGAGCAGGCGCTTGCCGGTGCCGGATGCCAGTTCGCGGCCCTGCACGCGCACATCGACCCGCTGGGAGTCGCGCAGCGCGCGCAGGCCGATGGAACCGGCGACCGAGATGGCCAGTTCGAATTCCTCTTCCGTGCGGTAATCGGCACGCGAGCGGGAGAGTCCGATCACGAAGTGCGAGCGGCGGGTCTCCTCGAACTGGCGCACCATCATCACGCCGGTGCGCGCCGTGGAGCGCCAGTGAACGTGCCGCAGGTCATCGCCCGGCTGATACTCCAGCAGGGCATGGAACGAGACGTCGTCGCGCGAGAGGTCGGCAGCAGGCAGGCCCTCGAGGTCACGCAGGAAGCCGAGCGACTGACCGCCGAACAGCACGGTCTTCGGGTGCACGAACAGGTCGACGGGGTCATCGCGCCGGTGGGCGCGCTCGAACACGCCGAGCGGATCGCCGCGCACGATGCTGACAGGGCCGACCTTCACGACACCGCGGCGTTGGGTGGGGATCGCGAACAGCTCTTCGGCCTCCTCGCCGGCGGCGAGTCGCTTCACCGAGAAGTCGCCACGGCCCGAGCCGACCGGCAGCACGACGCGCGAGGGCAGGATCGGCCGCGAGTTGCGGTTCGTCAACGTCAGGGCACCGATCGCTCGCTCGCCGACCACCACGCGGGTGCGGGCCAGATCCAGCGACACGTCGTAGGTCGTGCGTCCGATCAGGAACGCCGCGCAGATCAGCAGCACCAGGCCCAGCATCCATGCCGCCATGATCAGCTCGCGCCATCCGAGCAGCGCTCCGGTGATCCAGAACAGCACGGTGAGCGCGAGCAGCGTCCACCCCAGCGGGCGCACTACCGAGGCGATGAGCTTCAGCCGGTGCAGCGCACGTGCGCCGATGAGGGCCGCGACATCGCGCCAGCCCGCCTGCTGCTCCCCCACCCCCGGTGCGGCGATCGTCCCCTGCGACATCAGGCCGCCGTGCGCGCCTGCGGAGCGGCGACACCCTCCAGCACCCGGCCGATGACGGTGTCGGCCGTGGTGCCGGCGAACTCCGCCTCGGGGTCGAGCAGCAGACGGTGCTGCCACACCGGAGCGGCCAGGGCCTTGATGTCGTCGGGCAGCACGTAGTGACGACCGTGCGCCGCGGCCCACACCTTCGCGATGCGCACCATCGCGATGGCACCGCGCACCGAGACGCCCAGCCGGATCGCCGGGTCGTTGCGGGTGGCCTCGGCGAGCTCGGCCGCGTAGCGCAGCACGGCGGACTCGACGTGGACGGTCGCCGCGAGGTCGGCCATGTCGGCGACCGCACCGGTCGTGATGACCGCCGACAGCGCTGCGGAGGGGTTGCGCTGCGAGGCACCGGCGAGGATGCGCTCCGCGACGGCAAGGTCGGGGTACCCGATCGACGTCTTGATCAGGAAGCGGTCGAGCTGCGCCTCGGGCAGCTTGTAGGTGCCGGCCTGCTCGACGGGGTTCTGCGTCGCGATGACGAGGAACGGGCGACCCGCCTCGTGCGTGACACCGTCGACGGTCACCCGCGACTCCTCCATGACCTCCAGCAGCGCCGACTGAGTCTTCGGCGACGCGCGGTTGATCTCATCCGCCAGCACGATCGATGCGAAGATCGGTCCCTTGTGGAACTCGAAGCGGTGCGCCTGCTGGTCGTAGATCGTCACACCGGTGACGTCGGAGGGCAGCAGGTCGGGCGTGAACTGGATGCGCGAGCTGGTGCCCTGCACGGTGGCCGCGAGCGCCTTGGCGAGGCTGGTCTTGCCGGTGCCGGGTGCGTCCTCGAGCAGCACGTGGCCCTCGGCCAGCATGGCCGAGACCACCAGCGCCACCACCTCGCTCTTGCCCTGCAGCGCGTTGTCGACGTTCTCCACGAGGCGGTTGAAGGTTCCCTGGAACCAGGTCGCCTGTTCGGGGGTCATGCTCATGCGTGTTGTTCCTTCATTTTCGTGTCGTGAGAGGGCGGGAGCGCGAAGCGATCTCGAGTCGGCTATTTGAACGTTCCGTACGCGTTGCCCGGGTTGCCGCCGATGATCTTGACGCGCTTGTCGGGGCTGAACCCGTTGTAGCACTGGAGCTGAACGCTGCCGCCGGACGGGATCTGCACCGGGTACCCGGCGTTGTTGCCCGTGTAGTCGCCTCCCGCGTAGCACTCGATGTTGTAGCTGCCCGCCTTGAAGTACTGGTTGGTCACGATCTTCATGCGATGGCATGCGCCACCGCCGACAGCCGAGCATCCGGACACCACCGGCCCGGGTTCCAGCCACGCCTTGGGAGTCGTATCCACCGGCTTCGGATCGGTCGTCGCCGAGCGAGTCGGCGATTCCGGCGAGATGCCGCCCTGCGCCTGTGGCTTGGCAACGGCGCGCGCCTTGATCGAGTGGGTCTTGCTGTACCCGCCCGCGCGGTCGGTGCTGCTGTTCAGGCCGACGTTCTGCCAGCCGCCGCCATCGATGCTGACCTGTACCTGGACGTCGCGGCCGTTGTCTGAATTGCGGCCGTCCCAGGCGAGCCTGATCGTGTCGCCGCCACTCACCTTCGTCGCCGACACGCTGGGTGCGCGCGGCGTGCCGTACGGGTTCGCGCTCGCCGCGGCGGACGCCGCGCCGGCGTACGTCGAGCCGTCGACCGTCGCGACCGCGCGCAGCCTGACCGAGTAGTTGGTTCCGTTGGTCAGGCCGGTGATCGTGCGGCCGTCCCAGTTGCTCTGCCAGCCGCCGCCGTTGAGGCTGTACTGGATGCTGATCTCGCCGGTCTTGGCGCCGTTGCGCGCACCCTGCGTGTACCCGACCTGGATCTCACGATCCTTCGGCGTGGCCGTCACCGCGGTCGGCGGCTCGGGGGCGACGACACCACGACGGGGCGCCGATGCGTCGCTCCAATCGCCCCACCCGGCCTTGTTCTCGGCGCGCACCTTGAAGGTGTAGCCGGTCTCGCTGGTGCTCACGACGACGGCCTGCGAGCGGGCGCTCGGCCCGGCTGAGATCGTGTCCACCAGCGAACCGCCACGGAGCACCTGGATCTGGTAGCCGCGGATCGGGTCGCCGTTGGTGTTCGGCTGCTGCCAGGTGACCTCCATCTGCGCCTGCTTGTCGACCGGCGACAGCTCCTTGGTCGTCGGTGCGGGGGGCGCGAGGGGCGGGCCGGCCGGGATCTCGGCCATCGACCACTGGCTGAAGCTCGAGGGGTCAGGGGCGCGGTTGTGCGCCTGCACGCGCACGGTGTAGTTCGTGCCGTTCTCGAGGCCCTCCCACACCAGCGAGTTGCCGGTCACACCCGTCTTCTCGGCCGACCCCGCCGGCGGAGCCGGCGAGATCTGCAGGGTGTACGACTCCACGGGCGATCCGTTCGAGTTCGGTGTGGTCCACGACACGTCGAGCGACTTGTCGCCGAACACCAGCGTCGGTGCGGCAGGCGTGTCAGGACGCACATCCGGGCGCGCCGGCGGGTTCGACGCCGGCGATGCCGGACCCTCGCCCACGCGGTTGGTCGCGGTCACCTGGAAGGTGTACTCGACGTTGTTCGTCAGGCCGTCGAGCGTGCACGTGGTCGACGTGCAGGTCTTCGTGTACTGACTGCCGCCCACCGAGTTCACCGTGTACTCGGTGATCTCGGCGCCGTTGTTCGCGGGCGGAGACCACGACAGCACGACGGTGCGATCCTGGATGCTCGAGACGGTCGGCTGGCCCGGGGCATCCGGCACGCCCTGCACCATCACCGTCACGCGGCCGTCGACCTGGCGATCGGGATCCTCGGTGGCGTCCTGGATGCGGTAGCGCACAACCATCACGCCGACGAAGTCCGCGGCCGGGGTGATCTCGACCATGTCGCCGGATCGCGTCACCTCACCCTCACCGCTGTCGCGCATGACCGACACGAGTTCCAGCGGCGTCTCAGGGAACGGGTTGATGTCGTTGTCGAGCACGGGAACCGTGATGGTCTCGCCCTGATCGGCCTGCTCGACGGTGTCGGGGCTGGCGACCGGAAGACTGCGCGTCGACGCCGTCACCGTGACCGTGACGCGTCCCTGCACGGGGTCGGTCGTGCCGTCCTCGATGCGCAGGTCGACCATGGTGCTGTCGCCCTTGCGCGCGTTCGATTCGGCCTCGACCAGAAGCGTCGTGCCCTCGATGCGCGCCGATACGCCCTTGCCCGGCTCACCCGTGATGGTGAACCGGATGTTGTCGGCGTCCTCCGGATCGGGATCCGTGGTCAGCGCCGCGAGATCGAGCGACGTGGCGTCCTCACCGGGCGCGACGTCCATCTGCCCGTCGACGAATGCCGGGGGCTGATTCTCGGGAGGCAGCACCTCGATCGGTATCGTCAGCGTCGACTTGCGTCCCTCCGGGTCGTCGGGCCCCGTGCCGTCGGTCACCTCGAAGGTCAGCGCATCCGGTCCGAAGTAGCGATCCTCCGAGGTGTAGACCAGCGTCTGCGCATCCTTGATCAGATCCGCGCCGTTTGCGTGGACGGCACTCACCTTCGCCGCCTCGGTGATGCGCACCTCGCCACCGCCGGCCACCGTCACGTACTCCGAGAGCGGCAGCTCCTTCGTCTCGCCGCTCTTGACCCGCACCGGCTTCGTCGTGCGCAGCATCGGGCTCAGTTCCTTCACAGCGGGCACGAAGATGAATGCCGACGAGGTGAGTCCGTCCTGATCGGTGACCGTGTAGCGGATCAGCTGCCGCTTCTCGCCGACGGTCACCCGAGCCTTGCCGTCGGCGAGCAGCGTCGCCCCATCCTCGACGTCGATGGTGAGTCCCTCGGTGGTCCCATCGGGGTCCTCGTCGTTCGCGATGATGTCGAGGTCGACGCTCAGCGTGTCCTTGATGTCCGACACCAGCACCCGGTCGTCGCGGGCGATCGGCGTCAGCAGGGGCACGTCCTCGTCGACGGTCACCAGCACCGGTGCTGTCGCCTCTGCACCGCGAGCGTCGCGGATGGTGTACTGCAGCGAGGACTCCAGCTCGCGGTCGGGAACCTCGATGACGACGCGATCGCCGGAGACTTCGGCGTCGAGCCCGTCGACGTCGGGGCGCTCGATCCCCTCCGTCACCAGAGCGATCTCGTCACCGTCCGGATCGGAGTCGTTGGCGAGCACCGGAACGGCGACCGAGCGGCCGGGGCGGACCACCACGGCATCCTTCACGGCGTACGGTGACTGATTGGCCGTCTCGGGCGGGGCGATGCCGACGCGGATCGACGCCGTGCCCTCCTTGCCGAGACGGTCGCGCACCTTGTAGGTGAACGCGTCGACCCCGGTGGCGTCGTCGAACGCCTCGTACACGAGGTAGTCCTGAGCGATCTCCGCGACGCGTCCCTTCGAGGGCGCGGTCGCCAGTCCCAGCAGCTCGACCGAGTCTCCGTCGGCGTCGATGCCGTGGAGCGGGATCGCGATGTTGGCGGAGGTGCCGCTCACGGCGCGCGCCGTGAGATCACGGGGGTTCGGCGCGGCGTTGCGATCCTTATCGATCGGCAGGATCTGCACCGTGACGTACCCGGCGTCCTTCTGCCCCAGCGAGTCGACGACCTCGTACGTGATGTACGCGGTGCCCGGTTCCGATCCGGCGCGGAACCGCACGGTGTCCTGCGACACGAACGCCTCACCGACCTCGGGGTCGACGAGCGGCTCGATGAGGTCTGGGGCGACGCGCATGGCGTCGTCGTTCGGGTGCGTGTCGTTGTCGAGCACGGGGATGGTCACGACGTCACCGACGCGGACGACCGCCTCGTCATCGTTCGCGACCGGAGGAAGGAGCTTGGATGCTGCCGGGATGGGCACCACGATCACATCGCCCTCGGCGCTGTGCGTGCCGTTCGAGATCCGGTAGCGGATGCGCACCTGCGCGTCCAGAGCGCCCTGATCGGTGATGCGCAGCGTCTCGTGGTTGAGCACCGACACCGAGATGCCGCTGTGCGGCGGCACTGTGACGGATTGCACCACCAGCACGCCGCCCGCCGGGTCGCTGTCGTTGGCGAGCACGCCGACCAGTGCCTCCTTGCCGCTGGGCAGCAGGGCCACATCGCGCACGGCGACCGGGGGCTGGTCGGTCTGGGTCTCGTCGAGCACGTCCACGCGCACGATGCCGATCGCGCTCTTCGCGCCGGCCGAGGCGAGATACTGCACGTAGTACACGCCCGACGAGGCAGCCTGGAAGGTGAACTGCTTGTTCGGATAGTCGGGGGTCAGCTCCGCGCCCTCGACAGCGTCGACGTTGGTCAACCGCAGCTGCTCGCGCCCCGCGGTGGAGTCGTTGGCGAGCGGTGACACGGTCACGGGCTCGTTCACCCGCGTGACCACGTGATCGGCGTTGGTGCGGGGATCCATCGAGCCCTGCGGCTTGACCGTGATGTAGATGGAGCTGGTCGCCACCTCGCCGAGCGAGTCCGCGACCACCAATTCGATCTTCTTCCGTCCCTGCAGGCTGGCCACCGCGCGGTAGGTGATCTGCCCGTCGGTGGTGAAATCGACCTCGTCGCCGGCCGCCGGGGTCACCGACTGCAGGTAGATGTCGTCACCATCGGGATCGATCCAGTCGGGCAGGATGTTGTACGACACCGTGCCGCCCGACTCCACGGCCAGCTTCGTCACACGCTTGGGCTTCGGAGCGCTATTGGTGTCCCAGTCGTGCACGTCGACCGTGATCTCCGCCGTGTCGGAGCCGCCACGGCCGTCGTCGACCTCGTACCGGAAGGTCGCCGATCCCTTGGCATCCTCCTCGGTCATGATCTGCAGCGCGCCCCCGTTGAGGACGGGCTGCACGTCGCCCACCTTGGGCTGGCGGTCCGCCAGCGCAGCGACCAGCACGTCGCCGTCGGGGTCGTTGTCGTTGTCGACCGCGGGCAGCATGGTGGTGCCGCCGGGGCGCACGCCGAAGCGGTCGTCCTCGGCCGTCGGCGGGGTGTTCTTCTCGGTGCGCTCGGGCAGGGTCGTCTCGACCGTCTCCTCGGAGGTGTTCTCCTCGTCCTCCTCGTTGCCCTCGGGCGGCGTCAGCACGCTCCAGTCGTCGACCTGCTTCAGGCTCTCATCGGCCATCCAGGCGGCTCCCGTGAGCACGTCGTTCAGCACGATCACGTCGCGGTTCACGCGGAACGTCAGCTGCTGGGCGTTCTCCGCACCCGGGATCTGCTCGTTGACGTCGGCGGACTCACCGGCGCAATCGCGCACGAAGCGCGCCGATCCGGCCCACGCCCCGTAGGTGCAGCCGCGCAGCGAAACCGGCGTCGCCGGGTTGCCCTGGCCGTTGGTCGTGACCTCCTGCACCTCACCGCCGTCGAGCGGCACGTGCACGAGGTGCGAGGTGGTGGCCAGCGTGACAGCATCCGCCTGTGCCGACGGGTACTGCAGCACCGCCGACTGGGCATCGGCGATCTCGGTGCGGAACCCACCCGGGGTCTGCACGACACCGCTCGCCGGGTCCAGCACGACCGGGGTCTCCCCCACGGCCGTGATCGTCGGCTCGGCACCCTTGCCGAGCTCCTCCAGCGACGACTCCGACGTGCTGATCTCGCCCTGGGCATCGAACCGCGCGGTGAGCACCTCGCTGCGCTCGGCCGACACGGCGTACACCGTGCCGTCGCGCCCGACCGTGGCATCCGCGTTCTTGCCGAGCTTGGCAAGCACGTCCGTCGCCTTCGGATCGAAACCCGACAGCTCGCTGACCGGGGTCATCCACAGGAATCCGGAGGCGCGATCGAGGATCGCCGTGGTGGTGCCGCCCAGCGTCACCTTCGCGTCACCGGGGATCGGTGCCGAGTCCGTCATCGTGACCGTCGCGGGATCGACCGCCGTCACCGTGTCGTTGCCGCCGTCGACGACCAGCACGTTCGCCTCGTCCTGCTGGATGTCGAAGTCCTCGCCGCTGGTGCGCAGACCGCCGTCGATCACCGTCGACGCGTTGTTGAAGTGCCCCACCAGCAGGCTCGACGACTTCGTCAGCCAGACGCCGGCGTCGTTGAGGTCGACCTTCGTCGTCGGCAGCCCGTCGTAGGCCACGGCCATGCCCGTGAGCGCCACGGCACCGATCACGACTCCGGCAGCGGATCCGAGCGTCTTGGGGTGCCTGCGCATCCAGGTCATCGCTCGCATGCGTGATCTCCTCCGGCAGTCGTCGTCAGTGCAGTTTGCGCAAGAAGGCGACGTCGTCGAATGCTCCTTACCGGTTCCCCCCGGGTCGCGCATGCACGACTCGCCGGGGTAATACTACCTGCGTTGGTATACCGGGTCCTGTCCGCAGCATGGGGAGAGGTGCCCATGCTGCGCTCAGCCGTCGACGCGAGCCCGCCAGCATCCCGCCAAATGATCGTCGACCATTCCGGTCGACTGCATGAGGGCGTACATCGTCGTCGGCCCGACGAAGCGGAAACCGCGCTCGCGCAGCGCCTTGCTCAGGGCGGTCGACTCCGCCGTGACCGCGGGGACGTCGCCCAGCTCCCGTGGGCGAGGGCGATCGGATGCCCGTGCCCCGGCCGACCCCGGCGCGAACGACCACATCAGCCCGTCCAGCTCGCCGTCGGCCATCGCGTGGACCAGCGCGGCGTTCGAGATGGTGGCCTCGATCTTCGCGCGGTTGCGGATGATCCCGGCATCCGACATCAGCCGTTCGACGTCGTCGGCGCCGAACGCGGCGACGATCGCGGGATCGAAGCCGGCGAACACCTCGCGGAAGCGCGGGCGCTTGCGCAGGATCGTGATCCAGCTCAGCCCGGCTTGGAAGCCCTCGAGCGCCATCTTCTCGAACAGTGCACGGTCGCCGCGCAGCGGCACGCCCCACTCCTCGTCGTGGTAACGGCGGTACTCGCCGTCGTCGCCGACCCATGCGCAGCGCGTCAGTTCGTCGGGTCCGGTGCGCAGCGAGGTCATGGCTTCACGGTAGCGCGACCCGCCGACGCCCCCTCGCAGCGTCGGCGCCCCTCCGCAGCGCCGGCGCCCCTCCGCAGCGCCGACGCCCCCTCGCAGCGTCGGCGCCCCTCCGCAGCGACGCGGCTACGAGGGGGCGCCGACGACAGAAGGGGGCCTCGGCGTCAGGCGCGCTTCTTCTTCTCGCGCAGCGCCTTCCCTTCGTCTCGCTTCGCTCGCTCAGGACGGCGTTCCGACACGGGCGCCTGGCCCGATGCCTCGAGGTCGGCGTAGTATGCGCGCGCCTCGTCCTGACGCTGCTGCTCGGCGCCGCTCGCGATGGGTGCGCGCACGTGCTCGGGCTCCCAGCCGAAGGCGGCCACCAGGTCGAGTGCGTGCGGACGCAGTCGCTGGCAGAGGCGGTCGATGTAGCGGGAGACGGATGCCGCGCGCTGAGCCGACAGGCGACCGTTGATCAGGTACCAGGCGAGGTGCTTCTCGATCAGGTGCAGACCGAACAGGTCGCGAAGCCAGGTGAGCACCTGCTTCGTCCCCTCGTGCTCGACGGTGTTCACGGCATCGGTGAACGCCTCCCACTGCAGCAGCTCACCGTGCGCACGGGCGGCCTCGATCAGCTCGGCCTGATTCTCGTTGAACAGCTGCTCGCCGAGCACCTTGTCCTTGCCGGCGGGACGCAGACGCCCCGCGATGTCGGCGACCATCTGCTCCACGCGGTCGGCCAGCAGCTCGTGCTGCTGCTCCTCGCGCAGCCCGTACTCGACCGAACGGGCCGTCGAGCCGAGGTCGGCGACCGCCTGACCGAACTGCCGCAGGCCCGCACCGTGGAAGACCTTGCCGGCGGTCTGCAGGGCGGCATAGCGTGCGAGGGCCGCGGCATCCTTGTCCTTGAACTGCGCGGCGAAGTCGGTGAGCAGGCGCTTGCCGACCAGCTGCAGCAGCACGTTGTTGTCGCCCTCGAACGTGACGTAGATGTCGAGGTCCTGCCGCATCCCGACGAGACGGTTCTCGAACATGAAGCCGGCGCCGCCGCACGCCTCGCGTGCCTCCTGCAGAGTATCGAGCGCGTGCCAGGTCGACAGCGGCTTGAGGGCCGCCGCAAGGGTCTCGAGGTCCTCACGGTCTTCTGGGGTGTCGGTGCGCCCCGAGAACACACCGTCGAACTTCTGCAGGAACTCATCGTGCGCGAACAGCTGCGCATAGGTCGTGGCCAGGCGCGGCAGCAGGCGGCGCTGGTGCTTGCCGTAGTCGAGAAGCACCTTCTCCTGCCCGTCAGCGCCGTCGAACTGACGGCGCTGGGTGCCGTAGGTGATCGCGATGTGCAGACCGAGGGCGGATGCCCAGCTCGAGGCGCCGTCGAGTGAGACGCGTCCCTGCACCAGAGTGCCGAGCATCGTGAAGAACCGGCGGCCGGGGCTGTCGATCGAACTGGTGTACGTGCCGTCCGCAGCGACATCACCGTACTTGTTGAGCAGATTGGTGCGCGGGATGCGCACCTGGTCGAAGGCGAGACGGCCGTTGTCGATGCCGTTCAGTCCGCCCTTGAGCCCGTCATCCTCTCGGGTGATGCCCGGCAGGTCGTTGCCGTCCTCGCCGCGCAGCGGCACGTAGAAGCAGTGCACGCCGTGATTCACGCCATTGGTGATCAGCTGCGCGAAGACCGTGGCCGCGATGCCGTGCAGTGCGGCGTTGCCGAGATACTCCTTGGTCGCGGCGCGGAACGGCGTGTGGATGACGAACTCCTGGGCATCCGGGTCGTAGGTGGCGGTGGTGCCGAGCGCGGCGACGTCGGAGCCGTGCCCGATCTCGGTCATCGCGAACGCCCCGGGAATGTCGAGGTTCATGATGCCCGGCAGCCATCTCTCGTGGTGCTCGGCCGTGCCCAGCTGCAGCACCGCCGAACCGAACAGCCCCCACTGCACACCCGCCTTGATCTGCAGGCTCGGGTCGGCGGCCACCATCTCCTCGAACCCGGCGACGTTGCCGCCGTTGTCCTCTTCGCCGCCGAACGCCTTCGGGAAAGCCCGGTGCACGGCCCCGTTCTGCACCAGCAGGTGCAGCTGCGAGAGCACGCGCTCGCGGTGCGCGTCCTTGCCCAGGCTGTCGTCGCGCCAGAACGCGGAGTCCTTGATCAGCGCCCGCGACTGGCGACGGATGTCAGCCCACGTGCCGAGCAGCAGATCGTTGACGCGCTGCACGTCGATGGCCGGCTCGGGCTCGCTCGAGGTGGCTGCGGGACGGACGGCGGCGTCGACCATGACGGTTCCTCTCGGTTGACGATGGGGATGCCTCAACGGTAGATCTCCGACAAGGAGCGGCGAAGCTTCGTGTAGACCTCACACAACACCATCCGTCGCCGCCGCCGTCCGCGCTTGTCACCTCACGACAGAAACGATCACCAGGCCGTCTCAATCGTGCCGTTGGACTCGATGACCTCGCGCACCTGGTCACTGGTGAACGCCTTCTTCAGCGCCTCGGTCGCCGCCGAGTCGGCATCCTTCTGCTGCACGACCACGTTCAGCGCGTGGGTCGGGTCGAGCTCCGTGATCAGTCCGTCCTCAGCGGGCGTGAGACCGAGCGCCTTGATGTGCGACGGCCACTGGAACACCAGATCGGCCTCTTCATACGCCGCGTTCAGCGAGGCGATCGGCACCTGCAGGAACTCGACGTCCTTCGGGTTCTCGACGATGTCCTTCACCGTCGACGCATACGGGTCGACCTCGGGGTCGAGCGCGATCACGTCGTTCTCGGCGAGCAGCTTCAGCGCACGACCGGTGTTCGACGGGTCGTCGGGGATCGCGACGGTCGCACCCTCGGGCAGATCGGCGATGTCGTCGAGGGTCTTCGAGTAGAACGCGATGACGAAGTTGTACACCGGCTGCACGCCCGTGAGCGTGCCGTCGTTGGCCTCGTTGAACGTCTCCATGTACGGGATGTGCTGCGAGAAGTTCGCGTACACGTCGCCGCTGTTGAGGATGGTGTTCGCGGTGATGTAGTCGCCGACCTCGACGAGCTCGATCTCGTAGCCGTCCTCGATCGCCTCACCGGCCGCCTCGACGACGTCCGTCATCGGCGACATCACGGCTGCGACCTTGAGCGTCTGCGGGGCACCTGCGGCAGCATCCGACGACTCGTCCGCGCCTCCGGCGCAGCCGGTGGCGACCAGGGTCGCTGCGAGCACTGCCGCCAGCAGACCGGCGCGTGACTTCTTCATCTTCTCTTCTTCTCCTCGGTTGGGGACTTCCGCGGCTGTGACGCGGTTCAGCGGCGGTCGAGCCGCACGGACGTGCGGTGACCGACCGCCTGGATGGCGAGCACGCACACGATGATGATGACGATCGTGAAGTACATCAGTCCGTCGTTGTACTCCTGGTAGCCGTAGCGCATGGCGAAGTCGCCGATGCCGCCGCCTCCCACCACCCCGAGCACGGTCGAGTAGGACAGCAGGCTGATCGCCGCCGAGGTGAGCGCGTAGACGAGCCCGGAACGCGCCTCGGGCAGCAGCATCAGGAACACCGTCTGCGGCACCGTCGCCCCGGACGCCTGCGCGACGCGGGTGATGCCGCGGGGGATCTCGCGCAGGATCTGCTCGGTCAGCCGTGCGTAGATCGCCACCGCCACGACGCACAGCGGCAGCGTCGCCGCCTGGGTGCCGAAGCTCGTGCCCATCACCAGGCGCGTGAACGGGATGAGGAACACCGCCAGCAGCAGGAACGGGAACGAGCGCACGATGTTGATGTACAGATCGGCGATCGTGTAGACGATCCGGTTCTCTGCGATCCCACCGCGGGTCGTGAGATACACGATCGTGCCCAGCGGCAGGCCGAGGAGCACGGCCGCCAGCAGCGAGACGAGCATCATGTACCCGGTCTCAGCCAGCGACGTGGCGATGTCCTCGCCGTACTCGGCGAGCAGTTCGGTGAGCCAGGTCATGACATCAGCTCCCGCTTGACCTGCTCGTAGTAGGTCGGCAGCGAGCGCGTGCCGGTGGACGCCACCGGGAACACCTCGCGCAGCCGGCCCTTCTCGAGCAGGGCGGCGCGGTCGCAGATGGCCTTCACGACGTCGAGGTCGTGGGTGATGACCGCGACCGTGGCGCCGAGCTTCTCGCGGGCATCCGACAGCACCCGCAGCACGTCGCCCGTGGTCGACGCGTCCAGAGAGGAGGTCGGCTCGTCGCACAGCAGCAGCGCCGGGCGCGATACCAGTGCGCGGGCGAGTCCCACCCGCTGCCGCTCGCCGCCGCTGAGCTGCGCGGGGAAGTGATCGGCGCGGTGCGAGAGGCCGACGAACGAGAGGATCTCATCGACGGCATCCCGCTGCTGCTTCCGGCTGCGAGCCTGCCCTCCGTCACGCCGGTCGAGGCGCAGCGGCAGCCGCACGTTGTCGCGCACCGTGCTGTTGCTGAGCAGGTGCACCCCCTGGAAGACCACGCCGATGTCGCGCCGCAGGGCGCGCAGTCCCGCGCGATCGAGCGTGGCGACGTCGGTGCCGTCGACGGTCACCGTGCCATGCGTCGGATGCTGCAGACCGTTCACCAGTTCGAGCAGGGTCGACTTGCCCGCGCCGCTCTCGCCGACGATGCCGAGGATCTCACCGCGGTGGATGCTGAGAGTCACGTCCTCGAGCGCCGGCGTGCCGTCGGCGCCGTCGCCGAACCGCTTCGTGACGCCGCGGAACTCCACGAGCGCGGTATTGGCAGGTGCCATCGGGATGGGTCTGACTTTCGTGAGGGAGAGTGGGGCGCCGAGGCCCGCAGCGGGCCGACAGCCCTTTCTGTACGCGATCCAATTATACGGTTCAACTAGGGTGAGGGCATGGCTCTGAAGTACCGGACCGAAGCGACCAACAGCGGCGGCGGAGACGCGACCAGCCGGGTGATCGACGGCATGGAGGTCTCGGTCTCCTCCCCGCTCGGGTCGAACCCCGACCCCGACGCCACGAATCCCGAGCAGCTGCTCGCTCTGTCGTGGGCGACGTGTCTGAACTCCACAGCGCAGGCGCTCCTGAAGCGCCGGCGGCGCACCGCAGTGCGGGTCGAGGTCGAGCTGCACTCGGTGGAGAGCGGGGTCGGATACGAGTTCGAGGTCGACGCGTACCTGTCGCTCGAGGGCGGCTCCCCCGAGGAGACCGCCGAGCTGCTCGCGGCGGCCGACGCCCGCTGCCCCGTCTCGAAGCTGCTCGCCGGCGCGGCGACCGCGCGCGTGCACACCGAGGAGTACGCGGCCGCCTGAGCCGGGTGGCTCGGCTGGCCTGGGTGGCTCGGCTGGCCTGGGGGGCTCGGCTGGCCTGGGGGGCTCGGCGACAGCATCCGCCACAGTTTTCCGCGTCTGCGCCATCGATCGATGCAGCGGATGCAGGAAACTGGCGCGGATGGGCGGCTGCGCTGGGCTCAGTGCGCGGCGATCACGGCGAGCACGGCCTCGCCGTAGGCTTCCTTCTTCTTCGCCCCGACGCCGCTGATGCCGTCGAGCTGCGAGATCGAGGCGGGGCGATGCTCTGCCAGCGCGCGCAGCGTCGCGTCGCCGAACACGATGTACGCCGGCTTGCCGATCTCGCGCGCGGTCTCGGCCCGCCAGGCGCGCAGCGCCTCGAACAGATTCCGGTCGCCCTCGGCGAGGGCATCCGACGCACTCGTCTTGCGGGCGCGGCTCGCCGTGACCCGCCCGATCGTGTCACGCCGCAGCGGCACGGGCGTCTCGCCGCGCAGCACTCCCGCAGCAGCGTCACCCGGCGCGAGTGTGCCGTAGTCGCCCTGCGCGACGAGGATGCCGCGGGCGAGCAGCTGCCGCACGACGCTGCGCCAGTCCTGATCGGTCAGGTCGGCACCGATGCCGTAGGTCGCGAGCTGCTCGTGCCCCATCTTGCGGATGCGGTCGGTCGAGGCCCCGCGCAGGATGTCGACCAGGTGTCCGGCGCCGAAGGCCTGATTGCGCTCGCGCTTCAGACGCACGATCGTCGACAGCAGCTTCTGCGCGGGGATCAGCCCGTGGTACGTCTCGGGCGGCTGCAGGCAGGTGTCGCAGTTGCCGCACGCGCCGGACTCCTGCCCGAAGTAGCCGAGCAGGTTCTGCCGCCGGCACTGCACCGTCTCACACAGCGCCAGCATGGCGTCGAGGTGCTGACCCATCCGCATCTTGAACGTGCGGTCGCCCGGGCTCTGATCGATCAGTCGACGCTGCTGCACGACATCGCCCAGGCCGTACGCCATCCAGGCGACCGACGGCTCGCCGTCTCGACCGGCGCGACCGGTCTCCTGGTAGTAGCCCTCCACGGATTTGGGCAAGTCGATGTGGGCGACGAAACGGACGTCTGGCTTGTCGATGCCCATCCCGAACGCGATGGTCGCGACCATGACGACCCCGTCTTCGCGCAGGAAGCGCGCCTGATTGGCTGCGCGCACCTCGGCGGGGAGACCGGCGTGGTACGGCAGTGCGTCGAGACCCTTGGATGCCAGATACGCGGCGGTCTGCTCGACGGACTTGCGGCTGAGGGCGTAGACGATGCCGGCCGCGCCGTCGGGCTGCGAGCGGATGAACTCGACCAGCTGCGAGCGCGGATCGACCTTCGGCACGATGCGGTACTGGATGTTCGGCCGGTCGAAGCTCGCCACGAAGTGCTCGGCCCGCGCTCTTCCACCAGCACCGTCGAGGTGCAGACGCTCGGTGAGCTCCTTGTGCGTGGCGCGGGTCGCGGTGGCGGTGAGCGCCATGCGCGGCACCCCGGGGAACCGCTCGGCCAGGTCGCCGAGCGCGAGGTAGTCGGGGCGGAAGTCGTGGCCCCACTGCGATACGCAGTGCGCCTCGTCGATCGCGATCACGCTGAGCACGCCACGCTGCAGCAGCTGCGTGGTCTGCGGCGACGACAGCCGCTCGGGCGCGACGTAGATGAGGTCGAGCTCGCCCGCGACGTACGCCCGCTCGACCTCGCGCCGCTCGTCGATCGACTGCGTGGAGTTGAGATAGGCCGCCCGCACGCCGTTGGCGCGCAGCGCGTCGACCTGGTCGTGCATGAGCGCGATCAGCGGGCTGATCACGAGCCCAGTGCCCTCGCGCACCAGCGCGGGCACCTGGTAGGTGATCGATTTGCCGCCGCCGGTGGGCATCAGCACGACGGCATCCCCACCCGCGATTACGTGCTCGACGATGGCGGCCTGATCGCCGCGGAACGCGTCGTAGCCGAAGACCGTGCGCAGCGCCTCGGCGGGCGTGGCGAAGCGGGACGGCGCCGCCTGCGCGGGCGGGGCGAACGTGCTCGTCGGCATCGCCCCGGGGTCTCCCGCCCACTCGCCCTCCTCCGGAGGCGGGGCGTCATCCCACGGGACGTCGCCATACGGGTCGTCGTACTCGTCGGGCGGTTCGGGCAGGGGCAGGTCGGCGTACGGGTCGCTCGGATCCTGCGGTGGCATGCCTCCAGCGTAGCCATGGCCGGGAACGTCCGGCCGCCGCTCGGACCGATCGGGGGATGCGCGCCGACGGAGCGCCCGATCGCCTCAGACGACGGCGGCGGGGCCGTCGGTCGGCACGCGGATCGCCTTGACCTCGAGGAACTCCTCGAAGCCGTAAAGGCCGAACTCCCGGCCGATGCCGGACTGCTTGTACCCGCCGAAGGGGGCGAGGAGATCCATGCCGCCGCCGTTGACGGTGACCATGCCCGCCTCCAGCCGGCCCGCGACCTCGAGCGCCTCGTCGAGGTCTCCGCCGTACACGGCCGCGTGCAGGCCGTACTCGGTGTCGTTGGCGATCTCGATCGCCTGCTCCAGGTCGTCGTAGGACTGGATGGACAGCACCGGGCCGAAGATCTCCTCCTTGGCGATCGCCATGTCCCCCGTCACACCGGAGAACACCGAGGGGCGGACGTAGTAGCCGCCGGCGTTCTCGGCCGGAACCTCCGGCTCCTCGAGACCGCCGACCACGAGTTTCGCGCCCTGGTCGATGCCCTTGCGGATGTACTCGCGCACCCGTTCCTGCTGCGTCTGCGACGCCAGGGGTCCCACGACGACGGAGGAGTCGGTGGAGGGTCCGACCTTCACCCCGCCCATGACGTCGGCGGCGACCCGCTCCACCTCGGGCAGGAGTTCGGCGGGGACGACCATGCGCGTGAGCCCGTCGCAGCGCTGGCCATTGTTGAGTAGCAGGTCCTGGACGCCGAAGCGCACCGCCTCCTCGAGCGGGGCGTCGGGCAGGATCACCAACGGGCTCTTCCCGCCGAGCTCGAGGGCGACCTTTGCCACCTTCTGCGCGGCCAGCTCGCCGATGCGGCGCCCCGCCCTGGTCGATCCAGTGAAGGTCAGCATCCGCACGTCGGGGTGCTCTACGATCGCCTCGCCGACCTCGAGGCCGTTACCGAAGACGATGTTGATGACGCCGGCGGGCAGGCCGGCCGCATCCAGCGCCTCCGCGAAGACGGCGGCGGTGAGCGGGGCGATCTCGCTGGGCTTGACGACGACGGTGTTGCCCGCCGCGATCGCGAACGCCGCCTTGACCGTGACCAGGTGCAGCGGGAAGTTCCACGCCGTGATCGCGCCGATGACGCCGAAGGGCTCGCGCGCGACCTTGTTCTGGCCCACCTGCTCGATGAACTCGTAGCTCTCCAGGATGTCAGCCGCGGTGTTGAAGCTCATCACGGGGGTCATCGTCTGCGAGCCGTAGGAGATCTCCTGGTTCGCACCGACCTCGCGCATGACGAGCTCGGAGAGCTCCTCGTGCCGGGCCTCGAGCTCGCGGGCCACGGCGCGGAGGTGCTCGGCGCGCGCGGCCGCTCCCATCCGCCACCAGCCCTGCTGGGCGCGGGAGGCTGCGGCGACGGCGTCCTCGACGTCCGAGCGCCCGCTGAGCGGCGCGGAGCCGATCACAGCGCCCGTGTTGGAGTCGAACACCTCGGCGACGGCGGTCGTGGAGGGCGACGCCCAGCGGCCGTCGATGTAGTTCTGCGTCACATCGCGACGGGGGAATTCACTCATCTGTCTCTTCTCTCCTGAGGGGTCGGTCGGTGTCCGAGGCCGGGATGAGCCTCGGGGGTTCGAAAGCGGTGACGGGCGGCGCCTCCCCGGCGAACGTCTCGACATCGACGAGGCACGTGTGCGAGGACGGGCCCTGAGCGAGCGCGGAGGTGCCGATGTCGAGGGTGAGGACGTTCGGGTTGCCGTGCTTGTCCAGCGGGGCGGGGTCGGCGGGGTCCACCGGGTCGTACCAGGCGCCGGTGGGCAGCGCCACGACGCGCTCCAGGAGCGTGTCGTCGATCGTGGCGCACGCGATCGTGGCGCCGCGGTCGTTGAACACCCGCACGAGGTCGCCGTCGCGGATGCCGCGGGCGCTCGCATCGGCGGGGTTCATGCGCAGCACGGCGCGGTCCTCGCGCTTGTGCCGGCGGCTCTCCTGACCGTGATCGAGCTGGCTGTGCAGCTTGCCGTCGGGCTGCGGCGAGACGAGGTGCAGCGGATGCCGCCGTGCCAGCGGGGAGCCCAGCCACTCGGCGGGCTCCATCCATCTCGCCCAGCCCGGGCAGTCGGCGTAGCCGAACCCCGCGACGGTCTCCGAGTACAGCTCCAACCGGCCCGAGGGTGTGCGCAGCGGATGCGCCTCGGGATCGGCCCGCAGCTCGCTGAACGCCGTGGGCAGGGTGCGCGGGATCTCGAGCGGGATGCTGCCGCGTTCGCGCAGCTCGGCCATCGTGGGCAGGTCGATGCCGAATCCGGCCGCCTTCGTGCGGGAGCGCCCCCACAGCTCGACGACCCATTCCCAGGCGTCCCTGCCCTCGGTGAACTCCTCGGCGCACCCGAGCTTCTCGGTGACGGCGGAGAACACCTCATAGTCGGTGACGACGCCCTCCGGGGGCTCAGCGACGCGGTCCATCCAGCTCAGCCAGCCGTCGGCCATGCCGATGGCGAAGTCGTTGCGCTCGAGCGAGGTGGCCACCGGCATCACGATGTCGGCGTGCTTCGCGTGCGCGTTCCAGAACGGCTCGTGCACGATGATCGTGTCGGGCTTCTCCCAGGCGCGACGCATCCGGTTCAGATCCTGGTGGTGGTGGAAGGGGTTGCCCCCGATCCAGTACACGAGGCGGATATCGGGATAGATCAACCGGCTGCCGTTGTAGTCGAAGGCGCGACCCGGGTTGAGCAGCAGGTCGCTGATGCGCGCGACGGGGATGTGCGTGGCCACGGCGTTGCGCCCCTGCGGAAGCGCCGCGGCGGGTGAGCGCCGGTCGCCGTGGTGCGCATTGTGCATGGAGGAGTAGCCCGTGCCGATCCCGCCGCCGGGTCGACCCATCGAGCCGCTCATGGCCGCCAGGGTCATCGCCGCCCAGTAGCTCTGCTCGCCGTGGTGCTGCCGCTGCAGCGACCACGTCACGCCGATGAGCGTGCGCCGGGTGGCGATGCGCTCGGCGAGCGCGAGGATCCGCTCGACGGGGACGCCCGTGATCCCGCTGGCCCATTCCGCGTCCTTGACGACGCCGTCGAGCTCGCCGCGGAGCTCCTTCTGCACGACGTCCCAGCCGACGCAGCACCGTTCGAGGAAGTCGACGTCGGCCCGGCCGCTGTCGAGGATCGTGTGCGCGAGGCCGAGCATCAGCGCCACGTCGGTGTTGGGGCGCAGCGGCAGCCAGTCGGCGCCCAGCTCGTCATTGGTGTCCGAGCGGATCGGGGTGACGATCGTGAAGTGCACGCCGTTGCGCGCCGCCTCGACCTGCCGGAGCACCGTCAGGTGCGAGCCCACGCCGCCGGGGTTGATCTGCGGACTGCGGCGCGGCAGCCCGCCGAAGGCGATGAACTCCTCGGTGTGCTCAACGATCTCCTCCCAGGAGGGCACGGAGCGCAGGAACCATTCGCGGTCGCCGACGAGATGAGGCAGGACGATCTCGTCGGCGGCGTGCGAATACGTATTGTAGGAGCGCGTGTAGCCGCCGATCGCGTTGAGGAAGCGGTGCACCTGGGACTGCGCGTGATGGAACCGCCCCGCGCTGCCCCAGCCGTAGGAGCCCCCATAGATCGCCTCGTTGCCGTGGTCGCGGCGCACGCGGTCGAGCTCGGCGGCGATGAGCTCCACGGCCTCCTCCTGCGAGACCTCGACGAACTCCTCGGCGCCGCGCCCGGTGCGCCGCCCCTCCAGCCAGCCGCGGCGCACCGCGGGGCGGAGGATGCGGCTGCGCCCGCGCAGGATCCCGCGGTAGTTCTGCCCGATGGGGGACGGATCCGCGTCTTCGGGCACGGGTCGGACGTCGACGACCTCGTCGTCGCGCGTGTCGACCTCGTAGCTCCCCCAGTGGGAGGCTGTGCGGCCCGTCCTCGTGCTCATGCCTATCCGTTCACCTCGAGGCGTCCGTCGACGCGACGGGGGATCCCCAGCGGGTTCGACTCCTGCAGCGCCGGCGGGAGCAGGGCATCGGTGAAGGACTGGTAGGCGACCGGCCGGAGGAACCGTCGGATCGCGGTGGCGCCCACCGAGGTGTGCATCGCGCTGGAGGCCGCCGGGTACGGACCGCCGTGCTGCTGGGCCCAGTTCACCGCGACGCCGGTGGAGACGCCGTTGAGGATGATACGGCCGACCCGCTCCGTCGCCGCGGCGGCGATAGCCGCCACGGCATCCGACTCCGCATCCTCGGCGAAGACCGAGAGCGTGAGGGATGCGGGGAGGCGGTCGATCACGTCGACGACCTGAGCGATCGTGCCGTAGCGCACGACCAGGGCGGCCGGCCCGAAGCACTCCGCGATGAGCTCGTCGGCGCCGAACAGCGACGCCACGGCGACCTCGTTCAGCGCCGGGGTCGCGGCCGATCCCGTGCCCGCGCTCGGCGTGACGAGCGCGGCGGCGTCGGCGGACGCGGCCACGGCCGCGGCCCCCTTCATGAACGTGTCGCGGATGTCGATCGAGAGCAGATGGATGGCGTCGGAGGCGCCGATGCGCTCGACGAGGGCGCTCACCACGGCATCCCCGGCCGCGCCTTCGGGGAGGAAGACGAGTCCGGGCTTGGTGCAGAACTGCCCACCGCCCAGCAGCACGGAGTCCGCGATGGTCGCGGCGATCTCCGCGCCGCGCTCCGCGGACCCCGGTGTGACCACGAGCGGGTTCAGCGATCCCATCTCCGCGTACACCGGGATGGGCTCGGGGCGCGCGGCGGCGAGGTCCATGAGCATGCGCCCGGCCCGCTCGCTGCCGGTGAAGCCGACGGCACGGATGCGCGCATCCGCGACGACGGCCGTCCCAGCCTCGCGGCCGTAGACGACCGAGACGGCGTCCTCGCCGGCGGCGGTACGCCCGGCGGCATCGCGCAACAGCGCGACGACGGCCGCGTCCAGCGCCGGATGCGCGCCGTGCGCCTTGACGATCACCGCGCATCCTGCGGCGAGCGCCGAGGCGGTGTCGCCGCCCGCGGCCGAGAAGGCGAACGGGAAGTTCGAGGCGCCGAACACCGACACCGGACCCAGCCCGATGAGCATTCGCCGCAGGTCCGGCGAGGCGTCGGTGGCGTGATCGATCGTCGCCTCCGCGAAGGCGCCGTCGCGCAGCACGGCCGCGAACAGCCGGAGCTGAGTGGCGGTGCGGGTCACCTCGCCGTCGAGCCGCGGGCGGCCGAGGGCGGACTCGCGGTCGGCGATGTCCACCAGGCGCTCGCGGTCGCCCTCGAGCGCGGCCGCCATCGCCTCCAGCATCTCCGCCCGGTCGGCGAAGCTCATCGCCGCGAGCCGGGCGGTCGCCTCGACGGCCGCCGCGCACAGTCGCGCGACCGTCTCCGCATCCGTCTGCTCCGCCACGGTCTCCACGACCTCGCCGGTGCGCGGATCGATCGACCGGACCGGTTCCGTCGCCGTCGTCATGCTGCCCATTCCGGGGCCTCCTTGCCGATGTGCTCGAGCATCTTGGCGGCGCAGCGCAGGGCGACCGCGCCGATCGTGCTCGTGGGGTTGACGGCGCCGCCGGTGGGCAGCGACGATCCGTCGCAGATGTACAGGCCCGGGGCGTCCCAGGCGCGGTGCTCGCCGTCGGTGACCGACGTCGCCGGGTCGTCGCCCATCCGGGCCGTGCCCATGAGGTGCCAGGCTGGGGGCATGTAGTCGCCGGAGGGCCCGAAAAACCGGTTGACCTTGACCTCGTGCGCGCCCGCGGCCTCGGCGATCTCGACCGCCTTGCCACACGCGTACTCGAGGAGCCGGTCGTCGTTCTCGTCGAGCCGGTAGTGCACGAACGGCGCGGGGACGCCATCGGCGTCGACGAGTTCGGGATCCAGCGTCACCCGGTTGGACTCGATGGGGAGGTCCTCGGTCTGCACGAGGATCGCGAAGCCGCGGTTGAGGTGCTTCTCCATCCACTCGTGGTGGCCCTCGCCCCACGGCGCGACGTTGCCCGAGTGCGAGCCGTTCGCCTGGAAGCCGGGGCCGTTCATGCCGCTGCACAGCAGGGTGAAGCCGTTGACGAAGCCCCGCTCCGGGTCCGTCTCGGCGAACTCCGCCGTGTAGGCGGCGGCGCAGATCACGCCCTTGTGCGGGTCGAGCATCTCATCGGTCCAGGCCTCGACGATCGCCAGGCCGTGGAACATGAGGTTGCGCCCCACCTGGTCCGAGCTGTTCGCGAGCCCGTTCGGGTGCGAGTCGGATGCCGACGCCAGCAGGAGTCGCGGCGTGCCGATGCCGTTGCCGCACACGACGGTGCGCTCGGCGGGCTGGAAGAACCGTTCTCCGCTGGTGGCGTCGACGTAGATCGCCCCGGTGACCCGGCCCGCGTCGTCGCTCTCGATCCGGACGACGCGCGCACCGGTGCGCAGCTCGACGCCCGCGGCGAGCGCGCGCGGCCAGTAGGTGTTGTGCGAGCCGGCGAGCGCCTCGATCGAGCATCCGCTCTGGCAGTCGCCGCAGTAGTTGCACGCGGCGCGGCCGCGGTACTCGCGGGAGTTCACCGCCATGGGGAAGGGCCACCAGTGCCAGCCGAGGTCGTCGCACGCGCGGCCGAAGGCGCTCCCGCGCTTGCCGATCGGCAGCGGCGGGTTCGGGTACGGGTCGTGCGGCGGGAAGGCGGGGTCGCCATCGAGCCCCGACACACCCATCGAGCGGTCGTTCTCCGCGTAGTAGGGCGAGAGGTCGTCGTACGAGTACGGCCAGTCCTCGCTGCGGCCGTGCTCCTGCTTCTTCACGAAGTCGGTCGGCCGGAACCGGGGCCACGCGGCCGTGTAGATCGCCGTCGACCCGCCGACCTCGTTGAACATCAGCGGCTGCACGGCGTCGGTGCCGATGGGGTAGTCCTCGCGCCACGCGCGCGTGTTCGGCGAGGTGCTCCAGCGGTACTGGCGCTCGAGCTCGTAGTAGCGGTCGCCGTGGGGTCGTGCCGCGCCGGGCATCCAGCGGCCCTGCTCAAGGCAGACCACCTGCACCCCGGCCTCGCCGAGCGTGCAGCTGATCGCGCCGCCGGCCATGCCGGCGCCGATCACGAGCACCTCGACGGAGGGGAGCACAGTGGGTGTGACGTCGTTCATGATGCAGTCCTCAGAGGCATGCCGACCTTGTCGGCGGGGATCCAGACGATGCGCGAGCGGTCAATCCGGGAAAGGTCCTCCGACGTGATCGGATCCATCCGGTAGCCCCCCGGCTGCGGCGCCTCGTTGATGTCGTAGCCCTTCGCCCGCATCACGCGGATGACGGGCGGCTGGGCGTAGTAGGCGTAGTACACGCAGCGGCGCAGCAGCTCGAAAGCGACCGGGTCCGCTTCGGAGAGCTCGGTGAGCGCGGAGATGCGCTCGGCCGGCGACGCCTGGGCGAAGCCATCGGCCGCGTCGAGCCGCGCGATCGTCCCGGCGACCTTCTCCCGCTCGTCCTCACGGAGTCGCGGGAGGAGGTCGGCGCCCAGCTGCAGCGCGGAGGGCGCCGGCCAGTCGCCGGACGGCGGGATCATCGTGTCGGCGACTGCGTCGATCGCCGAGGCGAGGTCGTCAGTTCTCACCGGCGGGCTCCAGGATCTCGTACGGGCTGTCGGTCGGCCAGGTCGGCAGCAGCGGGACGAGCATGATGCCGCCCACGACGGCCAGGCGCATCGTGGTGTCGCCGGTGTTGAAGACGCGGTGGTCGACGTTGACGCGGTTGAGCACCGCGTCGCCGGTGTTCAGCGGGAAGGTCTCGCCCTCCTGCTCGACGTATCCGGTGCCCTCGATCACGAGGTACACCTCTTCGCAGTTGTGGCGGTGCAGCGGCGAGTGGTGGCCGGGGTCGATCTCGACCACGCCCAGGCACAGGGTGGCCGCGTCGAAGCCCATCTCGGGGTAGATCAGCTTCTTGTCGCGCACGCCGGTGCGGCCGACCTCCATCGGGGCTCCCGACCCGAACTCGTCGGGGCTGATGACGACGCGCTCTCCGGCGGCATTGTGCTTCTCGGTGGTGGTGATTGCCTGCGTCATTGCTTCTCCTTTGTCGTGTCCTTCGGCGCGGATGCGCCCTCGGAGGTCTCGTTCTGCGAATAGGTGATGATCCAGCCGACCGCGGCGTCCAGGTGGTCGCGCATGGCGGAGGTGGCAGCGGCCTCGTCGCCGCGGCGCACCGCCTCGAGGATGCGCCGGTGGTCGTCGACGGCGCGGCGGCGCTGACCGGGGACGGAGAGGGAGAGGCGCCGCTCCACCCCGGCCACGTCCTGGATCTGATCGACGAGCGTCGTGATCGCGGTGTTGTCGATGCAGTAGCCGAGCAACCGGTGGAACTCGGCATCGGCGGCCACGGCCTTGGGATGGTCGAAGTCGTCGCCCTCGGTCATCTCCACGAGTGTGGCCTCCATGGCGCTGAGATGCTCCTCGTCGCGCCGCAGCGCCGCCAGCCCGGCGATGCCCGGTTCCACGGCCCGGCGCAGCTCGAACAGCTCGAGGATGTGCAGGTCCTTGGCGATCCAGTCGGAGATCGGCGCATCGTGCACCGGCTCGGGCAGGCGCGCGTACGTGCCCGAGCCCGGGCGGGTCTCCACGTACCCGGTGGACTGCAGCACGCGCAGCGACTCGCGCAGGGAGATGCGGCTGATGCCGAGCTGCCGGCACAGGTCGCGCTCGGCGGGAAGTCGCGCGCCGACGGGGATCTCCCCGCTCTCGATGAGCTCGCGGATCTGCTCCACGGCCGCCGTCCACAAGGGCTTCGGCGACAGCGGCGAGTAGGGGCTCGTGTTCTCGGTCATAGCACCCGATACTCCTCTACAACGGCCAGGACCGGGGTCGGGGCGAGCCCGGGGCCGGCGAAGGGACGCGCGGTCCCGTTCTCGATGACCAGCGGCTCCGAGAGGAGTCCGTCGCGGATCGGCCATGGGCTCACATCGCGGAGGATCGGTCGCGGTGCGCCGACGACGGCGCACAGGGTGGCCATCGCGGCGAAGCCGATGTCGGAGGCGTAGTGGTGCGTGCTGTAGCCCAGGCCGCGCTCGCGGGCGACCCGCGCCCCGGCGATCCCCGCCTCCAGCCCGCCAACGCGGGCGAGGTCGGGCATGAGTACCTCGACGAGGCCGCTCTCCGCGAGAGAGACGAGCTCTTCCGCGCTGTAGCAGTTCTCGCCGGCGGCCAGCGGCATCGTGGCGATTTCGCGCAGGGCCGCGAGGCCCTCGCGGTCGTCGCGGGACAGCGGCTCCTCGAGCCAGCCGAGGCCGTAGGGATTCAACCGCTCCACCATGGTGCGGGCCTCGTCGCGGGTCCAGCCCATGTTGACGTCCGCGTAGAGCCGATCGCCGGCGACGGCCGAGACCGCCTCGACGAGGGCGACGTCGTCGTCGGGGTCGAAGCCGACGCGCACCTTCACCGCGGCGTACCCCTCCTCCAGAAGACCCGTGGCGGTGTCGGCGACCTGGGCGGGCGAGCCGCCGAAGCCCACCGCATACATCGGGATCACCGCGTCGGTGCCGCCAAGGAGCTGCCAGACGGGCGCGTCCTGCATACGCCCCCAGGCATCCCACAGCGCCATCTCGACGGCGCCGATGGCTGCGCTGATCGCCGTATGCGACCAGAGCAGCCGCAACCGGTCGGTGCGCTGCCGCAGCACCGCGACGACCGCGGCGATGTCGGCGGCGGCTTCCAGACGCTGCCCTTCGGCGATCGGCGCGATGCCGGCCACCGTCGCGGCCCGCTCCTCCATCGACCACAACGGGAAGGTGACGCTCGTCTCGCCCCAGCCTTCCGTGCCGTCGGCGAGGCGCACGCGGACCAGACCGACGTTGCGCTCGTTCGCGGTGCCCCAGGAGAAGACCGCGGGTGAGGGCAGCGGCGTGCGCAGCCCGATGAACTCGACGCTCGAGATGGTGTTCACTTCCGCTCCTGCACTCACTTGATCGCTCCACTCGTCAGGCCGCCCACGAGGTAGCGCTGCATGAACACGGCGGCGAGGTAGACGGGGAGGATCGCGGCCATCGACGCCGCCGCCATCTGCCCGAACTGCACGCCGCGATCGCCCTGGAACAGCGAGATCGCGACCGGCAGCGTCTGCGCATCGTTCTTCTGCAGCACCGTGAGGGCGAACAGCAGCTCGTTGTAGTTGAGGATGAGGATGATGATGCCCGTGGCGATGAGGCCGGGCACGAGCAGCGGGATCACCACGCTGCGCATCATCCGCATGGGGCCCGCGCCGTCCAGCTGCGCGGCCTCCTCCAGCTCGGCCGGGATGCGCTCGACGAAGGGCTCCAGCAGCGCCGTCGCCACGGCCACGTTCACGAGGCCGTAGATGAGCGCGAGGCCGATCGAGCTGTTGATCAGCCCCATGCTGCGCAGGAGGAAGAAGAGCGGGATGATCGCGACGACCGGCGGGGCGACGAAGCTGGCCAGCACGTACAGCGGGAGGAATCCGCCGCCGGTGCGGAAGCGCACGATGGCGAACGAGACGAACACGGCGATCGCGAGCGACAGGATGCATCCGAGCACCGCCGCCACGATCGAGTTCAGCGCGTACAGGGCGATCGGCATCCGATCCCACATCGCCGTCCAGTTGTTCAGCGTGAGCTCGGTGGGGATGATCCCACCGGTGGCGATCTGCGACTGCGGCGTGAACGAGAGCACGAGCAGGTACACGATCGGCAGCAGGATGCCCACGAGCACGGCCGCCCACAGCGCACCGTGACCGATCGCCGCACCGCCTCGGCGGGCCTTCCGGCCTGCGGAGCGCTTCCGGGGAAGCGGGCCGCGCCCGGCCGTCGTGATCAGCGCCGTCGTCGTCACCGACGCTGTGCGCGCCGACTGGGGTTGCAGTGTCTGGCTCATCATTCCCACCTCGTCCGCTTGCGCAGGATGGTCACCGGGATCGTGACGATCGTGACGACGATCACGAACAGCAGCGTCTGCGCCGCCGCGTACCCGACGTTGAACTCGCGCAGGCCCGTCCGGAAGATGAGGAAGCCGGAGAGCATCGAGGCATCCGCCGGACCACCGGAGGTGAGCACGTACACGAGATCGAAGATCTTGAAGGAGATGATCAGCTTGATCAGCAGCACCGCGGTGAGCGTCGGCATGATCATCGGCAGTGTGATGTGGCGGAACGTCTGCCACGGGCCGGCGCCGTCGATCTGCACGGCCTCGTAGACCGTGCCGGGAAGGGCGAGCAGACCCGCGTAAATGATCAGGGCGACGAACGGGGTCCACTGCCAGGAGTCCGCGAGCGCGACCATCACGATCGCCCAGACCGGCGAGCCCAGCAGCGAGATCGGCTCACTCGTGATCCCGGTCTGCAGCAGGATGGCGTTCAGGATGCCTCCGTTGGGCGCCAGCACGAGCTTCCACACCACGGCCGCCATCACCGGCGGGGTGAGCAGCGGGAGCAGGATGATCGTGCGGATCACGTTCTGCCCGCGCGTCAGCTGGCGCATGAGCAGCGCGATCCCGAGGCCGAGCACGAGCTGGAACAGCGCCGTGGCGATCGCAAACACCGTGGTGCGCATGAGTCCGCCCGTGAAGGTCCCGTCGGCCATCGCCGCGGAGAAGTTGTCTCCTCCGACGAACTCCTGGAACGGCTTGCCCAGCGTCGAGCGCGACAGGCTCGACGCGACGAGGTAGACGAGCGGGTAGACCGTGACGATCAGCCCGGCGATCAGTGCGGGGCTGGAGAAGAGCCAACCGAGGCGACGGTTGGCCCTCCCCACCGTGGAGACGGGATCAGCCAAGGATCTTCTCCCACTCCTCCTGCGCCTTCTTCATGGTCTCCGCGGGGTCACCGTCCGTGGAGATCATCGTCGCCAGCTCATCGGTGAGCGCCTGGAACAGCTCCGGCGCCTCCTTGATGGTCGGCCAGGTCAGCACGCCGTTCAGCGAGGCGGAAGCGGCCTCCTGCACCTGCGGGTTGAACTCCTTATACTCCTCGGCGTCGAGGGTGGACAGGCGGTTCGGGTCGATTCCGGTGCCGGCGGTGGTGATGAGCTTCAGGTTGGTGTCGTGGCTCGTCGCGAACAAGACGAACTCGCGGGCGAGGTCGGGGTTGTTCGCCGAGGACGAGATCGTCATGGCGAATCCGGCGTCCAGCGCCGCGAGGCTCTGCTCCGCGTCGCCGCCCACGGGAAGCTGCATGACGCCCCACTTGCCGACGATCTGCGACTGCGACTCGTCCTGCGCGAAGGTGCCCAGGTCGGTCCAGAACTCCATGAACGCGACCTTGCCCGAGAGGAACGCCTGCAGCGCCTGGTCGAAACCGGTCTCCAGGGGCGTGGGCATCGCGTCGGCCGAGACCTCCTTGAGCGCGGCGGCCGCGCCGATGGCGGCCTCGGTGTCGAGGGTCGGCTTGCCGTCGTCGTCGAGGAAGGAACCACCGAACCCGGCGAGACGGTTGGCGTAGGTCGACATCAGGATGATCGGGGTCTGCTGGCCCATCACGGCCGCGCCGTAGACGCCGTTCGCCTTCTCAGCCGCGGTGATCGCGGCGACCGCGTCAGCGTACTCGTCCCACGTCGTGGGCGGCGCGATGCCGTTGCGGTCGAGGATCTCCTGGTTGTAGAAGAGCACCTCGGTGTCGCCGTCGAAGGGGATCGCGTAGCGCGTGCCGTCGACGAGCGAGTATGCGTCGAAGATCGACGGGATGAAGTCGTCGGAGTCGGCGTCCTCCAGGAGGTCGTCGACCGGGACGATGACGCCGCCGTCGGCGAGCGCGCCGATCTCGGTGTACCAGGAGTCGAAGACGTCGAACTCGGCCGCACCGGACTGCACGTCCAGGGTCGCCTTCTGCTGGAGCTCGTCGTAGGGGACGAGCGTGACGTTGACGGTCACTCCGGGGTTGGCGGCCTCGAAGTCCTCTTTGAGCATCTCGGAGGCGCCGGCATGGGTCTGCGGGAAGAGCACGTTGAGCTCGCCGCCCTCGGAACCGGACGAGTCGGAGCCTCCCGTGGAGCAGGCGGCCATGCCCGCCGTCGCGAGGCCGAGGACGAGCGCGATGCCGAGACCGCGGGTCGTGGAACGGGTGCGGTGCATTTCGAATCTCCCTCGATTCAGTGGCAAGGATCTGACGAACACTGGGAACAGAATTGGGGAACTGGTCTGTCCAGTTGCCCAATCTAAGGGCTCCCCCTGGGAATGTCAACACGAATCCCATCCGCCCGCCGTATCCCCGGCGCGACCCGGCCCCAGAGCGCCCCGCCGGGCGTAGGTTGGGGGCAGGACGCGCTTCAAGGAGGACGCATGACCGACATCGCCGTGACCCGCAACGACGACGCCTCGCGTTACGAGATCCATCACGACGGAACCCTCGCGGGTTTCGCCGAGTACGACCTGCGCCCGGTGGGGGATGCGCCGGAGCAGATCCGCTTCATCCACACCGAGGTGGACCCGGCGTTCCAGGGCAAGGGCCTGGCCGGACGCCTGGCCGCGGAGGCGCTCGCCGATGCCGCGGAGCGCGGCCTCGGCATCGTCCCGATCTGCCCGTACATCGCCGGCTATGTGGAGAAGCACGAGATCCCCGGCGCCCGCATCCTGCCCGCCCCGGAGACGCGCCCCGCGCAGCAGCCCGACGATCCGCAGGCCTCGGAATGACCATGCACGGCCCACGCTCCATCCTGCTGGAGCCGCGGAAGGTCCCGCTGGGCGGGGTGCGCGACATGGACGTCAAGCGCATCCTCCCCGACCGCGAGCTGCCCACGATCGGGCCCTGGTGCTTCCTCGACCGGTTCGGGCCCAACGACGTGCAGATGCGACTCTTCCCGCACCCGCACACGGGCCTGCAGATCCTCACCTGGCCGCTTGTGGGCGGCATCCATCACCGCGACTCCGTGAACAGCGACGTCGTTGCCGAGCGCGGACAGATGAACCTCATGACCTCGGGCGGCGGCGTCTCGCACTCCGAGTACTCGGTGGGCGACGGCCCGGTGACGCTCGATGCGCTGCAGTTCTGGATCGCCCTGCCCGAGGCCTCATGCACGGGCACCGGGACCTTCGAGCAGCACAGCGATCTGCCGCCCGTCGCCCTCCCCTCCGATGACGGACCGGCGGGCGAAGCCGTCGTCGTCATGGGCGAGCTCGCCGGGGTCACCTCTCCCGCCACCGTCCACCATCCGACCGTGGGTGCCGAGATCCGCCTCGAGGCGGAGACCCGGCTCTCGATCCCGTTGCACATCGGCTTCGAGCACGCCGTGCTCGTCGTCGACGGCGACGCGCACGTGGCGGCGAAGGAGGTGCCGGTCGGGTCGATGCTCTTCCTCGGTGATTCCCGCGACCGCGTCGAGCTGTACACCGAGGAGGGCGCGCTGCTGTTCCTCCTGGGCGGTGCCGTCTTCGAAGAGGACCTCGTGATGTGGTGGAACTTCGCCGGCCGCAACCACGAAGACGTCGCCGCTGCCCGCGAGGACTGGGAGTCGCAGTCCGGCCGCTTCGGGCACGTCGTCGGCCACGGCGACGAGCGCATCCCGGCTCCGCCTATGCCGGCGGTGCACTTCAAGCCCCGACGACGCCGCGCGGCCTGAGCGGATGCGGGCCGGCGCCCGCGTTTCTCCGGCTCTCGCCGTGCTGTCGTTCCCCGCGCGCCAGTAGGATGAGCGGGTGGCGAAGAACCCCGTGCTGACGACCCGCGTGCTGTTGATCTGCGCGGCCGTCGGCGTCGCCACGGGACTCGTCTCGGCGGGCGCCGGCTACATCAGTGTCCCCGTGTCGGCCGCGCTCCCGGTGCTCTACGGCCTCGTCCTCGGCTCGCACGTGCTGCCGGGCATCGTCGCGCAGTCGCTGCTGCGCGTGCCCGGAGTGGCGCTGATCACCCACGTGCTCGCCGCGCTCGTCTCCAGCGCCTTCGCCCCGGCGTGGGTGCTCCGCTACCTCGGCACGGCGCTGCTCATCGGCGGCATCCAGGAGGGCATCACCGCACTCGGGCGCTACCGCCACTGGGGGCTCGGCCGCTTCCTGATCTCGGCCGTGATCGTCGGCGTCATCCTCGGCGTGCCCATCGCCTTCGCCGTCGACCTCGACCGCTTCGAGCTGTGGGCACGCATCCTGTACCTGGCGATGTTCATCATCGGACCGGTCATCTGGACGATCATCGGGGCCCGTATCGGCATCGCCCTGCGCCGGGCGGGCGTCGTCACCCGCGCATAGGCGATGCAGGTAAGCCTCAGCTAATCTGGAGGGCGTGCCTCCTTCCGCCCCACTGCTGCGCGTACGCGATCTGACGATCACGTACCCGGGGGGCGAACGCCCCGCGCCGGAGGGCCTGAACTTCGAGGTGCACCCTGGCGAGGTCGTGCTGGTGCTGGGCCCAAGTGGTTCGGGCAAGTCCACGCTCACCCTGGCGCTGAACGGCCTGCTGCCGCAGTCGGTACCCGCCGAGCTCGACGGCACCGTCGACGTCTCCGGCCGCAGCACCATGGAGACGCCCGTGGCCGCGCTCAGCTCGGACGTCGCGATGGTGTTCCAGGATCCGGATGCGCAGCTGGTCACCGGCAGCGTGCTCGACGAGGTCGCCTTCGCCCTGGAGAACATGCTCGTGCCGGCGCCCGAGGTGGTCTCCCGCGCGGAGGCCGCGCTGCGCCGGGTGGGCCTGTGGAAGCGTCGGCACGAGAACCCCGACCTCCTCTCCGGCGGCGGACGCCAGCGGCTCGCGATCGCCTGCGCCATCGCCATGGGCTCGCCGGTGATCGTGCTCGACGAGCCGACCGCCAACCTCGATCCCCAGGGCATCGACGACGTCTACGGGGCGCTGGGCGACCTCATCGCCTCCGGCGAGCGCGCGATCGTGCTCGTGGAGCACAACCTCGACGCCGCGATGCGCTTCGCCGGCCGCTGCATCGTGCTCGACCAGCAGGGGCGGCTCGCCTTCGACGGCCCGGTCGACCGCGTGCTGCGCGAGCACACCGAGGAGCTGCTCGCGATGGGCGTATGGCTCCCCGCCGCGACCCTCGCCGCGCATGCCCTGCGCGAGCGGGGCATCCTTCCGGCTACTCTTCCGCTGCCGTTGACACCGGAGGAGCTGGCCGCGGCAGTGGCCGCTGTTCCTGCGGCGGAGCTGCCGACGCGTGTTGTGGATTCGGCGGTCGCCGAGGAGCCCGCCGACGGATCCGACGTCGCGGTGCGCGCCCGGAACCTCATCGTCTCCCGCGGCCGCACCGAGATCCTGCACGGGATCGACCTCGACATCCCGCGCGGATCGCTCACCGCGATCGTCGGCACGAACGGCGCCGGCAAGACCACGCTCATCCAGGCGCTCGCCGGGGTCGTGCCGCCGCCGAAGGGCCGCGTCTCGGTCGGCGGGATCGACCCTGGCCGCGCCGCCCCGCGGGACCTCACCGCGCGCATCGGCTTCGTGTTCCAGAACCCGGAGCATCAGTTCATCGCGCACACCGTCTTCGACGAGCTCGCGCACGGGTTGCGCCTGCGCGGCACCCCGGATGCCGAGATCGCCGAGCGCGTGCAGGGGATGCTCGTGCGGTTCGGGCTCGAGGAGAAGGCGGATGTGCATCCGTTCCTCCTCTCCGGCGGCGAGAAGCGGCGGCTGTCGGTCGGCACCGCGCTGATCACTCGGCCGGATGTGCTCGCGCTCGACGAGCCGACGTTCGGCCAGGACCGCGCCCGCGCCGACGAGCTGCTCGGATTACTCGAAGGGCTCCGGGACGAGGGGACGACCATCGTCATCGTCACGCACGACCTCCAGCTCGTCGCCGACCGCACCACGCACACCGTGATCCTCACCGACGGTCGCCTGCACGCCGCCGGCCCCACCGCGCAGCTGTTCGCCGCGGAGGGGCTGTTCGAATCCGCAGGCCTGCGCCTGCCCGCCATGCACCGCGCGCTCGACCCGGCGCTGCGCGGCTACCTCGCGGAGGCCGCCCGATGACCGCCGCCCCCGCCGTCACCGGTTCCGTCGCCGTGGTGGACCCGTACGCGTCCGACGCCACCGCATCCGGTATCCGGTTCCTGCATCGGCTGAACCCGCTGTCGAAGGTGGCCGCGGTGCTGCCGGCGATGATCATGCTGATCTTCGTGCGCGACCTCGTGACGCCGCTGTGCTTCATCGTGCTGTCGTACGCGCTGATCCTCGTGGGCGCACGGATCCGTACGCGCACCGCCGTGCTGCTCTTCCTCGCCGTTCCGCTCGGCATGCTCGCCATCGGGCTCGGGTTCTCCCTATGGGTGGATGCGGCCGGCGTCGAACACACCGCGCCGTTCCTGCAGATCGGCGGATGGACTCTGTTCACCGGCGCCCTGCAGGTCGGGTTCGCCACGGCGCTGCGCCTGGCCGCGATCCTCGCCCTCGCCCTGATCGGCGGACTGACGACCACCGGCCCCGACCTCGTGCGCGCGAGCATCCAGCAGCTGCATGTGCCATATCGGATCGGGTACACGGCGCTTGCCGCCTACCGCTTCGTGCCGCGGTTCGGGTACGAGCTAAGTGTGATCCGTGCGGCGCACCGCGTGCGCGGGCACGGCACCGGCGGGATGTGGGGAGGCCGCGGTCCCTTCGCGCGCCTCGCCCGCGGATGGGGGTACATCGTGCCGCTGCTGGCCGGCGCCATCCGCCATGCCGAGCGCGTCGCCCTGGCGATGGACGCCCGCGCGTTCGGCGCGCATCCGACGCGCACGGAGCGCCACCTCGTGCCGTTCCGCACCCGCGACATCGTGTTCATCGCCGCGTTCCTCGCGGTGTCCGCGGCGATCCTCGTGATCACGTTCCCCTGGCATCCCTGACCGGAAGGCCGTGATGGCGACCTCGAACAACAGCACGACCTCCCCGAAGAAGGCGACCCGCGCCCGCACCTCCACGACCCTGCTGCTCACCTGCGCCGCCCTCGGCGTCGCCGGGGGACTGCTGCTCGCCCCGGCCAACTGGCTCTCCACCGTGCTCCTGACCCTCGGCAACCCGGTGCTGTCGGTCGCGATCACGGGACTGTGGGTGCTGCCGTCGGTGATCGCGCTGCGACTGCTGCAGAAGCCGCTCGTCGGGATCCTCGTGGGGGTCATCGCCGGGCTCGTCATCGTGCCGTTCTCCGGCTACGGGTTCATGAGCGTGGTGACCAACGCATCCTGGTCGCTGTTCGCCGAGTTGCCGTTCCTCGTGGTGCTGTGGCGGTACTGGCACACCTGGCAGCACTACGCCGGCGCCGCACTGCTGGGCGTGGTGTACCCGTTCTTCGCGTGGGCGTTCTTCGACATGGGTGCGCAGCCGCTGTGGTCGCAGATCCTGTTCTTCGTCGTGACGCTCGCCAGCTGCCTCGGTGCCACGGCCCTGGGCATCCTCATCGCCGACAAGCTGCGGGCCGCGGGCGTCGGCCGCCGCTGACCGGTCAGGGTCTCTGACCCCCGACCCCGATGTCGGTGGCCCGCGATACGGTGACGATACGACCGGGGGCGAGGACGAGGAGGACGCGATGCTGTGGATCCTGTGGGGCGTGATGCTGTTCGTCGTCGCGCCCGTGATCTTCCTCGGCATGTTCCTCTTCGGTCTCAACGGCGTCTTCGACAGCGTTGCCAAACGCCCGCCGCGCGATCGGCGCTGAGGCGCACGGGCGCGTGCCGGGGAAACGCAGAGCGCGCGCCCCCGAAGGGACGCGCGCTCCGTGACGGCGGGTCTGCTCAGCGCTTGCCGGCGATCTGGCGGCCGACGAGGTCGCGCATGATCTCGTTGGTGCCGCCGTAGATGCGGTGCACGCGGGCGTCGGTGAACGCGCGGGCGATCGGGTACTCCATGATGTAGCCGTAGCCGCCGTGCAGCTGCACGCCCGTGTCGAGCACCTCCCACTCGCGCTCGGTGGCCCAGTACTTGACCTTCGCGGCATCCTCAGCCGACAGCTTGCCGGCCTTGTACGCGTGCAGCGCGCGGTCGACGTAGGCCCACATCACCTCGGTCGTGGTGACCATGTCGGCGAGCTGGAAGCGGGTGTTCTGGAAATCGGCGATGCGCTCGCCGAACGCCTCTCGCTCCTTGGTGTAGGCGATCGTCCAGTCGGTGGCGGCCTGAGCGGCGGCTGCGGCGGCGACGCCGATCGACAGGCGCTCGAGCGGCAGGTTCATCATCAGCTGGATGAAGCCCTGACCCTCCTTGCCGCTGATCAGATTCTCGTCGGGGACGAACACGTCGGTGAAGCTGAGCTCGGCGGTGTCCCAGCCGTGGAAGCCCATCTTGCTGAGCTTCTTGCCCTGGTCGAAGCCCTCCATGCCCTTCTCGAGGATGAGCAGGCTGAACGCGTCGGGGCGGTTGCCCTCGCCGGTCTTCACGAACGTGACGACGATGTCGGCGGTGGTGCCCGACGAGATGAACGTCTTCGCGCCGTTGACGATGTAGCCGCCGTCGACCTTCTTCGCGTTGGTCTTGATGCCGCGAAGGTCGGATCCGGCACCCGGGTCGGTCATGGCGAGCGCGCCGAGCACCTCGCCGGTGGCCATGCGGGGCAGCCACTTCTCCTTCTGCTCCTGCGTGCCCATGTGCACGAGGTAGGGCACGGCCAGGTCGTCCTGGATGCCGAAGGCACCAGCCAGAGAACCGGCGCCCGCCGCGATGACCTCTTCCATCACGATGGTGCGGAAGCGGTAGTCCTGCAGCATGCCGGCGCCACCGAACTCCTCGGGCACCGACAGTCCGATCAGGCCGGCCTCGCCCGCGGCGAGCATGGTCTCGCGGTCGATCTCGCCGGCGGCGTCCCACTTCTCGATGGTCTCGTTCGAGACGTGGCGCTTGACGAAGTCCTTGACCAGATCGCGGAAGGCGTCGTGGTCCTCTTCATAGATGTCGCGTTCCATGTCGTCCTCCTGAACGTCGTGGCGGAAGGTGCGTCTTCGCACCGCGAGTCTACGGTCGGCGCGGCGTCGCGAAACAGTCCGTTGTGGGAATGCGTCTCACGAGCCATGACACTGCGTCTCGCATTTGTGGAATGCCGCAAGACGCGCTCCGCGCCGACAGCGCGTCAGTGCTCGTAGTCGGGTGCGGGCGGCAGCCCGAAGAACTCCTCCAGCGTGTGAAACCCGCCGTGATGGTACGCCGCCGCCAGTTCCTCACCGATGTAGCGGATGTGCCAGGGCTCGGGCAGATACCCGGTCGTGCCCGTCTCGCCCTGCTCGTACCGCACGATGAACCCGTGCCGCCACGCGTTCTCGGCGACCCACTCCCCCTGGGGTGTCTCGCCGAAGTCCTCATGGGTTCCGCAGCGCGAGGAGCAGGCGATCAGGTCGAAGGCGAGCCCGCTCTGATGCTCACTGAACCCGGGGCGCGCGGAGATGGCATCCGCCCCGGCCTGACCCTTGCTGCGCACGTGCGAACCGTAGGTGCGCGTCTGCACGTCGTAGGAGCGGTAGCCGTTGTTGATGCCGAGCACCCCGGCGCCGGCATCGCGCGAGGCGGCCGCCATGGCTTCGAGCGCGGCGGTCGCCTCAGGGCGAAGCTCGTTCGACCGCGACGTCGCCTGCAGATCGATGTCGGAGAGGGATGCCGGGGCGAAGCTCTCGGGCTGCAGAGGACGGTGCTTGTTGACGACGACCCAGACCCGACCCGGATCGTCGAGCGAGACGCACGGAGCACTGCCGCCGACGACCGCGGCACGGAACTCGGCTCCCCCACCGAACGCGCGCACGGTCGCCGCATCATCACCGGCGGCGAGCGCGGCGATCACCTGATCATCGCCGCAGGGATCCGCGGCGGGTACGGCGACGACCTCGACGGTCGGCAGTGCCATCGCGGCGGCCGGCGCCGGCATCTCGGTCGCTGCGATCGGCCCGCCCGGCCCGTCTGCGGCGACGCCGAGCACGGTCGCCAACGATGCCAGCGCGGTGAACAGCACGCCGATGGGCACGGCCAGGCGCACGGCGATCGGTTCACGCGCCGCATGTCGGGAATGCACAGCGCTCACCCCGACATTCTTGCTCAGTCGATGCCGCATTGCATTGCGAACGCATGTTCTAGCTTCTTCTTGACTTTTGATCGTTGTTTTGTTCGAATGATCAGATGCGATGGCAGGGACAGACGCTCGACGAGGTGGATACTGACGCGCTGCCCGGGCTGGAGAACCGCAGCGGCATCGTGCGTTCGGTGACGACGCCCGAGTTCGCCGGGATGACCTTTCACGAAGTCTTGGCGAAGTCGGCCCTGAACTCCGTGCCCGGACCGTCGAAGATGCCGTTCAGCTGGACGATAAACCCGTACCGCGGATGCAGTCATGCCTGCGTTTATTGCTTCGCTCGCGGAACCCACGAGTACCTCGACCTCGACGGCGGTGGCGACTTCGACTCGCAGATCGTGGTGAAGACGAACGTGGTCGAGGTTCTCGAGCGCGAGCTGCGGCGCGGGTCGTGGAAGCACGAGACTGTCGCACTGGGAACCAACACCGACCCGTATCAGCGCGCGGAAGGTCGCTATCGGCTCATGCCGGGGATCATCCGGGCCCTGGCCGATTCGGGCACCCCGTTCTCGATACTGACGAAGGGGACGCTGATCCGTCGTGACATCCCCCTGCTCATCGAGGCCGCGGAGCGGGTGCCGATCGACGTGCAGATGTCGATCGCGATGTACGACGACGACCTGCAGCGCTCGATCGAACCGGGAACCCCGTCCACACAGGCGAGACTCGACACCGTGCGGGCGCTCACCGACGCCGGCTTCCGCGTCGGCGTCTTCCTGATGCCGGTGCTGCCGCATCTCACCGACTCCGTCGCCGCGATCGACGCGGCGCTGCGCCGCACCAAGGACAGCGGCGCCGATCACGTCATCTACGGTGCCCTGCACCTGCGCCCCGGAGTGAAGCCCTGGTTCTTCCAGTGGCTCGAGCGCGAGCATCCCGAACTGCTGTCGTCCTATCGCGGGCTGTACCCCGGTGTCTCCTCCGAGGCACCGAAGGGATACCGACAGTGGCTGGCGAAGCGGATGCGCCCGATGATCCGGATGCACGGGCTGGAGGCGCGCAGCACGGAGGGCATCCGACAGCTCTCCCGCCCGGCCGCGCGACACGAGCCGGTGAAGACAACCGCATCGGCCGCCGACATGCTGTTCTGAGCACCCACCGCACGCGCCCCGCACCCCGCGGAGTTCCCGCGCCCCGCCCGGCACCCCGCGGTGTACAGAACTCCGGAAGAACACACGGAAACCGCCGGTTTCCGGGCTGTGGAGCCCCGAAACCGGCGGTTTCTCCGGAGTTGTGAACGACCTGAGTCGGGGACCGGGTCAGGCGGTCAGCTCGGCCGCAGTGGGAACGCGACCCGCGATCTCCTCGATGACCTCGTCACCCGGCTGAGCCTGGTCGAACGGGGCCTCGATCTCGGCACGGTCGAGCATGTCCTCCATGCGGCGGCGACGGTGACGCGTGATCAGCGTCACGACGCGGCCAGAACGACCTGCGCGCCCGGTGCGGCCTGACCGGTGCAGGTACGTCTTGTACTCGTCAGGGGCATCGGCCTGCACGACCAGATCGATGTCGTCGACGTGGATGCCGCGGGCGGCGACGTCCGTGGCGACCAGCACCTGCACCTTGCCCGAGGTGAGCTTCTGCAGGTTGCGGGTGCGCTTGGCCTGATTCAGATCGCCGTGCAGCGAGACCGCAGCGACCCCGGCATCCTCGAACTGCTCGGCGAGCATCTCGGCGTACGCGCGGGTGCGCGCGAAGACGAGTGTCTGACCATCGCGGTCGACAAGCGACGTGAGCACGTCGGCCTTGTCACGGTGCTCGATCACCAGCACGCGGTGGTCGATCGTGCCCGAGTCCTGATCCTCACCGGCGACCTCGTAGACAGCCGGTTCGTCGAGGAACTCATCGACCAGCGAGGCGACCTCGCGGTCGAGCGTCGCCGAGAACAGCAGCTTCTGGCTGTCGTCGGCGGTCTTGCGCAGGATGCGCTGCACGGGCTCGACGAACCCGAGCTCGCACATGTGGTCGGCCTCGTCGAGCACAGCGATGCGCACGTCGGACAGGTCGAGCTTGCCCTGCTCGATGAGATCCTCGATGCGTCCCGGGGTGCCGATGACGATGTCGACACCCTTCTTCAGCGCACCGACCTGGCGAGCCTGTGGCACTCCGCCGTAGATCTGCGTGGTGAACAGCCCCACGCTGCGGGCGATCGGCTGCACCGTGCGGTCGATCTGCAGCGCCAGCTCACGGGTCGGCGCGAGGATGATCGCGCGCGGCTTGCGACCGATCTCGCGTCGCTTGCCGGCCTGCGATTTCAGGATGCTCTCCACCAGCGGTGCACCGAACGCGATGGTCTTGCCCGAGCCGGTACGGCCGCGACCCAGCACGTCGCGTCCCTCGAGGATTGACGGGATCGTCGCCGCCTGGATCGGGAACGGCGTCTCGGCACCCATATTGCGCAGCGTCTCGGCGATGTTCGACCCCAGCCCGAGGTCGGCGAACGTCACATCGGCGACCTCCGTCGCCTGCACGGCCTCGGCCTCGAGCCGCTCGTGCACGACATCGACGTGCTCTTCGTGCTTCTTGACGCTCTCGGTCCGGTTCCAGTCGCTGCGGCTGGGACGATCATCGCGGTTCTCGCGGGCGGGACGCGCCGGACGCTCGTCGCGGTCGTACCGCGGGCGCTCGGTGCGCTCGTGACGCGGCTTGTCGTCACGGCCGTGCCGCGGCTTGTCGTCACGGTTCGGGCGGGAGAAGTCACGGTCGTCGCGACGCGGACGGTCGTCACGGCGCGTGTAGCCGCCACGGTCGCGGTCTTCGCGGTCGTAGCGCGGGCGCTCGTCGCGAGCCGGCCGGTCGGTGCGGTCGAACCGCGGACGATCATCGCGACGCTCGTAGCCGCCACGGCCACGGTCGTCACGGTCGAAGCGCGGGCGCTCGGTGCGGTCGAAACGCGAGCGGTCGTCACGGTTGAACCGGGGTCGCTCGCCGCCGGCGCCGAAGCCACGGCGGTCATCGCGACCCTGGCGGTCGTCACGGCCATGACGGGGGCGGTCGCCACCGAACTGCGGCCGGCCACTGCCGCCGCGGTCGAAGCGCGGGCGCTCGCCGCGGTCGTTGCGGTCGTAGCCGCCACGGTCGTCGCGACGCGGGCGATCGTCTCGCCGCGGACGATCGTCGAAGCGACGCTCCCCGCGCTCCTCGAACCGGCGCCCGCCGCGCCCCTCGAACCGGCGCCCGCCGAAGTCACGGCCCCGGTCGTCGCGGTCGTTGCGGTGGTGCGGTGCCTCGCGACGCCCGGACTCGGCGCGGTTGCGGATCGAGCGCGACTCGTCACGACCGGCGCGCTCGGAGTCGCTCCAGCGGCGCTTGGGTGCTGCGGCCCCGGACTCGACGGCGCGATAGCCGCGGTGCTTCGGGCTGCGGCTGCCGGGACGCGTATCGGCGCGACGATCGCTCGAGTACGAGCGACGGTCGTCGTCACGACCGGCCGACGAGCGCTCGTCGCGAGCACCCGGACGACCACCGGCGTGACGGTCGTGGAACGAGGCCTTTTTCGCATAGCGCGGCTCGAAGTTACGGGATGGGCGTCCGCCCTTGGGCTTGCCATTCTTGGGCATGGTGTTTCCTGACTGTCTCTGACACGAGAACAGCGTCCGCGGCGGCGCACAGAGATCAGCGCACGGCAGACATACCCGGGCATTCGTCGGCCGGGGCCATTCATGTGATGGTTATGAACCATCGGCCCCTGGGCTCACACTCGTTCACACGCCCGCGCCCCTCACGGAGCGCGGCTGCCCGAAGCCGACAGGTGAAGTCTACCGGCCGCACCTGAGAGAGTGCCCGCCGTACGATGGCCTCATGAGCTCGCCCACCGGCATCCAGATTCACCTCCGTCGAGGCGCGGTCACCGCGCAGATCGCGCAGGTCGGCGCCTCACTGCGCCACCTCGTCGTCGATGGCGTCGAGATCGTGCCTCCGTACCCCGAGGATGCACCGGCCCCGTCCTGCTCTGGGGTCGTGCTCGCCCCGTGGCCCAACCGGATCCGCGACGGCATCTGGCAGGACGGCGACACCACCCGCGCGCTGGCGATCACCGAGCCCAAGCTGCGCAACGCCAGCCACGGACTGCTGCGGTTCACCGCGTACGACATCGCCGAGCAGTCCGACGAGGCGGTCACGCTCGCCGCGGCGATCGTGCCGCAGACCGGGTACCCCTACCTCATCGAGACGACGGTCACGTACGCGCTGTCGGATGCCGGGATCGACGTCACGCACACCCTGACGAACCGGTCGCCGGAGCCGGCGCCGGTGGCGCTGGGAACGCATCCGTTCCTCACCATCGGCGGCATCGACCCGCGCGACCTCGTGCTTCGCCTGCCCGCCGAGACGTACTTCGAGACCGATGATCGGATGCTGCCGATCGGCGAATCCCCGGTGGCCTCCGGCACGGATCTGCGCGAGGGCCGCCGCCTGGGCGAGCTCGCGCTCGACACGGGGTTCGCCGGTCTGCACCGCGACGCCGACGGCCAGGTGCGCACGACTCTGACGGCGCCGGACGGCCGCACCGTCACGCTGCACCAGGGTGAAGGACTCGACTACATCCAGGCGTACACGACGACCGGATACCCCGGCCAGTCGCTCACGGTGGCCATCGAGCCGATGACCGCGCCGGCCGAGGCGTTCAACTCCGGGCGCGGCCTGCGCCGTCTCGCGCGCGACGAGTCGTGGACGCTCAGCTGGGGCATCCGCTTCGCCTGATCTGGCCCCGGCGTCGCTCCGGTCGCCGTCTCGCCCGCCTGCCGAGCGGCACGGCGGGAGAAACGACGACCTGAAGACGGGTCAGTCGACCTGATTGGCCGTCGGCAGTCCGCGCGAGCGCAGTTCGCGCCGTGTGGGCTGGCGCTCCGCGCTCTCGGCGGCGACGGTCGCAACGACGGATGCTGCCGCTGCAGCCGCTGAGGCCGCAGCTGCGGCCGCGGAGGCCGCCGCAGCCGCCGCCACCATCGGATCGCCGGCGCGCACCGGCACGACCACCGCGGCTGCCGGTTCGGCCGTCGCCAGCTCGGCACCGGGCTGCGCAGCCGGCTCAGCATCCGGAATGCCGGCGGGCGCAGCATCCGAAACTCCGGGCGCAGCAGCCACGTCGCCGGCAGGTTCGGCAGCACCCTGTTCGGCAACACCCGGTTCGGCAGCAGACTCAGCGCCATCCGACGCACGAGGCGCATCCGTCGGCGTCGCGTTCCCGGCCGGCTCGGCATCAGCATCCGATGCGCTCACCGCAGCCGCACCCGCCGGCACCGCCGCGACCGGCACAGCAGCCGCGCTCGGCACCGCGGCCGCACCCGCGCGACCGCCGCCATCGGAGCCGTCGGAACCGTCACCGCCCGAACCGGGGCCGTCGCCATCCGGTCCGCCGTCACGACCGGCGCGCTTCGCGGCGCGACGCTCACGGGCACCCTCGACGAGGTTGTACAGGGTCGGCAGCACGATCAGCGTCAGCACGGTCGACGACACGAGGCCGCCGATCACGACGATCGCGAGCGGCTGCGAGATGAACCCGCTGTGCCCGGTGATGCCCAGCGCCATCGGCGTCAGCGCGAAGATCGTCGCGAGCGCGGTCATCAGGATCGGCCGCAGACGCTTCTCACCACCGGCCATCACCGCGTCGTGCGCCGACAGCCCCTTCTCGCGATACTGATTCACCAGGTCGACGAGCACGATCGCGTTGGTCACCACGATGCCGATCAGCATCAGCACACCGATCAGCGAGGCGACGCCGAGCGGAACGCCCGTGACGATCTGCAGCAGGATCGCACCGGTCGCCGCGAACGGCACCGACACGAGCAGCAGCAGCGGCTGACGCAGCGACTTGAACGTCGCCACCATCACCACGTACACGATGAGGATCGCCGCGAGCATCGCGAGGCCGAGCTGCGAGAACGCGTCGGACTGCTGCGAGGCGACGCCGCCGATCTCGACGTCGGCGCCGGATGGCAGCTCGACGGCCTCCATGGCCGCGGTCACCGAGGCGGTCGCCACGGCGAGGTCGTCGGATGCCGGCGGCACCGTCACGGTGGCCGTGCGCGTCCCCTGCTGGGTGGTGATCGAGGTGGGTCCCTCACGCTGCTCGACGGTCGCGACGTCCTGCAGCTCGACCGGGCCGAGCGCGGTCGGGATCACCAGCTCCTGCAGCGCCGTGACCGTGGTCGGCGGCTCTGCGGCGGCGAGGTACACGGTCAGCGCGCTGTCGTCGATCTCGACCGATCCGAGCTGCTGCGGACGCATGGCGTTCGACACCATCGACCCGACCGCGACCTCGCTCAGCCCGCGCTCCGCGGCGGCCTCACGGTCGACGACCACGGCGATGTAGGGCAGCGAGGCGGCGAGGTTGTCGGTGACCTGGCCGATGCCGTCGCGGCCCTCGAGCTCGTCGACCAGCGCGGCGGTCGCCGTCTGCAGGTCATCGCCGTTGGCGGCGGTCACCGTCACGGCGATGTCGGTCGAACCGAATCCGGCGGCACCGGCGACCGAGATCTCTCCGACGTCGTCAAGGCCGTCCACGGCCTCCTGCACGTCGGCCCGCAGCTGCTCCTGGTCGACGTCGGAATCGGTCATGATCGAGTAGGTGACGCCGGCACCACCCGAGAAGGCATCCATCAGCGACGATCCGCTCGAGCCGATCGACACCTGCACGTGCTCGATGCCATCGACGTCCGAGAGGGCATCCTCGACCTTCTCGGCCGCGTCGGACTTCGCCTGCAGGCTGGCCGTCGGGCCGAGGTCCTGCGTGACGGTCATGGTGTTCTGACCGGAGTCGCTCAGGAAGTTCACCTTCATCAGCGGTGCCAAGGCCAGGGTCCCGGCCAGCACGACGACGGCGAGCGCCACCGTGGTCAGCGAGTGCTTCAGGGTCCACGACAGTATCGGACGGTACATCCGCTGCAGCGGCGTCGGGGGCGCCTCCGGCGCCTCGGGGTCGACGCGGTTGCCGTTCTCGTCGATCAGCGGCTTGCCTGGCTTGAGGAACCAGTACGCCAGCACCGGCACGATGGTCAGTGCCACGAGCAGCGAGGCCGCCATCGCGATCGTGACGGTCATCGCGAACGGACGGAACAGTTCGCCGACCATGTCGCCGACGAACACGATCGGCAGGAAGACCGCGACCGTCGTGATCGTCGAGGCGGTGATGGCGGATGCCACCTCGCGCACGGCCAGGCGGATCGCCTCCCCCTTGTCGGCCCCCTCGACGTAATGTCGTTTGATGTTCTCGATGACGACGATCGAGTCGTCGACGACGCGGCCGATCGCGATCGTGAGCGCGCCGAGCGTGAGCACGTTCAGCGAGTAGCCGAATGCCTGCAGCCCGATGAAGGTGATCAGCACCGAGGTCGGGATCGATATCGCGGTGACGAGCGTCGATCGGATCGACAGCAGGAACACCAGGATCACGACGACGGCGAACACGAGACCGAGCAGACCCTCCACCGCGAGCGTCTCGATGGACTGCTGGATGAACGGCGCCTGGTCGAAGACGACCGTGAACTCGGCATCCGGGAACGACTCGCGAAGATCGTCGAGCGCGGCGAGCACACCTGTCGACACCTCGACGGTGTTGGCGGCCGGCAGCTTCGTCACGGCGATCGACAGGGCGTCCTGGCCGTCCACGCGTGAGATCGAGGTGACTGGATCGGCCTCCTGCGCAACCGATGCGACCTCTCCGATCGTGGCATCCGTGCCGACCAGCGGCAGCTGTGCGATCTCGTCGGCCGACGAGATCTTCGCCCCGGTCTGCACGGTGAAGGTGTCATCGCCCTCGGTGATGGATCCGCCGGGGAACAGCACGCCGTTCTGCTGCAGCGCCTGCGTGATCATCTGCGGGGTCGCCTGATGCTCGGCCAGCTTCGCATCGTCGGGGGTGATGGTGACCCGCTGGCCGACGCCGCCGACGATCTCGGCAGCGTTGACTCCCTCGACATCCTCGATCTCGGGGATCACGACCTTCTCGAGGTCGGCCTGCGCGGATTCGGCGTCATCGAAGCCGGTCACGGCGACCTGGATCACGGGGAAGTCGTCGATCGACACTGAGAGCACCTGCGGGGCGACGTCGTCCGGCAGCTGCTGGCCGATGCGGTTGATCGCCTGCTGCATCTTCTGCTCGGCAGTGGCGAGATTGGTGCCGTAGGTGAACATCGCCTGCACGACCGAGGCATTGGTGGTGCTCGTGGCCGTGGTCGACTCCAGCCCCGGCACCCCCTGCACGGCCTGTTCGATCGGAGTCGACACGTCGTTCTCGACGACCTCGGGCGAAGCGCCGGGGTAGCTGGTCATGACCACCAGCGCCGGCAGCTCGAGCGAGGGGATCAGCTCCTGCTTGAGGTTGGTGAGCGCGAGCCCGCCGAAGACGGCGGCCACGATCGTGATGAGCGCGATGAGTGCGCGGTTGCGCAGACTCAGGACGGAGAGTTTCGACATGTGCGTTTCTCTGGGTCGGTGTTGCGTGGCGGGTCAGGTGGTCGTGGTGCCGAGGATGTCGGCGAGGGCGGACTCGAGGAAGGCCATCGAGAGCGGCTCGTCATTGATGCGGGAGTGCCAGAAGACGCCGTCGATGAAGATCGCAGCGGCGGTCGCCCGCTGCGGTCCGAAGTCGGCGACCAGGAAGCCGGCCATCTGCTGCGACCAGCGGCGGGCGAGCTCGCGCAGCTGCGGGTCGTTGACCGCAGCGGTCACCACGGCGCGGTCGGCCTCGAGCGCGTGTGCGTCGGCGAGGCCCCGCGCGAGCAGCTCGGCGAGCACGGCGGGCGTCGTGCCCCGTTCGTCGAGGTCGGATCGGATGCCGTCGATGCGGGCATCCACTTCCGCGACGAGGAACCGCAGTGCTTCGGCGCGCAGATCATCCAGCGTGGCGAAGTACTGAGTGGTGGCCCCGAGCGGCACACCCGCACGCGCTGCGATGAGACGATGGGTCACGGCGCCGACGCCGATCTCGACGATCAGCTCGGCTGCAGCGGAGACGATGGCGCGGCGCCGGGTCTCCGGATCGCGCCTGCGGCGCACTGCAGCTTCGGTCATCCCCGCTCCCCTTTCTGTACATTTGTACATTTCGGGACTTGGAGCGGGCTGGGAGCGTGATCGCGTCCGGCGTCACAGGGCGGCGCCGAGCGCCAGGCCGGCGAGGGCTGCGAGGACCCCGGCGGCCAGCATCCCGATCGCATTCAGCAGCGCCGCCCGACGCTCGCCGTCCCGCCACAACGCCACGGTGTCGACCATCGCGGTGCTGAACGTCGTATACCCGCCGAGGAATCCGGCGCCGACGACGAAGGCCGCCTCCGGCAGCGCGCCGACGACGATCCCCAGCGCGAACGAGCCGGTGATGTTGATGAGCATCACTCCCCACGGGAATCGAGTGCCCACCAGACGAGCGACGCCGGTGTCGATGAGGTAGCGCACACCCGCACCCAGACCGCCGCACACGGCGGCGAGCGCGAAGACGAGCGGGCTCACGCTTCCGCCTCCCGTCCGCCGCGCCCGCGGCCGATCTTCAGGCCGAGCGCAGCCGCGGCGAGACCCATCACGATGCTCGCGACGACGTAGCCGATGCCGAGGGCGGGAGCGGTCGTCCACAGGGCGACCGCGTCGACCGCGAACGCACTGTACGTCGTGAAGCCGCCCAGCACCCCGGTGCCGAGGAAGATGCGCAGGTCGACAGCCGGCAGGCGCGCGACCAGCATCCCGAGCAGCAGCGAGCCCACCACGTTCGCGACGAGCACGCTCAGCGCGGCGCCGGGAATCAGCAGTGCCAACGCGAGGCGCGCGGCGGTGCCGATCGTCCCGCCCGCCGCGGCGAGCGCGGCGCGGCGCAGCACGGTGCGTGCAGGTGCCGGGGTGCTCACCTGCGTCACTCTATCGGCGGGTCGCCTGAGATCGGCATCCGGCACCATTCCGTAGACTCGGGAGATCCTGCGGACCCCCGCACGCACCACCGCACAGCGCAAGGAGGACGACGCCCGAGTGCTGACGAGAAGGATCTTCGGATGGTCGCGTCTGCTCGCTGCGGTCGTGTGCATCGTCGCGCTCGCGCATCGGATGCTGTGGGGCATGGGCGCGCAGACGATCGCCGGCGACAACTTCTTCGCGTATCTGACGATCCAGTCGAACTCGGCCTTCGCGGTGCTCGCGATGATCGCCGGGCTGATCGCCCTGCGCCACGACGAGGACCCGCTCTGGCTGACGACGGCTCGGGCGCTGGTGCTCAGCTGGACGGTGACGGCCGGGCTCGCGTTCGCCCTGATCGTGTGGCAGGCCGGTGTGCGCGGCATCCCGATCACGGTGCCCTGGTCGGATGTCGTGCTGCACTTCGTGCTGCCGGCGTGGTCGATCCTGGCATGGGCGATCGGGCCCGGACGGCGCGGCGCGTCGTGGCGCGTGGTGCCGTTCGTGCTGCTGTATCCGGTCGTCTGGGGCGTGTTCACGATCTGGCGCGGCGGGGTGATCGGCTGGTACCCGTACTACTTCCTCGACCCGCGCCAGGTCTCGGGCATCCCCGAGATGATCGCCAGCTGCGGCGTCGCACTGTCGATCTTCGCGCTCGTCGCGGCGGGACTCGTCGTGATCAGCCGGCTGCGCACGACGGTCGCGCCGCCGCCGGTCAGTTCTCCGGCTCGTCCGGCTGCGGTGCGAAGAACGTCAGTGACGCCCGTGCGACGACCTTCGCGTCCTGCGAGCTGAGCGCGGCGAACTCGGCTGCGGGTTCGCCCCCGACCAGCCCGACGAGCACCGGCTCACCGGTGACGGGCTGCAGGTTGAGCCAGGTGCGGATCGGGCCGTCTCCCCCGACGACATGCCAGATGGTCTCCTCCGCATCCCAGAACGGCTCGTCGAACCGCATCCACACGGTCTCGATGTAGCCGGCGGCGAGGTCGGCGATCGCGCCGCGGTGCTCGAACGGCAGGGCCGGCGCGAACTCGATGCCCTGCTGCTGCAGCACTCCCAGCGGAGCGGTGACGATCACCCGATCGAACGACAGCGATTCGCCGGTACCCATCCGCAGGCTGACGCCGCGGTCATCGTACGCGACCCGCACCACCGGCGAGGCGAGGGTGACATCGATCTCGCTGAGGTTGTCGTCGATGAAGGCGCTGAGATCTCCGGTCAGGCCGTTGAGGGCGTCGGGGGAGAACTCGGGCGGATACCAGCTGGATGCCCGCGTCGGGTCGGCGCCCGTCGTGGCGGCCAGCCAGGCCAGCGCCGCGGCAAGTGCGGGCTCGGTCGGGTCAGCGCCGTCGGCTTCGAGTGCGCCGGCGAGCGGCACGTCGGTCGGCAGAGTGCTGGCGTGCTCGATGGCCTGGGCGATCGGGGTGTCGTCAATGGAGTCGGTCGCGCCCTCGGCCGACCAGCCCACCGCGGTGTCGAGGCGGATGCGCTTGTCGCTGATGGTGATGAGCCGGCTGTCGAGTGCGGCCACGTCGTCTTCGCCGATCAGCCACGCGCCGAGTTGCACGGGGACGGGCCAGTCGTCGTCGCTCTGGGTGAGCAGTCGCCCGCCGGTGCGCTCGCGCGCCTCGAAGATCGTCACCGGGTGGCCCGCATCGGCGATGATGCGCGCGGCGGCGACACCGGCCGCGCCGGCGCCGATCACGGCGATGCGCTCAGCGTCGGATGCTGCCGCGAGCACTCCCAGGCCCGCACGGCGCCCCGAGTCGATGGCCCCGAGCACGGTGCCCGAGCTGTTCGCGTCAGTGGCCTCGCCGGCGAAGAAGACCCGGTCGAGCACAGGGGTGGCGAGGGTGTCGCGGTGCGTCGGGTCGGCGCCCGCGGGCAGGTAGCTGATGGCCCCGAACGAGTAGGGGTCGGTCGACCAGGTCGATCGCGCCCATCCCGCAGGCACCGGCACGTTGGCCGGTGCCGAGGGCTTCGGCCCGGGCGTGGTCGTGCGGGTCGGCTTGGGCTTGGGCTCGGGGGTGCACGCGGCGAGCAGCACCGCGACGGCGCCGGTGCCGGCGCCGACGAGCAGGGATCGGCGAGTGATGCTCATCGTGAAGCCAGACTACCCGGCTCGAACTTTCCGCCGTCTTCCTCGGTGGCGCGTGCACGAAACGGAGGAGATCTCACGAAACGGAGGAGCGGATGCTGAAATCCGCCCTTCAATCCGTGCGATCTCCTCCGGAACGGGTGAGGTCCTAGGGCAGGCACAGGGCCTGGCGCCGTGCCCGCGCAGCGGGCTAGAGGTTCCCCTCCGCGTAGATCCGCAGTGCATCGCGGACGAACTCCGCACCGGCGGTGCCGCCCTCGCTCGTGGCGTAGTTGGCGCCGAAGCGCGGGTCGGCGACGTACATCTCGCCGAGGCCCAGCACGTACCCCTTCACATCGCCGTCCGGCCGGTGCGCGGGGGTGCCGGGGATCCCGGTGAGCCAGTCGACGTGGCGGCGGGCCAGCGCCTGCGCCTCGTCGGATGCCGGGTCGACACTGCGTTCAGCGGCCGCGATCCAGTCGGCGCCCAGGTCGGCGACCCGCTGCTGCCAGGCGGTGCGCTCATCTGCGCTCATTCCGCGCCACCAGCGGTCGCTGTCGGCGTAGGCCTTCTTGCCCCAGCGGCTCTCGACCTCGTCCTTGTACTGTGTGTGGTCGAAGCCGTCGAACATGCTCTCTGCCATGAGTTCTTCTCCTTCTCGAAGTGCGGTGATGGTTGATTCGACGGAGGCGATCTGCCGCTGCATCCGCTCCTGCTCCTGGCGCAGCCAGGCGAGGTGCGTCTCGAGGGCGGTCGCCTCGGATGTCCGGCCCGTCGACAGACCCAGGGACCCGTCAGGCGGATCGAGCACCTCGGCGATCTGCGGCAGGCCGAGCCCGAGCTCGCGCAGCAGCAGGATGCGCTGCAGACGCACCAGCGCCGCCTGGTCGTAGTGCCGATAGCCGTTGCCGGCGATGCGGGTGGGCGGGAGCAGACCGATGTCGTCGTAGTGCCGCAGCGTTCTGCTCGTCGTGCCCGCCATTCGGGCGATCTCCTGGATCGACCAGTCCATGGCATTCCTCCTTCCGTCGATATCTCCACGGTAGAAGTTGACGTTGCGTCAATGTCAAGGCGCTCAGTGGATCCACGCCTTCGCAAGGATGATCACGATGCCGAACGCGGCAGTGGTGAGCGACCCGAGAATGCGGATCGGCCATGGTGCGCGGCGACGGTGAAAGGCGATGTACCCGAGCACCGCCAGCACCAGCACGCACATCCACAGCGCCAGCCAGATCGCGGTTCGATCCTCGATGAGACGCGTGGCTCCGAACAGCAGGATCGCGAGCGGGATCAGTGACGACAGCAGCAGCCCGAGCGAGCGCTTCAGCGCCCGCCGGAACGATGTGCGCAGTCCCACGACGCGCCCCTGTTCCAGCCCGTGACCGGCGACTGTCCCCGCGTAGAGGTGAGCCAGCCAGAAGACCAGCACGGTCACCAGCACCGTCGCGAACACCTGCAGCGACGTGGCACCGTGCACGCCCGAGACGGCGGTCATGCCGGCGACGAGGATGACGCCGTAGACCGCTTCCTCGGTGGCGAAGCTCGCACGCAGCAGGCGCGCGGCGGTAGATTCCTGACTCTCTTCAGGCACAGCCCCAGAATACGAGCACCGCACCTGGCGTGTCAGTGCGCCTGAAGTGGGTACCTCTCCCCACTTCAGGTGTTTTCCTGGCCGTCGGGCCAGATCGCGCTCTTCCATCCCCTAGAGTGATCTCGGCCGAGGTCCGCGGGGAGAGTGGACCTGCACAGCGCCCGAACCGGAGGACTGCTCATTCATGCCTGAGACGATCGAGACCACGTCGACCGGGCTGACCCGACGCCGCGCGCTGAAGGTCGCCGCGTGGTCGGTTCCTGCTCTCACCGTCGCACTTGCCGCGCCGGCGAGTTCTGCCAGTGAGAGCATCGACCTGATGCTGGCACCGTCAGCGGGTGGCTCGGTCGGTACGACCAACCCGGAGGGCACCCGCCAGTGGCAGCTCACCGCCGGATCCGGCTGGGAGGCATACTCCGAGGTCGCCGAGGTTCCCGCCGGCACGGTTCTGACCGTCTCGTCGGACATCCGCATCCTGCCCAACCCCGTCGTCACCCTCATGCCTCAGGACGAGGTGCTCACCGCGACGAGCACGTCCACGACAGGCAACATGCAGACCTCGACATACACGCTGCCGGCGATCCCGCCCGGCGGATACCTGGAGGGCGTGCCCTTCACCGTCACGTTCGACGATGTCGACCCGCTGCCGTGGGCGGAGGATCTCGGCCCTTTCACCGTCAGCATCGCCGCCCCCGCCGGAGTGAACGACCCCGACACCGGCAACAACCTCATCAGCAGCGAAGTGGTGTACAGCGACATTCCGTGACCGACTAACGCAAGGCCACAAGCGGCACCTCACCTCTCGGTGGGGTGCCGCTTCTCAGTGGATGCCCAGACAGCACGACTGGTGCAATCGAGATATATCGTGTTATGGTCGGTCTCAACGCGATATATCTCGATATCGCCGCCAACAAGGAGAGTACGACATGACCGAGAAGTGGCTCATCGCCCCCGGCGAGGAACGCGTCATCGACATCGCCTCCGCATCCAAGCTCAAGGTCGGGCTCGTGGGCGGACAGGTCGACGTCGTGGCACACGACGAACCGGGCATCCGCATCGAAGTGCACGGCGTCACCATCAAGGACCTGCGCGTCGAGTCCGACGGAACCCAGGTCGAGATCGACCACCCCCAGATCGGCTGGGACAACTTCCTCGAGGTGTTCCGCAACTTCGGCGCCGGCGGGCCCAAGGCCGAGATCAGCATCGCCGTCCCGCGCGCCATCGCGCTCACCCTGGGCGTCGTCAGCGCCGGCGCACTCGTCTCGGGCATCCGCAACGACGCCAAGCTGAACACCGTCTCGGGCGACATCATCGCCGACGGCATCACCGGCGACCTCACCGTGAACTCCGTCTCGGGTGACGTGCAGGTGCGCGGCCTGGTCGGCTCGATCAACGCCAACAGCGTCTCGGGCGACGTGGCCGTGACCGGCACGATGCGCAAGGCGACCGTCGACACCGTCTCGGGCGACGTGCTCATCGACGCCATCGGCGACATGAACACCGTGAACCTCAACACCGTCTCCGGCGGTACGAAGATCCGCCTCGACGAGACCCTCCCGGCCAACTACGTGCTGCGCAGCATGAGCGGAAAGCTCATCGTCGACGGCGAGCAGCGCTCCAGCGGCGGCCCCAGCAACTACACCGGCCAGAAGGGCGAACTCGCCGGCAGCTTCGTCGACGTGCGCGCCAACTCGGTCTCGGGCGGCATCACCGTGCTGCGCCGGCCCCAGGTCTCGGTCGCCGACGACGCGGAGTGGGAATCATGAGCCCCGCGGTCTTCTCACACGGCGACCTGCGCCTTTACCTGCTCTCGCTGCTCGCCGAGGCTCCGCAGCACGGCTACGGCATCATCCAGGCGCTCACCGACCGCACGGGCGGCACCTACACCCCCAGCGCGGGCACGATCTACCCTCGCCTCGCAAAGCTCGAGGAAGAGGGGCTGGTCACCAAGACCGTCGACGGCCGCACCACCATCTACGCGATCACCGATGCAGGGCGCGCAGAGCTCACGACGCGCGAGAGCGAGCTGGAGGACATCGAGGAGGGACTCGCCGACTCGGTGCGTCTGATCGCGAGCGAGGTGCGCCAGAGCGTGCAGGAGGCGATGCGCAGCCTGCGGGCCGACCTCGCCACCGCCGCCCAGGAGGAGAAGCGCGCCGCCAAGCAGCGCGCCCGTTCGGAGGGCATGAACGACGAGCGGGCGAGCAGCCGCGAGCAGCTGCAGCGGGCGGATGCCGCCATCAACGCGTTCCGGGCGCAGGTGCGCACCGACCTGCGCACGCACGTGGCGCGGGGAGGCGCCGTCGCGGCATCGGTCGTCACCGACCTCGAGAGGGCGCTGGACGACGCGGCCCACGCGGTCACCCGCGCACTCAGCGTGCGGGATGGCAGCTGAGCACTCCGGTCGGGGCTACTCGCTCCAGACGTCTTCCTGCTCGTCGGGCACCGGCTCCTCCTGCGGAACGACGAGCACCGAGCGATACTGACGGTGCGCGAGGCGCGCGGCGACCGATCCGGTGAAGAACTCGCGGATCGACTCGCCGAGCCCGCGCTTGCGCGTGCCGACGACGATCAGCTGCGCGTCGAGTTTCTCGGCGAGCTGCTTGATCGCCAGGGCGGGATCTCCGACCAGCTGGCGGGCCGTCCACACGATGTCGGTGGTCTTCAGCTGCTGCTCGGCAGCCTCCTGCACGTCCTCGAACTCGGCGACGCCGGCGTCGAGGTTCAGATCGATGGGCGCGGAGTGCACGTAGCCGTCAGGATCCTCGTATGTGACGAACCGGGTGACGTCGACATGCACCACGACGAGGGGCGAGCCGAGCAGCTTCGCATAGCGCAGCGCCTCTTCGAGCACGTGCGCAGGCTGTCCCGGCTGAAGGCCGACGATGACCGCCTTCTGCAGGGCGGCGTTCTGAGCAGCTTCGTCGGATGCTGCAGGCGTGGAATCCGTCATGTCGGTCCTTCCGCTAGGGGCCGCAGGACGGCCTGATGCTCTGGCGTGCGTGCTATCCTGAATGCTACTCTTACCGGCCTCGAGCCGGTGCCGTGAATATCATCGGGCCTTGCACAGCCCGCTGCTGAACTCGTAAAAGGGGGTCTCGCGCATGGGCCGTGGCCGTCAGAAGGCGAAGCACACGAAGATTGCTCGCGAACTCAAGTCGTACAGTCCGGATGTGAACTTCTCCGCCCTGGAGAGTGAACTCGGGCATCCGTCGTCCGACGATCAGTACGTCGACAAGTGGGCCGACATGTACGAAGACGAAGACGAGGATGAGCTCGAAAGGGCCTGATCCTCTTCTTCGCACGACAGACACCCTGGCGACCGGCATCCGCTGAGTCGACCAGGGTTTCGTCGTCGCTCGGCGCACCCGGCAGAATGGGCGGATGCCCCATGTCGCCGCGCTCTACCGTCATCCGATCAAGGGGCTCACCCCCGAGCGCTGCGATGAGCTGACGGTTCAGCCCGACGGCCGCATCGCCGGAGATCGGGTGCTCGCGTTCCGCTTCGCGGAGGCCGCCGAGCCCGAGCACCGCGACGGTCTGGACTACTGGCCGAAGTCAAAGGGCCTCGCCCTGGAGTCGTTTCCGTCGCTGGCTGCGCTGCGGGTGTCGTACGACGGCGAGGCGCGACGCGTGCGGATCATGCACGACGATTACCTGCTGGTCGATTCGACGCTCGACACCGAGGGCCGCGCCGAACTCGCCGAGATCATGACCGCGTTCGTGCTCGACTCCCCCGAGTGGAAGCTGCTGCAGCGCGAGGGCCGACTGCCGCTCGCACTGGTCGGCGACGGCGTGCGCGCACGGTTCCAGGATCGCGCCCGCGGGTTCGTCAGCGTGCACAGTGAGGCGAGCGTCGACGCCCTCAGCGGTGCGCTCGGCCAGCAGGTCGATGACCGCCGATTCCGTTCGAACGTGGTGATCGATGGCGCGGATGCCTGGGACGAGCTCTCGTGGGAGGGCGAGGTCCGCATCGGCGATGTGCGCTTCACCGCCGAGGGCCCGATCGTGCGGTGCCTGGCCACCCATGCGAATCCCGACACGGGCATCCGGGATGCGAAGGTGCTCACCACCCTCACCCGCTCGCTCGGGCAGGACAAGCCGACCCTCGGGCGCCTGCTGCTGCTCCAGTCCCAGGCAGGTGGCGTCACCGGCGCCGTCGGCGACGACTCAGGCGCTGGCGGCACGATCCGCGTCGGCGACGAGGTCACCTTCGGCTGAGGCCGGGGCGTTCCCCGTCACATCTGGAGCCGACAGCGAGAGCCTCGATCTGCGCATGCCGTGCGCAGATCGAACCGGAGTCACTCCCAGCGCGTGCAGGGCACCTCCTCGAAGGCGAGAATCCGCTCGTCCTTCGTTACGAGCACCAGCCCGTCCAGACGCGCCTGCGCGACCAGCATCCGATCGAACGAGTCTCGATGCTCCCACGCGAGCTCGTCTGCCTCGCGCATGTGCTCGACGCTCAGAGGAAGTTCGGTGGCAAGCAGAGCCTCTCGCAGATGCGTCCAACGCGCCAGCAGACACTCACCGTGCGGCAGTCGTCCCAGCCGCGACTTCTGCGCGATCTCGCACGCGCTCGCTGCCGCGAGGAAGATCTCGTCGGTCGCGCCGAGCTCATCACGCAAGCCTCGGGACCTGTGCCGGATCGGTTGCCAGCCACAGCAACAAGTGTGTGTCCAGCAGGTATCGACTCATCCAGCGGCGTCCAGCGGGTCAGAGGGATCGCCGCTGCACATTGACCGTCACGTTCATGTGTACAGTCTCGCGTGGTCTGGTCAACCTGACCAGACCATGTCCTGCGCTTCCCGCCAGGCTATTGCCCTGGCAGATCAGCGGTCACGAGGAAGTCGCCGATCACCGTCACGCCATCCTCTAGATAGACCGGAATGCTCACGTCCGCACCAGCGTTCTTCCTCTGCCACGCGAGCGCATCGTCGGGCGACCCGAACGTCTTCATGGCTGCCGTGCCATCGGCAGCCTCCAGTTCGGTCCTTCGCACATACCCCACCTTGCCGTTTCGCGCTTCAGCTCGGATCAGGTCAGGCTCCTCGGCAGGCGTGCGAGCGTCTGCCGACGAACCGAAGGACTCGCCGCGAGTGTTCACGCCGTATGTGGGAGCGGGCATGGGGGTCGTCTCGATGTCACCACCGCTCACGTTCGCCGGTGCGAAGAGGGCGGGGACCGCGGCCACTGCTGCACCACCCACAACTCCGAGCGCCAGCACGAGCACGCCGACGCCAACGGTCTTGACTGCAAGGCGATTCATGGCGATCTCCTAGGAACTGCGTCGCGCCCTTGCCCCACCCCACCCCGACGGGATGCAACCACTGCCAGCCTTCGCAAGAAGCGTGTAAGCTCCAGCGCTTCCCGAAGAAGGTAGCCCATTCCAGGAGGTGCGTCCAGCATCGCGTTGACGCATTAAAGATGCCTCAGAGGCGGATCGTTCACAGATCGTCGATCGACGTGACGCTGAGCAGGTCCCCCAATGGCAACGCTGTCGCACGCTCGTTCAGCGAGTACCGCCGGTTGCCGGGATACAGTACCCATAGGTGCTCGAGAGCCAACGCCGAGTCTTCAAGTGCCGACACCATCGAAGATGTCAGCCGCGGAGCATCCGTCCGTTTCATCTCGAAGCCGTTGCGCGAACCGAATCGCTCGAGGACCAGATCCACCTCTGCGCCATTGCTGGTGCGCCAGAAGTAGAGCGCAGCATCGTCTGCGCGACGGAGCACCTCATCGACGGCAAGGGACTCCCATGACGCACCGATCCCCGGATGACGCCGCAGTGCATCTTCCGAATCGACTCCCCACAGGGCATGCAGCAATCCGGTATCGCGCAGAAACACCTTCGGCGTGCGGATGAGCCGCTTGCCGGCATTGACCGTCCACGGTTTGAGCGTGCGAACCAACATCGCATCGTTCAGCCCGTCGACGTACCGTCTGGCCGTTGATTCTCCTATGCCGAGCGCGCGAGCCGTCGAGGCTGCGTTCCAGAGATTCGACTGATGCTGAGCGAGCTGCGCAAGGAATCGCTCAATGCTCGCGGCGGGCAATGTGAGTCCGAATTCGCGCAGATCACGACTGGCGAGCGTGCGGATGTACGACCGGCGCCACCGCATCGAGTCTTCTTCGGTCGCCGCGAGAGTGGATCTCGGATATCCGCCACGGATCCACACCTTGTCGACATCGTCGACGTCGGCTGCACCCAACCCAGGAAGCTCGATCACCTCGACGCGCCCCGCAAGCGACTCCGCCGATTGCCGCAGCGCATCGGGCGATGCACTGCCGAGGACAAGGAAAGTCGCAGGATCACCGGGGCGATCAGCGAGAACACGCAGTACCGGGAACAGATCAGGATGACGTTGAACCTCGTCGATCACCACGACACCGCGGAGCGGCTGCAGAGCCAGCATCGGCTCGGACAGACGAGCGAGATCTATCGGGTCTTCGAGATCGAAGTAGTTTGCGGCTCCCGGCTGCACGAACGTGCGCGCAAGAGTCGTCTTGCCGACCTGGCGAGCGCCCACGAGCAATACGACCGGGGAACGGCGGATCGCGTCGGCGAGCTCCTTCTCCGATTGCGCTCGGGTGATCATCACCTAAAGCTACCATGCAATTCCACCAGTCACTGGGGGAATTGCATGCCTACGGTCCGATCACCAGCTCCCGTGCCGGTGCTCCCACTCGTCTTCGATGGTGCGTCGCCGACCGGCGACCATCCCGGCCGGGAACGTGACGATCAGCACACCGGCGACGATCAGCAGCGGAATCGTCCACCCATCGCTCACGTCGTGCAGCACACCGACCAGCAGCGGGAACACCGCCGCGAAGATGTACCCGACGCTCTGCACGAAGCTCGAGAGCAGCACCGCACTCTCCGAGGTGCGGGATCGGATGCTGATCAGCACGAGCGACAGCGGGAACAGCACTCCCACAACACCGAACAGCGCCATCCACAGCGGCAGCAGGGCCGGGATGGGCGCGAGCAGCAGCCCGAAGACGCCTACGAGTCCCCCGGCCGAACCGACGATGAACAGCGGACGAGTTGCTTGGAATCGTACGACCAGCACCGGCACCAGCAACGAGGCTGGCAAGCCGATGAACGCGAAGAGCGACAGCATGAACCCGGCGGTCGCGGCGTTGACCCCGACCAGGTCGGTCACGATCGCGGGCAGCCACGCGAACGACACGTACGCCATCGTCGACGACGTGCCGAACGTGAACGCCAGCGCCCACACGAGCGGGATTCGCGCGAGACGGGCGAACAGACGGCGAGTCGTGGGAGAGGTGGGGATGGGGCCGGTGAGCGCGTCGTCGTCGGATGCTGCCGGCGCACCCGTGGCCGGCATTTCGTCTCGCTCGGCTTCGCCGCGCTCACTCAATGACCGGGAGGCTGCGGGCCGGATCAGGATCAGGATCCACGGGATCGCACCGGCGAGCGCGAACACTCCCCACATCGCCAGCGAGAAGCGCCAGTCGACGGCATTCGCCACCGGCACGGCGACCAACGGCGGCACGAACGTCGAGAACGCCATCGCCGTGGTGTACAGCGTCATCATCAGCCCGATGCGATCGGGGAAGTACTTCTTGACCAGGGGCGGCAGCAGGATGTTCCCCATGCCGATGCCTGCGAAGATCAGCGTCGACGCGAGCAGCAGTCCGATCGACTCGCCCGCCAGGCCCCGCCACACGAGGCCGACGGCGATCGCCAGAAGCGCCAGCACCGTCACCCGCTCGATTCCGAGCTGCCGCTCGAGCAGCGGCGTGAGCAGACCGAACAGCGCGAAGCATGCCGGCGGCAGCGTGCCGATCACGCCGAGCACGGTCGGGGAGACCGTGAAGTCGTAGCCGATGAGGTCGATGACCGGCGAGAGGGATGCCACCGCCGAGCGCAGCGAGAACGCGCACAGCAGGATGCCCAGCAGCGCGAGCGTGCGACCCCGCCACCGCGCGCCCGAACCGGTCATGACGACTGCGACTTCTCGACCCAGTCGAGGTACTCGTCGGTGACGGTGCCGGTGATGTACCGGCCGTCGAAGCAGCTCATGTCGAGATCGGTCAGCTCGGAGCCCTCGATGATCGCGGCCTTGAGGTCGTCGACCTCCTGATAGACCATGCGATCGGCGCCGAGCTCTTCCGCGATCTCGGGGATCGTGCGTCCGTGCGCGATCAGCTCGTGCTTGGACGGCATGTTGATGCCGTACACGTGCGGATAGCGCACGGGCGGCGCAGCCGACGCGAAGATGACCGACTTGGCACCGGCGTCCCGCGCCATCTGGATGATCTGCTTGCTGGTCGTGCCGCGCACGATCGAGTCGTCGATCAGCAGCACGTTCTTGCCGCGGAACTCCGTCGACATGGCGTTCAGCTTCTGCCGCACGCTCTTCTTGCGCACCGCCTGGCCGGGCATGATGAAGGTGCGGCCGACGTAGCGGTTCTTGTAGAAGCCCTCGCGGTACTCCTTGCCGAGCTTGCGGGCGACCTCCATGGCCGACGGTCGCGACGAGTCGGGGATCGGCATGACCACGTCGATCTCATCGAGCGGCACGTGCTTGGCGATCGTGTCGGCCAGCCTGTCGCCCATCCGCAGACGCGATTCGTACACCGAGACGCCGTTCATCACGCTGTCGGGGCGTGCGAGATACACGTACTCGAAGGCGCACGGCGTCAGCTGCGTGGTCTCGGCGCACTGGCGCGTGTGCAGTTCGCCGTCGTTGGTGATGAACACCGCCTCACCGGGCTCGACCTCGCGCACGATCTCGTAGTCGGCGTTCTCGAGCACCAGCGATTCGCTGGTGACGACCCACTCATCTGCGTCACCGGGCGCGGCCGCCTTGCGACGCCCCAGGATCAGCGGACGGATGCCGAAGGGATCGCGGAACGCGAGCAGACCGTACCCGGCGATGATCGCGATCACCGCGTACGCCCCCTCGATGCGGGAGTGCGCGCGCTCGACGGCGTCGAAGATGCGGTCGGGATCGAGGTCGACCGTCGACGTGGAGGTCTGCAGCTCGCCGGCGAGCACGTTCAGCAGCAGCTCGGTGTCGCTGGACGAGTTCAGGTGCCGGCGGTCGCGATGCGCCATGTCGGCGGTCAGCTCACGGGTGTTGGTGAGGTTGCCGTTGTGGATGAGCACGATGCCGTAGGGCGCGTTGACATAGAACGGCTGCATCTCCTCCTCGTTCGAGGCGGTGCCCTTCGTGGCGTAGCGCACGTGGCCGAGGCCGACGTTGCCCAGCAGCGCGCGCATGTCGCGGGTGCGGAACGCCTCGCGCACCATGCCCTCGGCCTTCGCCATGTGCATCACACCGCTCGACTCGACGGTGGCGATGCCGGTGGCATCCTGACCGCGGTGCTGCAGCAGCAGCAGGGCGTCGTAGATGTCCTGGTTGACGGGGCCGCCTGCGACCATTCCGACGATGCCGCACATGGGGTTCTACTTCATCCGTTCTGTCAGTGGGGGTGCGCGTCAGCGTGCGCTGTCCGCGTAGGTGCCGACCAGCCGCACGGCTCCGCCGTCGACGCCCTTGGCGCCCTCTTCGAAGTCGCCCGACGGACGGGCTCCGGTGCGCACGGTCGCGACCTGCCACGCGGAAATGCCCTGCGCCTCGATCTGCGCGATGGCAGCATCCTTCTGCGAGGCCTCGACGACGGCGAGGAAGCCGATGCCGAGGTTCCATGTGCCCTCGGTGTCGACGAGAGGGGTGCCGGCGATCTCGGCCAGCACCCGGAAGACGGTGCTCGGCGACCAGGTCGAGCGGTCGACCTCGGCCCAGCTGCCCTGCGGCAGCACACGGGCGAGGTTGGCGGCGATGCCGCCGCCGGTGACATGGCTGAGCGAGTGGATGCTGCCCGCCGGCAGCTGATCGATGAGCGTCAGCAGCGGCGTCGTGTACAGTCGCGTCGGCTCGAGCAGCGCCTCGCCCCAGGTGGTGCCGAAGTCGGCGGCGTTGTCGCCGTAGCCGATGCCGGCGTTCGAGACGATGTGACGCACGAGCGAGTAGCCGTTGGAGTGCAGACCACTGGAGGCGAGCGCGATCACGGCATCGCCGTCACGCACCAGATCCGCCCCGAGCACAGCATCCGCCTCGACGACGCCCGTCGCCGCTCCCGCCACATCGTAGTCGCGCGGGCCGAGCAGGCCGGGGTGCTCGGCGGTCTCTCCGCCGACCAGCGCGGTGCCCGTCGCCGAGCACGCCTCGGCGATGCCGCGCACGATGTCGGCGATGCGCTCGGGCACGACCCTGCCGCACGCGATGTAGTCGGTCATGAACAGCGGCTTCGCGCCCACCACGACGATGTCGTCGACGACCATGCCGACCAGGTCCTGCCCGATCGTGTCGTGCTTGTCGATGGCCTGTGCGATCGCGACCTTCGTGCCGACGCCGTCTGTGCTGGATGCCAGCAGCGGGCGCCGATAGCCGAGCAGCGCGCTGGCGTCGAACATGCCGGCGAAACCGCCGACTCCGCCGAGCACCTCGGGGCCGTGCGTCGCGCGCACGGAGGCCTTCATGAGTTCGACGGCGAGGTCACCGGCCGCGGTGTCGACACCGGCCTGGGCATAGGGATTGGTGGAGGATTCTGCCACCCCTACAGCCTACCGGCCCGCGCGTGTCGCTCAGGTCGCGTGACCGATCTGCTAAAGTTATGGGTTGCGCGAAGTTCCGCCGAATCTCACCGGCGCAGCGCACATCCCGGTCAGGGCACGAACAACCGGATCCGCACCGACGCGAATCTGAGACGTCCGACCGCATGAGGGCGGCAGCGTGCCGCCCGAGAAGAGCAAGAAACATGAGCAGTACCGACACTTCCGCGCGCCCCGGCGCGCCCACCGAAAGCGAATCGACCATCGGCTCCACGGAGCTGGCCTGGCAGCAGGCCGACCACGACGTCTTCGTCGCGACCAATCAGGGCGAGTTCGCCGGTTTCGTGACCGTCGACCGCAGCATCCACATCGTCCACGACAGCCACAGCCGTCGCATCGGCAGCTACCCGACTCTCGCGGCAGCGCGCCAGGCGCTGGTGGATGCCACCCATCCGCCGTCCCGGCGGCGCGAGCGGCTGCGTCGCCGCATCCTCGCGCGGCGCCGCTGACGCGACAACCCCACAACCCGACGCGAGGACCCTACGATGGGGCCATGGTCGACAAGCCGCAATGGCTCATCCGCGAGGACTCGGGCACCTCAGTGCTCGTCGCCCTCGCGGTGCGCCAGCTGATCGGCATCCGATCTCCCGACGATCTGCCCAGCCTGCGCGGACTCGACGTGCGCCCACCCGACGCCACCGACGTCAGCGACGCGCTCGAGAGCCAGTGGCGCGAGTACTGGGACATGACCGTCGAGCCGCGCGCACACCGCTCCGACGTGCCGCTCGACCTCGTCGACGGCTTCGACACCCTGGTCGCGCTGCCGACCACGGGCGCCGAGGAGCTGCGCGAGGCGATCGCACCCCACGCCGACGTCGCACTGCGCTTCGCGCAGAGCGCCCACAACCGCTATGTCGACTCGGTCAGCTCCTCCGGCAACGCCTACCGCGCGTACGCCAGCGCCATCGCCGAGTTCGAACGCGAAGTCGGACGGCGGGCGCACTCGTTCGAGCTCAATGTGCAGGTGCTGCCGTTCACCCAGCGCGGAATCTGGTGGATCGGATCGCTGAGCGTTGCCGTCACCGACGGGCTGCGCCGCGACGTGGTCGCCTTCGATGCGGCCATGCGTCCCGTGATCGGGGAACTGGCTTAGGCAGAGGTGCCGGTGTCGACATCCGCTTCGGCGATGCGCTCGTGCTGCACCCGAACCACACGCGCGCGCTTGCGCGCGAGACGATCGAGGATCAGCGCGACGCCGCCACCGAGGGCGATGCCGATCGGCACGGTCCACAGCAGCGCGAAGCCGAACACCTGCCCGGGAGGGTAGACGACGTCGAGCACCCTCGACGGCTCGTAGCTGCCGACCGCGGTGAGGATCGCCGCGACGAGGATGCCGAGCACGACTCCGAGTCCGATGAACACGCCGTAGCGCGGAACCGGGCGCACCGTCGCCTCGACGGTCTGGGGTGTGGTGCTGCGGGACATGCCCCTATTCTCCCACGGCGTGGCTATGAGCGGACCCCGGTGGGCAGACGGTTCAGCGGCGGCTCAGCGGACCGTGACTGCCCACGCACCGGCACCGGCCTCGCTGATCCCGACCACGGCCAGCGCGCTGACGCGATCGTCGACGCCGGTGTCGATGCCGATGATGCCATCGTCGCAGCGCACATCGGTCGCACCGGTGCCGACGACGCCCGACCCCGACTCGGCGTACACGCTGACGTCCATGACCTCGGCGCCGAAACACGTGAACTCGACATCGGCGATACGCACCGGCTCTCCGAAATCGATGCGCACCTGGTCACCGAGGTCGTCCAGGGTGCGATCGGCGACGTCGCTCGCCTTGAGGGCGAGACCGGCCATGCTGGCGAGCGAATCGCCCGACTCAGCCGACCGATCGGACATCCACTGCTGCACCTCGGCCGACGTGGCAGTCGCACTCGAGCATCCGGCCAGCATCAGCACGCCGAAGGCGACGAGCACGCAGCCCGAGATCCACTTCATACGCCGACCTTAGCGTCAGGGCCGCAGCGGCAGCAGCGCTGAGATGTCGGCTCGGGTGCCCGAGGCCACGATGTGGCCGTCGGCGATGGCATCCGACCACTGTTGCGCACCGGTGGCGACGGCGATCCAGGTCTGCGCGTCCATCTCGACGACGTTCGGCGGTGTGCCCCGGGTGTGCCGCGGGCCCTGCACGACCTGCACCGCACCGAAGGGCGGCACGCGCACCTCCACGCTGTTGCCGGGCGCCTTCTCGTCGAGCAGCTGCAGCAGGTACCGCACGCCCGTGGCGGTAGCCGGACGGGAGGCGTCGCCGGCCGCGACGGCGGCGAGCGCCGCGCGTCCCTCGGCAACGTCGATTCTGCGGGCGGGCATGGCTCAAGGCTACGCCGCTCAGAACTCCGGAGAAATCTGGACCAGCGGGCTGCCAGACCGGGTTTCGGGCCTCACGGCGGGTGTTTCTCCGGAGTTCTGAGCACGTCCCGCGCGTGCGGGCATAGGCTCGACGGGTATGACAGCCGCAGCCGAGACGATCCACAGCGCCAGGGAGGACCTGCTCGCTGTGACCCGCCGCGCCGACTGGCTGCCGTCCTTCCCGATGGACGCCGTCGATCCGCTGCCGGCATCGGTGCTCGTGCTGTTCGGCCGGCTCGACAGCATCCCCGCGCGCAGTGACGACGTGACCGTTCCCGCCGATCTCGACGTGCTGCTGCAGCGTCGCGCGGCGACGCTGTCGTCACACCCGGGTCAGGTGTCGTTCCCGGGCGGTCGGCAGGACGACGATGACGCGGATGCTGTCGCGACCGCACTGCGCGAGGCCGAGGAGGAGACCGGACTCGACCCCGACGGCGTCGAGGTGCTCGGCGCCCTGCCTCCGATTCCGCTGGCCGTGAGCAATTTCCTGGTGACACCGGTGCTCGGCTGGTGGCGGCGTCCGTCGCGCGTGGCCGCCGTGGATCACGCCGAGACCGTCGATGTGTTCCGCGTGCCGGTGGCGCAGCTGCTCGACCCGGCCAACCGGTACACCTCGACCCTGTCGCGCGGCGGCGAGACCTACCGCGGGCCGGCGTTCGACATCGGCGGCACGATCGTGTGGGGCTTCACCGCGGGAATCCTCGACGCGCTGTTCGAAGCGACCGGCTGGGCACTGCCCTGGGATGTCTCGGTCGAGCGCCCCGTCTCCCCCGCGGAGGTCGGCGGCTGAGCCACCCACCCACGTTCAGGTCGCCCGGGCCACCCACCGACGTTCAGGTCGCAATGGTTGCCGCTAAGCGCGCGAGATTCCGGCATCCACTGCGACCTGGGCGACGGGCACCGGACGAAAGCGTGACCGGAACACAGCGGATGCTCCCGCGGACCCGCCGGTAGGCTGGCGGCATGAAGATCCTGGTCCTCGGTTCCGGCGCGCGCGAGCACGCGATCATCCTCTCGCTGCGGTCGGAAGAGGCCGGGCACGAGATCTTCGCAGCCCCCGGCAACGCCGGCATCGCCCAGGATGCGACCATCGTCGACGTCGACATGCTCGACGGCGCGGCGGTCGCGTCGTTCGCGAACGAGCGCGGTGTCGATCTGGTCGTCGTCGGCCCCGAGGCTCCGCTGGTCGCCGGTGTCGCCGACGCGCTGCGCGAGCGCGGCATCCCGGTGTTCGGCCCCGGAAAGGCAGCCGCGCAGCTGGAGGGATCGAAGGCGTTCGCGAAGCGGATCATGGATGCCGCAGGCGTGCCGACCGGACGCGCCGTGCGGGCAGCATCCGCCGCCGAGGTCGAGGCCGCATTCGACGAGTTCGGCGCCCCGCACGTGGTCAAGGCGGATGGCCTTGCCGCGGGCAAGGGTGTGATCGTCACCGCCGACCGCGCCGAGGCGCTTGCCCATGCCGAGCAGTACCTGCCGAGCGGGCCTGTGCTGGTGGAAGAGTTCCTCACCGGCCCCGAGGTGTCGCTGTTCTTCCTCAGCGACGGCGACACCGTCCGTCCGCTCAGCCCCGCTCAGGACTTCAAGCGCGCACTGGATGGCGATGGCGGACCGAACACCGGGGGCATGGGCGCGTACTCGCCGCTGCCGTGGCTGGCCGAGGACTTCGGCGGTGTCGAGCAGTTCGTCGCCGAGGTGACCGAGACGGTCGCGCTTCCGGTGATCCGCCAGCTCGACGCAGAGGGCACGCCCTTCATCGGCCTGCTCTACGCCGGCCTGATCCTCACCCCGGCCGGCGTGCGCGTGATCGAGTTCAACGCCCGCTTCGGCGACCCCGAGACGCAGGTCGTGCTGCCCCGGCTGCGCACCCCGCTGTCACGACTGCTGCTGTCGGCCGCATCCGGGCACCTCGAGGACGAGCCGATGCCGGAGTTCTCCGACGACGTCGCCATCACCGTCGTGCTCGCCAGCGAGGGCTACCCCGAGGCGCCACAGACCGGCCGCATGATCGAGGGCCTCGCCGAGGCGGCAGCCGTCGACGGCGTCTCGATCGTGCACGCCGCGACCGGCGCGCCCGACGCCCCCGGCGGGTCGCTGATCGCGACGGGCGGTCGGGTGCTGAATGTGGTCGCGACGGGGTCGGATTTCTCGGATGCCCGTGCGCGCGCCTACGAGGCCATCGGCCGCATCGCGCTCGACGGCGCCCACTACCGGCACGACATCGCCGCCCGGGTCGCCGGCTGACAGCATCCGACCCCGCGCCGCACCCGCCCCTGCGACGCCCCCTGCGACGCCCCTCATCCTGCGCCGCACCCAGAACAGGACGGTTATCGAGAACAGGCTCTTTTCTCGGGAACCATCCTGTTCTCAGTAACGAGCCTGTTCTCAGTGACGCGCGCGCACGCCGGGGCCTCACAACAGCAACCCGACGCCCGGATTCCTACGGCGCCGTGACTGGGCGTGGCGAGGCGACCGCGACGGAAGCCCGGCGTTTCGGTCCGGTGAGGGCGCGCAGCGCGTAGAGGATCGTCGCGAGGTCGACGAACTCCTGGATGAACGCTCCGGCGACGGCCGGGATCACCCCGGTCGTGGCGATCAGCATGAGTCCGACGCTGAGGACGATGCCGATCCAGATCGCCGCGTAGGCGACGTTCAGGGTGTGCCGCCCGACCTCGGCTGCGCGCAGCACCGGCATGAGCGAGTCCTTCAGCACGACGGCATCCGCCGCCTCACCCGCGGCCGTCGAGCCGCGCGCGCCCATCGCGATGCCGACGTCCGCCGCCGCCAGCACCGGTGCGTCGTTGACGCCGTCGCCGACCATGAGCATGGGCCGTGGCGTCAGGTCGGCGGCGAGCGCCACCTTCTGCGCCGGCAGCAGTTCGGCGTGCACCTCGGTCACGCCCAGGGGCGCCGCGATCGCGGATGCCGTCGCCTCGGCGTCGCCGGTGAGCATGGCGATGCGCCGGACGCCGTGCTCGCGCAGTCCGGCGACGACGTCACCGGCCTCGGGGCGCACGGCATCGGCGAGCACGAGCGCACCGGCGAATCGGCCGTCGACGGCGACGTAGGCCGCGAGCTGGCCCGAGACCAGCGGGGTGCGCACGGTGTCGGGGGCGAGCGCAGCGACGTAGGCCGGCTTGCCGACGACGACGGTGCGCCGCTCGATGACGGCGGTCACGCCGTTGGTCGCGACCTCCTCGGCGTGCTCGGCCGGCGCGAGCGCCAGCCCCCGCTCTGCCGCGGCCCTGCGCACGCCTTCGGCGAGGACGTGGCTGGAGTACTGTTCGGCGGATGCTGCCAGTCGCAGCAGTTCGTCGGCATCCATCCCCCCGGCGGGACGGACCTCGATGAGCTCGGGGCGGCCCTGCGTGAGCGTACCCGTCTTGTCGAAGGCCACCGAGCGCACGCGGGCGAGCTGTTCGAGAACCGCGCCGCCCTTGACGATCACGCCCTCCTTGGCCGTGCGGGAGAGTCCGCCGAGGAAGGCGACCGGAGCCGCGATCAGCAGGGGACACGGAGTGGCGAGCACCAGCACCTGGGCGAAGCGCAGCGGGTCCCCTGCGATCGCCCAGGCGACGCCGGCGATCGCGAGCGAGACGAGGGTGAACGGGATGGCGAAGCGGTCGGCCAGGCGCACGGTCGGGGCCTTGCTCTGCTGCGCCTCGTGCACGAGCGCGATGATCTGCTGGTACTGGCTGTCACCGCTGCGGCGCAGCGCGCGGATGCGCACGGCGTTGGAGCCGTTCACCGATCCCGAGAGCACCTCCTCGCCCGCCTGACGCGACACGGGCACGCTCTCGCCGGTGAGCGAGGACTCATCGAAGCTCGACTCGGTGCTCAGCAGCACGCCATCGACGGGCACGATCTCGGCGGGCCGCACCAGCAGCTCCATCCCGGGCTCGACCTCGTCCACCGGGACATCTCGCGGATCGGACTGCTCGGCGTCCAGCACATGCGCGATCTGTGGCGAACGGTCCAGCAGCGCCGTGAGGTCGCGCGCCGCCCGTCGCTGGGCGTAGTCCTCCAGCGCCTCCCCGCCCGACAGCATCAGCACGATCACCAGCGAGGCGATGTACTCGCCGACCACCAGAGTCGCGATCATGGAGATGAGGGCGAGCACGTCGAGGCCGAAGTGCCCGCGCAGGATGTCTTTCAGCATCCCCCACGCGGTCCAGACGATCACCGTGACGACGACGATCGTCGCCACCCAGCGCGCCGGCTCGTGCAGAGCGGCCAGCGAGAGCACGATGACGGCGAGGGTGGCGATCAATCCGCCGGTGAGGATCGGATACCGCCTCGCAAGACGCAGCAGAGTCATGGCTCCACTCTGCCCCAGTCGGCGGTTCGGCGTCCGATCCGGCGCGGTGAGAAGAACGACTAGAGCGTGATCCAGTACTGGCGCATGGCCCCGTGTCCGGCATCCGATCCGTCGATCGTGTCGACGTGCTCGCCGCCGGCGCCCTCGATGGTGCGTGCCGAACCGACGTTGTCGTCATCACAGGTGAGCATGACGCGGTCGTATCCCTGTTCGCGCGCGCGTTCGAGGACGAGGCCGAGCGCGGCGCCGGCGATGCCCTCGCGGCGTCGCGACGGCCGCACGGAGTACCCGATGTGACCGCCGTAGGTGCGCAGCCAGTCGTTCAGCGCGCGGCGGAAGGCGATGAATCCGACGACCTCGCCGTCATCGACGATCCAGAAGTAGTCGCACGGCACGTGCCCGTCGGGCAGCTCGGCGCCGGGTCGGCCGTAGAGCTCGGCCTTCGCGACGAAGGCCTCGCACGCGTCACGGTCGGGAACGGTTCCGAGGTCGAGGCCCGCGCCGTCGATGTGCACACCGCCGAACTCGGCCACGGTCGCAGCCCAGGAGTCGAAGAGGTCGGTGGACGGCGAGGCGAGGGTGATCGGCATCCGACCATCCCACCACAACCGCTACAGACTCCTGCACCTGCCACATCGATCGATGGCGCGGATGCAAGAAAGTGGCGCGCACGGCGCCGCGCGGACGCTCACACGTCGTCGGGACCGAGACCAGCGCGCTCGAGGATGACACCGACCTGCACGCGCCGACGCACCCCGAGCTTGTGGAACACCTGCTCGAGGTGGGTCTTCACGGTGCCGGCTGCGATGTGCAGTCCGAGGCCGATCTCCTCGTTCGTGGCGCCGGACGCCACGCCGCGCGCGACGTCCAGCTCGCGTTCGGTCAGCGTCGCGACACGCGCAGCGGCGTCACGACGGGACGCACCGCCCTGATCACTGACCACCCGCTGCACAAGCTGTGCTGCACTCGCACTCGACACGACCGTGTCGCCGATCGCTGTGCGCCGGATCGCATCGATGATCCGCGACGGGGACTCGTCCTTCAGCAGGTAGCCGCTCGCGCCCGCCTCCAGCATCCGCAGCAGCTGATCCTCGGTATCGATGCTCGTCATCGCCAGCACCCGCGCCGAGGACTGCGAGACAATAGCCGCGGTCGCCTCGGGCCCGGCGACACCGGGCATCCGCACATCCATCAGAATCACATCGGCTCGGTGAGCGCGCACGAACTCGATGGCCGCGGCACCGTCTGCCGCTTCTCCGACCACCTCGATGCCCTCCGCCGTCGCGAGGATGAACTGGAATCCGCTGCGGATCAGCGGCTCATCGTCCACGAGCAGCACGCGGACGGCAGAAGTCGCATCGGCAAGGGTCACGATCCGAGCCTACTGAGCACCGGCGACACGCCAGGCACCTGCAGTCACCATGAGTTCGGGTCAGCCGCGCTCCTGCCATGGCAGCGTCACATCGACGATGAACGAACCCTCGTGCGCGCCGGCCCACACCTCTCCGTCGAGGGCCCCGGCGCGCTCGCGGATTCCCAGCAGCCCATTGCCGCCGCCGGGAACGACCGAGCCGCCCGGCCGGAGCGGGTTGACGACGCGGATACGCACCCCGCTGACCGGGTCCGCGTGCAGGAAGAGATCGAGCGGGGCGCTCGGTGCGTGCTTGATCGCATTGGTCAGCGCTTCCTGCACGATCCGGTACACGGCCCCGTCGAGCATGGCCGAGGCGCGCTCAGCCGACTCGATGACGACATACGTCGTCAGAGGCACCCCCGCGGCGCGCAGGTCGGCCAGCAGGGCGCCGATCGCCCGCATCGTCGCCGGGGCCGATGCCGGCTGCGCCGGGCCACTGCGCAGTTCGCCTACAAGACCGCGCATGTCCTGCAGCGCGGCTCGCGCCTGCTCACGCACCGTGCGGGCCATCTCTGCGGTGTCACCGCCGCCGCCGGATGCCGTCTCGAGCGCTCCGGCGTGCAGCGAGACGACCGAGAGCCGGTGGGCGAGTGCGTCGTGCATATCCCGCGCGATGCGCTCCCGCTCGGCCTGGCGCACCATCTGCTCATTGAGCGCATCGGCCCGGCGGTGCTCGCTCGCTGCGCGCTGGTCGCTGCGCTCGGCGCGCGCACGGGTGCGCGAGACGCTGACGACACCGGCGGCGGCAGCCAGCGACACCGCGGCCCAGATGAAGGATGCTGCGATCCAGACCGGCTCGTATTGAGAGCCGGCATCCGATGCGAACAGCCACGGCAGTGCCGCACCCCACGCCGTCGTGGCCTCGCGGAGCGCGAACAGACCCACTGCGCCCGCGGCCGATCCGCCGACGAGCATCATCCGCGTCGGCCACCGCCGCACGCACGCGATCGCCCCGATCAGCAGCAGCAGGTACGAGATGCCGATGAGCGCCAGCACGCCGCCGGCGATCAGCGAGAGCAGCGGAAGCCGACGTCTCCAGAAGACGCTCACCCACAGGGTGATCACCAGCAGGAACAGGCCGGTGCCGAGATCCGTCAGCGAGACCGGATCAGCGTCCGTCGCCGGGAGGATCACGGCACCCGGCACGTTCACGAGCGCGAGGGTGTCGAACAGCATCCCGCCGACGAACAGCACGGCCGCGCGAGGGCCGGCCCAGCGTGGTCGACGCGGGACCACGGGTGCGTTCGAGGATGCCACGCCCTGAGCATATGGTGCGGCTGCGACAGTCGGATGCCACCGATCGGCCACTGCATGCTCCGCCGAACGGCGGAGGCCGGTCGGGCCGCCCGGCGGATCCTGTGACCCACGGCCGATCGCGACGATGAGGGGACGACGGCGGCACCCGCCCCTTCGCACCACCGCATCCGAGGACACGACATGACCTTCGACAACAGCATCCCCACCCCGCCCCCGGCCCCGACCGGCGCACCGTCGCCGATGGCGCCCGCACCACTGCCACCCAGCCCGGTCGCCGCACACCCGCCGGCGCGCACCGCAGCGCCCGGCGAAGGCGACAAGTCGTTCATCCTCACCTGGATCTTCGCCCTGCTGCTCGGGTTCTTCGGCGTCGACCGCTTCTATCTCGGCAAGATCGGCACAGGCATCCTCAAGCTCATCACGTTCGGCGGCATCGGCATCTGGGGGCTCGTCGACATCGTGATGGTGCTCGCCGGCGCCACGCGTGACGCGGCCGGGATGCGCCTGGCGGGCTACGCGCAGCACCGCAAGATCGCCTGGATCGTCACCGGCGCGATAGTGGTGATCGGGATGATCAGCGGTGCCGTCGGTGGCGGTTCCACCGCCGCACCGGATGAGAAGCCTGCACTCAGCGCTCCCGTCGAGGCGCCGCAGACCGACGAGAGGCCCGGTGCAGCAGCATCCGAACCCGCCGCGCAGGAGACCACCGCCGAGCCCGAAGAAACCGCCGAGGAAGAGCCGGCGGAACCGGCCGTGCCTGTCGAGTACACGTCTGCCCTGAACAAGGCGCAGTCGTACTCCGACATGATGCACATGAGCAAGGCGGGTCTGTACGAGCAGCTCACCAGCGAGTTCGGCGAGAAGTTCACCGCGGCCGAAGCCGACTATGCCATCGCGCATCTGAACGAATGACCCGCCCACACGATCGAAAGAGAACCCATGGAATCCGGAGCCATCCTCAGCTGGACCCTGCAGCAGGAGATCCCCGTTCCGCCCGACGTGCAGGCCCTGCTCGCGCAGGGTGAGCAGGCCGTTGCCTCGTTCAAGACGTTCCGCGACTCGGCAACGTTCACGACCAAGCGACTGATCGTCCGTGACGCGCAGGGCATCACCGGCAAGAAGGTCGAGGTCTACTCGCTGCCCTACAGCTCGATCCTGATGTGGTCGTCGGAGAACGCCGGCACGCTCGACTGGAACTCCGAGCTCGAACTGTGGACGAAGGCAGGACACATCAAGGTGAAGCTCGCCAAGGGCGTCGACGTGCGGCGCCTCGACAGTCTCATCGCCTGGGCCGTGCTGAACGCCCACTGACACCCGGAAGGGTGCCGCCGCCCGGGGATGACATGATGGCCTGGTGAGTGAAGCACAGAGCATCCCCGGCTGGCGGCACATCTACTCGGGCAAGGTCCGCGACCTGTACGCCTCTGAGGATCCTGCCGACACGCGCATCCTCGTGGTGGCGTCCGACCGGGTGAGCGCGTTCGATTTCGTGCTCTCGCCCGGCATCCCGCAGAAGGGCGAGCTGCTCACCTCGCTGAGCATGTGGTGGTTCGGTGAGCTCTCGGACGTGCCGAACCACATCGCCGAAGGCGAGATCCCGGATGCCGTCGCCGGGCGCGCCATGCTGGCGATGGCCCTGGAGATGCTGCCGATCGAGTGCGTCGTGCGCGGGTACCTGACCGGATCGGGATGGGCCGAGTACGTCTCGAGCGGCACGGTCTGCGGCATCCCCCTTCCCGCGGGTCTGAAGAACGGCGACCGCCTGCCGGAGCCGCTGTTCACCCCGGCGTACAAGGCTCCGATGGGCGAGCACGACGAGAACATCACCTTCGAGAAGACCGTCGAGATCGTGGGCGCCGAGCGCGCGGCGCAGCTGCGCGACACGTCGCTGGCGATCTACCGGCGGGCATCCGAGATCGCCGAGGCGAAGGGCCTGATCCTCGCCGACACCAAGTTCGAGTTCGGCGTGGATGCCGATGGCGTCCTCCGCCTGGCCGACGAGGCCCTCACCAGTGACTCGTCCCGCTACTGGGACACCGCGGCATGGGAATCCGGCACGACGCCCGAAGAGCGGATGGCGAGCTTCGACAAGCAGATCGTGCGCGACTGGCTGGCTGCCCACTGGGATCAGCAGGGCGAGCCGCCGGCACTGCCCGCCGACATCGTCGAGATGACCGCCGGACGCTACCGCGAGCTGATCGAGCGCCTGCGCGGCTGAGGCGACGCGGCACCGCGCGACGAGGGGTCTGGGCCGGAACCTGACGAACCGATAGTGTTTCGTCAGCCCTGAGCTTGACTCGGGACCCGACCCCGACTCCGAGGAGCCATCATGCCGCTGTGGAAGATCCACGGCAACGGTCGCACCGTCGCGCCCGACGCCGTCGTCCGACCCGAGGAACGCCTCAACTGGCCCGCCACCATCGCGATCGGCGTGCAGCACGTCATCGCCATGTTCGGTGCCACCTTCCTCGTGCCGATCCTCACCGGATTCCCGGTGCCGACCACGCTGCTCTTCAGCGGTGTCGGAACGATCCTGTTCCTGCTGGTCACCCGCAACAAGCTGCCCAGTTACCTAGGCTCGTCGTTCGCGTTCATCGCCCCGGTGACGGCCGCGACCGCCACCGCGGGGATGGGCTCGGCGCTGGCTGGCATCGTCGCCGTCGGTGTGCTGCTGGCCATCATCGGCCTCGTGGTGCACATCGCCGGCGTGAAGTGGGTCGACCGCTTTCTGCCGCCGGTGCTCGCCGGAACGATCGTCGCGCTGATCGGCTTCAACCTCGCCGGTGCCGCCCGCGGAAACTACGAGCAGGCGCCGATCACGGCGACGTTCACCCTGGCGATCACGATCCTGTTCGCTGTCGTGTTCCGCGGGTTCCTGGGCCGCATCTCGATCTTCCTCGGAGTGATCGCGGGCTACATCTTCGCGGGCTTCCGCGGCGAGCTCGACTTCGCGGCGGTGAACGAAGCGGCCTGGGTCGGTCTGCCCACCTTCCACTTCCCCGATTTCGCCAACTCGGGCACCTGGTCGGCGATGGCGATGTTCCTGCCGGTCGTGCTGGTGCTGATCGCCGAGAACGTCGGTCACGTGCGCGGCGTCGCGACCATGGTGGAGGATCCGGCGATCAACAAGCAGACCGGCAAGGCGCTGCTCGCCGACGGCATCTCGACCTCGCTGGCCGGCTTCTTCGGCGGTTCGGGCACCACGACGTACGGCGAGAACATCGGCGTCATGGCATCCACCCGCGTCTACTCCACCGCCGCCTACTGGGTCGCCGGCATCACCGCGATCCTGCTGAGCATGTCGCCGAAGTTCGGTGCCGTCATCAACTCGGTGCCGGTCGGTGTGCTCGGCGGCGTGACCACCGCCCTGTACGGCCTGATCGGCGTGATCGGCATCAAGATCTGGGTTGACAACAGGGTGGACTTCTCGCGTCCGGTCAACCAGTACACCGCCGCAGTCGGCCTGATCGTCGCGGTCGGCGGGTTCCAGATCATCGACCCCGACTCGGGCTTCCAGCTCGGCGGCATCGTGCTCGCCACGGTCGGCGCGATCCTGATCTACCACCTCGGCAACCTCGTCGCGCGCCTGCGCAAGACCGGCGCCGACGACCCGAAGCCGCTCGAGGCCGTCGGGCCGCTCGGCGGCGACCCCGCCGAGCGCGAGCAGGCCTGACCGCCTGACCGCACGCCTCCACAGCGCGCCCCCGGTGATCCCATGGTCACCGCGGGGCGCGCCGTGTCAAGCCCCGCTCCTCCGCGCCTCACGGGCAATAGTGTGCGAAGCATGCATGACACAGCCCAGCTCAGCGACCTCGCCCGTGCGCGGGGCCTTCGGATCGCGGTGGCGGAATCGCTCACGTCAGGAACCCTGGCAGAGACCATCGGCGCCGCCGAGGGGGCGGGCGAGTGGTTCGGCGGCGGGATCGTCGCCTACCTCACCGACGTGAAGGAGCGGGTCCTCGGGCTGGAGCCGGGCACGGATCCGTGCTCGGCATCCTGTGCGGAGCAGCTGGCTCGTGCTACGAGAGAGCTCTTCGACGCCGACCTCACCGTGTCGACGACGGGCGTCGGCGGTCCGGATGCGGAGGGTGAGCATCCCCCCGGCACCGTCTACGTCGGATGGGCGACGCGCACCCGCGTCGGTCATCGCCTGCTGACGCTTGACGGTGATCCCGCGCAGGTGCTGGATGCGACGATCGACGCAGCAGTGCGGATGCTCGTCTTCCACGCCCTGGAATCGGACGTCACCGACCGTGAATCTCAGCTGTCGGGGTAGGCGTCGCTCGCGCGCAGCGCGATCTCCGGCAGGTCGGATGCCACGAAAGGCAGCGGCACGGAGGGAGCGCCGAGACCGTACATCCGGTGCAGCCAGGCTCGGGCGGCGTGCAGCGGATAGGTGCGGCCGTACACCGCGCGCTTGACGATGACGCCCTCGATCACGCTGCGCAGCATCACCTCTTCCAGACCCGGATCGGCGGCGCCGCGTTCGCGGAACAGGTCCTGCATGACCGCACCGGCCGCCAGCACGCCGTCGAGGTTGCGCTGCTCGGCATCGGCGTACATGCGATGCGTCGTCGGCAGCATCGACAGGCCGAGGACGATGCGCTGCTGGGGCATCCCCTGATCGGCGGCGATCAACGCCATGTCGATCAACATCCTGAGGCGGTCATCGGCGCTGTCGTCATCGAGGTCCACCGCCGTCATCTTGGCGAAGTACGCATCGAGCACGGCCCCGACAAGCTGCTCCTTGCCGCCGAAGTAGTAGCTCACGAGCCCCTGTGCGACGCCGGCGCGGCGTGCCACCTCGGCCAGGCTGGTCTCGTGGTAGCCCTTCTCGCCGAAAGCTGAGAAGGCCGCCTCCAGGATGGCCTTCTGCGAGCGCTCGCGCGCATCACGGTTCTGCTCCTGTGAGCGTGCCATCGTCTTCCCCTCGTCGGCGACCGTCGTCGGTCTCGCGCCCCCAGAGCGCGGTTCCCATCATGCCGGATCAGATGCTACCGTTTCTTATTGATTGTTTGATCAATCAATTGCTCTCGCGGCCTTCGGCGTCAACCGCGATGAGTGCCCGCGGTATCGGGGGGAACCATTCCGCGGCACCCGGGTGGAGGTGAGCAAAGCTCCCTCCCCCCGGAACCTCAGTCGCGTTCGGATGCCGCCGCGGAATCCACCCGGAACCGCACTCTGACGCCGGGCGGCAGCTGCCCGGCCAAGTCGAGACAGGCGTCGGTGAGCGCCGCGATGACCGGGTATCCACCGGTGAGCGGGTGATCGGCCAGGAACAGCACCGGCTGCCCGTCCGGCGGCACCTGCAGCGCGCCCGTGACGACGCCCTCGCTGGGCAACTCGCCGGCGACCGCGCGTTCCAGCGGCGCATCGCCGCGCAGTCGGATGCCGACGCGGTCCGACTGGGCGGTGACCGTCCACTCCTGTGCGGTCAGCGCGCGCAGCGCCGCCGACGTGAACCAGTCGTCGCGCGGTCCGAGGGTGATGTCGAGATCGACGAGATCGCCGGACGCCGGCAGGGCGCGCGGCCAGGGGAACACGTCCACCGCAGAGACCGCATCCGTGCCGATCGTCACGACGTCGCCCTGGGTGAGCGGGGCGGGCCCCAGCCCGCCCAGCGTGTCCGATGACCGGCTGCCGAGTTCAGCGGGAGCGTGGATGCCACCGCGCACCCCGATCACGTAGCGCAGCCCCCTCATCGGCGATCCGAGTCGAAGCTCATCGCCGTCATGGGTCGCGAACGGGATGCCGTGTGCGACCTCACGGGGCTCGCCACGGGCATCCGACATCATCATCTCGCCGACCGCTCCGGTCACGACGCCGACCCCCTCCCTGTGGAAGCGCAGGGTCACCGCGCCGACGCTCTCGAGCGCGGCCGCCGCACTCGAGTTCCCGACGGCCCGGTTCGCGTCGCGCAGCGCCGTGCGATCGACGGTGCCGGATGCCGAGACCCCCAGCGCGGCGAAGCCGGGACGCCCGAGATCCTGCACCAGCAGCTGCAGGCCGGGCTGCACGACCTCGACCGCGGCCGCGTCGGATGCTGTCGGAAACACCGGACCATCCGCTGCCGCATCCGCGTGTCCCGCCTCGACACGCCGCGCGACGTGCGAACCGTCTGAGATCTCCCACGCGGCGGTCTCGCGTCCGGCCCGCACGAAGCGCACGGACACGCCGGGGGTGAGCAGAGCCGGCGGGTCGCGATGCACGTCCCACATGACCGCGTCCGTGCGGCCGATCAGCTGCCACCCGCCAGGACTCTGCCGCGGATACACCCCGGTGTAACTCCCGGCGAGCGCAACAGCCCCGGCGGGCACGCGCGTGCGCGGCGATGCGCGACGGGGCACGTCGAACAGCGGATCATCGCCGATGAGGTAGCCGAACCCAGGGGCGAAGCCGGCGAAGGCCACACGCCAGTTCGCGGCGAGATGTCGGGTCACGACCTCATCCGCCGACACCCCGAGCAGCCTCGCGACCTCGTCGAGGTCATCGCCGTCGTAGTGCACAGGAATGGTCACCTCGTCGAGGGGCGCGGCGGCACGGGCATCCGACGTCGTGTTCCGCAGCGTCTCGGCGAGCTGCGCCGCCGTCACCTGCAGCGGGTCGAACCGCACCAGCACCGTGCGCGCGCCGGGCACGCGCTCGATCACACCGGGCAGACCGTCCCAGGCGGCGCCCCGTCGCATCGCCTCATCGAGATCGGCCGCCTCGACCAGCAGCGCGCGATCCGACGCGGTGAGAATGCGCATCAGACCACCCGTGTCGCGAACGGCGCGATCGTCACGCCGGACGCCTCGAGTCGGCGTCGGATCTCGGATGCCATCGCCACCGCTCCCGGACTGTCGCCGTGCACGCAGATCGACTGCGCGTCGACGCGCACGTCCGTGCCGTGGATGGCGCGGATCAGTCCGGTCTCGGCGAAGCGCAGCATCCGCTCGGCGACCGCCTGGGCGTCGTGCAGCACCGCATCATCGCGTGTGCGGGGCACGAGGGCGCCGTCGGACAGGTAGGCGCGATCGGCGAAGGCCTCGGATGCCACCGCCAGGCCGGCCCGCGAAGCGACATCCAGCGCGACGCCGCCGGCGAGGCCGAGCATCACCAGTCGCGGGTCGACGGCCTTGATCCCGGCGACCACGGCTGCGGCCTGCCGCTCATCGCGGGCGATGGTGTTGTACAGCGCGCCGTGCGGTTTGACGTACGCGACCCGCGCGCCCACGCTCGCGGCCAGGTCGGAGAGGAAGCCGAGCTGCTGCTCGATCTGCGCCTGCATTTCCGACGGCGACGGCTGCATCGGCGTGCGGCCGAAGTTGTCGGGGTCGGGGTACGACGGGTGCGCGCCGATCACGACGCCGGCGGCGACTGCAGAGGCGAGCGTGTCGCGGATGCCTTCCGGCGTGCCCGCATGGGCGCCGCATGACACGTTGGCGCTGCTGACGATCGCGAGCATGGCGTCGTCGTCGCTCACGACGCGCTCGGCGGAGTTCTCGCCGAGATCGGAGTTCAGATCGATGGATGCCATGGCTCCAGTCTGCCCGGATCGCGCGGGCCGGGGGCCGTAGCAGCGCGGATCGACCGTGGTCAGCTCGGGTCAGCCGGCCGCGCGCGCCGAACCGCGCACGATGAGTTCCGTCGGCAAGAGCGTCAGACGCTCGGGCTGCCGCCCGGCGAGCACGTCGATGATGATCCCGGCCAGCAGCTCCCCCTGTGCGAACATCGGCTGCCGCACGCTGGTCAGGTCGTAGGCCGCCGCCAGCGCGGAGTCGTCGAATCCGATCACCGCGACGTCCTCGGGCACGCGCAGCCCTGCGGAGCGCAGCACGCCCATGGCACCGCGCGCCATCAGGTCGCTGGCGATGAACAATGCGTCGGGATGCTCATCCTGGGCGAGCAGCTGCTGCGCAGCATCCGACCCACCCTGCTCGCTGAAGTCACCATCCACCACACCCGCCGGTTCGAGCCCGGCGTCGGCGAGCGCGGCGAGGAAGCCGTCACGGCGGTCGACGCTGACCGGCATCGACAGCGACCCCGTGATCGTCGCGACCCTGCGTCGCCCCAGCGCGAGAAGGTGCTCGGTCGCCGCGCGTGCCGCCGCGACGTTGTCGACGTCGACGATGTGGTCGCCGTCGTGGGAGCGCGACGGGCGACCGCCGAACACGACCGGCACCGACTCGGCAATGGTGTCGACGAACGAGTCGCTGGCGTGGTGCGAGACGATGATGGCCGCATCCACGCCGCCGTTGCGCACGAAGCGGGTCATCTTGCCGCCGGGGTCCTCACTGGCGATGAGCAGCGTGAGCACGTAGTCGGAGTCGGCCAGGCGCGCGCTGATGCCGGCGACGACGGATGCCAGGAACGGGTCGCCGAAGAACCGCGTGGTGTCTTCGGGCACGACCAGCCCGATCGCGTGGGTCTGGCGACTCGCGAGCGAGCGCGCGGCGCGGTTCGGTGCGTAGTTCAGCTGGGCGATGGCCCGCTGCACGGCTGTGAGCGCCTCAGGGCTCACCGCGGTGGAGCCGTTGACCACGCGCGAGACGGTGGATCGTGAGACACCCGCCAGAGCGGCGACCTCTTCGATCGTGGAACGCGGCATGGTGTTCTTCCCGGGTTGGATTCAGATCGCGCGGGCAGCGATGATGCCAGCGTATTCGCGTCCGCTCTGCTTCACGGTGCGCTCCTGCGTCTCGTAGTCGACCCGCACGATGCCGAACCGCTTGGCGTAGCCCCACGCCCACTCGTAGTTGTCCAGCAGCGACCAGTAGAAGAAGCCGCGCACATCGGCGCCCCGGTCGATGGCATCCAGCGTCGCGCTCAGATGGGTGCGCACGAACTCGGCGCGCTCGCCGTCGTTCACGCTGCCGTCGGCATCCACCTCGTCGTCGTACGCGGCGCCGTTCTCGGTGACGTACAGGGCCACACCGGGCGCGTACTCCTCGGCCACCCGCACGAGCAGGCGGGTGAGGCCATCGGGCTGCACCTCCCAGCCCATGGCGGTGCGCGGCAGACCGCGCTCGACCCAGTGGATGTCGGCGTCTGCGGGGAAGGGCGATGCCGTCTCGCGCTGGTCGAGTCCCTCGGTCTTGTGCGGGTCGCCCTCGGCGCCGGGCTGCGGATGCCCCGAGAGCAGCTCACCGTGGTAGTAGTTCACGCCGAAGGCGTCGAGTGGGGCGGAGATGACGTCGAGGTCGCCGTCGTGCACCGCGTCCTGCCAGGCCGCAACCGCCGCGGAGTCGACGTCGCGCAGGTCGCGCACGATGTCGGCGGGGTAGCTGCCGCGGAAGATCGGGTCGAGGAACCAGCGGTTGAACTGTCCGTCGATGCGGCGTGCAGCGTCGACGTCGCGGGGGTCGGTCGTGTCGGCGGGGTCGGCGACGGTGAGGTTCAGGGTGATGCCGAGGTCGAGGTCGGCGTCGCGCTCGCGCAGCGCCTGCACCGCGCGGCCGTGCGCGAGCAGCAGGTGGTGAGAGGCGAGCAGTCCGTCGCGGATGCTGGTGCGACCGGGCGCATGCACACCGGCGGTGTACGAGAGGAACGACGAGCACCACGGCTCGTTCATCGTCGTCCAGTGCTGCACCCGGTCACCGAGCGCGTCGTGCACGCTCAGCGCGTACTCGACGAAACGGTCGGTGATCTCGCGGCTCGTCCAGCCGCCGCGCTCCTCGAGCGCCTGCGGCATGTCCCAGTGATGCAGGGTCAGCCAGGGCACGATGTCGGCGTCGAGCAGTTCGTCGACGAGTCGACTGTAGAAGTCGATGCCCTTCGCATTGACCGGGCCTCCGTCGGGACGCACCCGCGACCATGAGGTCGAGAACCGGTAGGTCTGCAGCCCGAGCTCCTTCATGAGCGCGACATCGTCACGATAGCGGTGGTAGTGGTCGCAGGCGACGTCGCCGTTCTCCGCCCCGACCGTGGCGCCGGGCACTCGCGCGAACGCGTCCCAGATCGAGGCCGTGCGGCCGTCCTCGAAGGCGGCGCCCTCGATCTGGTAGGCGGCGGTTGCTGCGCCGAAGAGGAAGTTCTCGGGGAAGAAGCGGGTCATGCGCCCTATTCTCGCACTGTTTGCCCGATGCATGGGAGCGCTCCCATGGAACGGGTCCGGATCAGCGGTCGGATACCCTTGACTGGTGAATCCCGAACTGGCGCGCGCCGAGTCTCTGATCCGCGAGATCGCCGACTACCCCGAGCCCGGCATCCTCTTCCGCGACATCACGCCTCTGCTCGCGGACGCCGAGGCGCTGCGCGTCACGACCGCGGCACTGCTCGAGCCGTTCACCGGCACCTTCGACGTGGTCGCTGGCATCGAGGCGCGCGGATTCCTCCTCGCCGGCGCAGCGGCCATCGCCGCCGGCGTCGGTCTGGTGCCGATCCGCAAGGCGGGCAAGCTGCCCCGGCCGGCGGCATCCGTCGACTACGCCCTGGAGTACGGCACGGCCACGATCGAGATGCACGACGACCTGCCCGCCGGCACCCGCGTACTGCTGATCGATGACGTGCTCGCCACCGGCGGCACGCTCGCAGCCGGTCGCCGGCTCGTCGAGCAGCTGGGCTGCGTCGTCGCCGGCATCAGCGTGCTGTTCGAGATCGACGGCCTGGGCGGCCGCGAGCTGACCGGCGACCTGCACACCGTGTTCCGCTCCGCCTGAGGCTGCGCTCAGGCTCCAGCCGCGAACTCTGCGGGGTCACGCACCGGGGGCGGCCGGCGGCGCAGCCAGGTCGGGCGGAGCCGCGCCGCGCGCGATAGCCGAGCGCACCGACGCCGCCGCGTGCGCCAGACTGCTGATCGCCACCAGCTGCCGCGCCCTGGCGTTGACAGCGAGCAGCATCCGTCGCGCGACCTCGTCAGGCGAGCCGTCCGGTCCGAGCACCGCCACGTTGCGCTCGGCGAACGGCTCGAGAGCATCCGCATACTCCATCAGCGTGTCCACGTCGTAGTCGAGCCCGACCTCCGCCGCCTGCGCGAGCGCATGCGCGAGGCCGCGTTCGGCCGCACCGGGATACCCGCGCCAGTCGCGACGTCGCATCAGCTCATAGGTGCGCTCGCGGTATGCCGCGTACGCGGGGTCGGATGCCAGATCGTCGGGCGTACCGAGCGCGAAGGCCTGACACGCGTTCATGACGTCGAGCGTGGGGGCGCCCGCGTCGATCAGCCCGGTGAGCGCGCTGATCGCGGTCGTCGACGCCCCGTACACGTCGCGCAGCACGATGATCAGCCGCGCCCGCTCCACGTGCCGCTGCTGGTAGATCGCGGTCGTCGCGTTCTTCAGCACCCCTGCGGGCATGATGCCCACCCTGATCCAGTGCTTCAGCGTCGTCGTGCTCGTGCCACTCTGCGTCGCCAGTTCGCTCAGCTTCACCGACTGCCCTCCCCCCGAAGGTGACCCGCAGCGCATTGGAGAGCGCCGTCATCGGGCACTCTCCACGGTGCGGTCTGTGTCCGTCGACACTATCGTGCCTATGTACCTGAGGGGGTAGACCCGCACCGGCGGCACCGGTTGCGGGTGGTCGAAGAGTGGGGACTGTTCGACTCGCCCGAACGGAGCGGCTTCGGGGGGCCCAGAGCCCTCCGTTCGGGCATCGTCACCCCGCCGCGATCGCCTACAATTGAGGGTATGCCCACCATCGTCGTCGACGTCATGCCCAAGGCCGAACTTCTCGACCCGCAGGGGAAGGCCGTGTCCGGCGCTTTCGCCCGCCTCGGCGTCGAGAGCTTCTCGCAGGTGCGCATCGGCAAGCGCTTCGAACTCACCGTCGACGGCGAGGTCACCGACGAGGTGCTTGCAGAGGCGCGTCGCCTCGCCGAGGACGTGCTGTCGAACTCGGTGATCGAAGACGTCGTAGGCGTCGAGGTCGCACCGTGACCGTGCGCATCGGCGTCATCACCTTCCCCGGCTCGCTCGACGATCGCGACGCGCAGCGCGCCGTGCGGGTCGCCGGCGCGGAGCCCGTCGCTCTCTGGCACGGCTCACACGACCTCGACGGCGTGGACGCCCTCGTGCTGCCGGGCGGGTTCAGTTACGGCGACTACCTCCGCTCGGGTGCGATCGCCGCACTGTCGCCGATCATGGCCGAGGTGAAGGATGCCGCCGCGAAGGGGATGCCCGTACTCGGAATCTGCAACGGCTTCCAGATGCTGGTCGAGGCGCACCTGCTGCCCGGCGGTCTGATCCGCAACGACCACCAGCACTTCGTGCGCCGCGACCAGAAGCTGATCGTGACGAACAACACCACGGCGTGGACGAGCGACTTCGAAGACGGCCAGGAGATCGTCATCCCGCTGAAGAACGGCGAGGGCGGATACATCGCCTCGGACGACACACTCGACCGGCTCGAGGGCGAGGGTCTGGTGGCCTTCCGCTACGCCGGCGTGAACCCGAACGGGTCGCTGCGCGACATCGCCGGACTCACCAACGCCGCCGGCAACGTGGTCGGCCTCATGCCGCATCCCGAGCACGCGATCGAACCGGGCTTCGGCCCCGACACCGCGGCAGCCATGCGCTCGGGCGTCGACGGTCTGGGCTTCTTCACGAGCGCGATCTCGACGCTCGCCGCCGTCGCCGCGTAACACCTGCGGGCAGCGCGGCATCCGTCCCTACCTCGCCGACACCCCCGGTTCCCGTCGAGACCCCGTGCTGTGGGGGCCCCCCCCCGGGGGGGGGGGGGGGGGGGGGGGGGGGGGGGGGGGGGGGGGGGTGGGGGGGGGGGGCGGGGGGGGGGCGGG